>JACQJF010000061.1 GCA_016198165.1 Candidatus Iainarchaeum sp. | reverse complement strand
GAAAACAACAAATGCATCGAAACCATAACAGTAAAAAGACCCACCGGACTAATCACACCACCCGTTGAACCCACACAAAAAACAGGCTACAACCCCCTGATTGCAATAATTGCAGTTGCCATACTGCTTGCAGGAACGATAATAGTCATGGCCACAAAGAAAAAACGAGCCTGACCAAAAATACAGAAAAATTATTGTCCAAGCTGATAAGCAATATTCAGTTCTTGAACAGCTCTTTCAATACAGCCCTTGCAACGTTGATGGAGTATCCTTTTTCGAGGATGATGTTGAGTATTTCTTCTTTTGGGTGCTCGTTTTTTTCGGGCTCTATTATCCTTGCGAGTTCCTCGACTTCGGTTTTTTCACCCGGTGAAAGGGCTATTTCCCCTGTTTTCCCAAGAGTCTTGTCTGAATCCAAGGCAGGGGTTTCTTCTACCGGTTGTTCTTGTTTTTCAAAAACCGGTTCCGGTTCGGGTTCCGGTTGGATAGGCTCGGGCCGGGCAATTTCTTTTTTAAATTGTTCAAACAGGTCTTTTGTTTTTGGTTTCACGAACCCAGGGTTTTTCCCATATTCAAACAGTCCCGATTCCTGGCTTGGTTTTGCGGAAAACGCTGCGGGCATTTTTTTGTGCCCTTCAACAGCCTGCCCACGTGGGGCATCTGAAAGGGAGGGCTTGAAACCCGCCATTGGCTGTATGTCCGCTTTGGAGTAAAGGTCGACTTCTTCAGGCACTCCGGGTTGCCTTGAGGCCTGTTTGGAGTTTTGCTTCTGCGTCTCTTTTTTACCAGGTATCCTTTTTTTCTCGCCCAGAATGAAAAAGAAAACCGCTCCGAAAACCCCAAGCACAATCGTTGCAATTATCCACAAAGCTTTCCACTTGGTTTTGTTTGAGGAGGAAAGGACCCGCAGTGAAACCCAGGCAAGGCTTGCAAGCCAGAGAAGGGCAAGAACTGCCATAGCGTAAAAAACAAGTTGGAGGGAAGCGGGCGCCATTTCCTGTGCCAAAGCCATTGAGGAAAAAAAAACGCCTGCAGCAAGCATGAATGCTTTTCTTTTTGCCATGCAAAAAAATAGACTGGTTTGGTTTATTTAAACGTTGTGTGCCGTGCTTTTTTCCTCATTTTGGCTTTATGTTTTCCCTTACAAACATGCGCATGGCTGCAAAACTCGCGATTGCAACCGTGGCAAGGCCAACTGCGAAAAGAATGAAATATTCAGGTTTTACACTGGCTTCTTCACCCAAGGCTTCCTCTACAGCCTGGGTGTCAATTGGAAGCCCCGGAAGGGTTTTGGGCCTTGAAGTGAAAGAACCTTCCCTGGAAAATGACTGCTCGTAAACCCTAAAAGCAGTTGTCCCGGGTTGTTCAACAACAAACCCGGCAGTACCGCTAGTTGCTTCAACCACTTTTTTTTGCCCACCCGGCAGGAAAACTTCAAGCGTGAATGAAAGAATCTTTCCTGTCACCGGGTGGTTCACAAAGAATTTCTGCATGCCGCCAACGGAAATCACTTTGTCAAACACGACGACCAGCGCATTGCTTGCGGGGTCAAGCGGGTTGGTTGCGTCCTGCACTTCCCTGTAGTCCGAGACTAAATCGAAATCGGTGTCAACGAGGTTAATGTCTGTACCAATTTCCAGTTCCTGTTCGTCAGTCAAGCCATCGCCATCCGAGTCTTCTTCCGTGACGTTTTCACACTCCGAGCCAAGCACGCATTGCCCTTGCGTGCAGACCTTACAACCCGTGCACAAACCCACGTTGCGGTTAAAATCGCTGCAATCCTTGTCCTTGGTTATACAATCGCCATCCTTGTCAGCAATCGTCGGATTACAACCAGCACCGCCACCACCACCGCCTCCGCCCCCTCCACCGTCTGGCCCGCCTGGTGGTTCCGGACCGGGTGGGGGTTCGGGGCCTGGAGGGGGCTCTTCTCCTTTTTCCGCGACTTCATAAACGCTGAAAGACGGTACCCGGGAAACTAAAACGCCATCGGAATAGCTAACTCTTTCACACTCCGAACATGCAACGCCGTCCCTGAAAACCACGGGGTCAACAAAACTCAGATTGTAAAAACTCAACTCCGCGGGGACCCGGAAACGTGGAATATTGCCAGTGTCCACGCCAATCTTTTTAGCCTCGATTAACACATCCCTATCCAAGTTGAGCGTGTGAAAATTCAGGTTCTGTCCTTTGAACTGAATCATTCCATGAGCAGAAACCTCGAGTATAGCGTCACGGACGTTGTTCACGTCAGGCTCTCTGCCAAAGTCAGTCGTCCGGCCATCAAATTTCGACCGAAGCGGCAAACGCGAACAACCCTCCACGTTATACTTGCACTCCCTTTCATGCCCCTTGGGGTAACACGCCAGTTCCCCGCCATCAGGATGGCCCTCAAGCGGACAACTCCTGCCCCTCAAATCTCTCCCATCGCACTGCTCACCCGGTTCCGCGACACCATTCCCGCATTCTGCCCCGGGCTCGCCGCCGCAATCGGGGTCATCGCGGTCAATGAAACCGTCACAATCGTTGTCTATCCTGTCATTGCAAATTTCCTGTGCGCCATGGTGCACTAAAGGATTTCTGGGCTCGCAGTCAGTCTCATCAGGGTCCCCGTCGTTGTCGTCGTCAACATCATTCAAATCCGAGATAAAATCGGAGTCAAAATCGTTTTGCGGGAAGTCCTCAAAATCATCCGGGTCGGTTCCATTATCCCGTTCATCCTTGTTGCCGTATCCATCGCCATCGCCGTCTGCGTTGTCGCTTGCCTGGGACCATGCAACTCCAAAATCATTTACGACAAGCCTGATTCCCCTCGACCAGGCATAAGTGCCGAGTTCCGGGTCTTCTTTTTCGTAGGAGAAGTCAATCCAGTAATATTCCTTGTCTTTTTTGCCGCGGTTATATGCGGGGGTCCATTCAAAAATAACTCTCTTTTTTTGCTCGTCTATTTGAACAACTGGTTTGTCTTCCCCGAAAGGAATCTCATGCTTGACTTTGAAATTCCTTGCAGTTGCATCATCGACATTCAAGATAATGAAAACTTTCTGCCCTTCTTGTATATCGTCTTTGGGCCAGACATTAAAATGCGCCCCGTGATTGACATAGTCGGCTATTCCCCATCCATACAAATCAAAATAAGTTGCCCCGGGATAAAACTGCAAGGTATTGAATTTAAGGTCTCTGAAATTTTCATTTTCCAAATCTTTTCCATAATAATAACTTAAATCCGACAAAATTTCCGCGACCCCGCCTTCCATGCCGAATGTATTTGACTCGGGACTGTTAATGCCAAAGCGATAGGGACGATGGGCAAGTACGAGCTGATTGTATGGGACTCCGTTCTCTTGAAGAACCTCAAACATTCTTAAGCTTCTCCCGGAATAAGGCACTGCCTTCACTTTATTGTTTACGGACCTGGCGACCTCTGCGTTCATTTGGCCAAACTGCTCGCCGAGGGCTTCGCTCATTGCAAGGGCTAATTGCGTGTAAACATACTCAAGCGATTTTCTGGCATCCTCTCTCGGGTTTTGTGGGCGGGACGGGAGGTTGCCGCTTTCATCCAAATAAACCTGGGGCAGCCAGAAATGGACCGTAACCCCTTCTTTCTTCAGCAAGGTGATATTGCTTTTAAAATCGGCGATATCTTCCTGGTTCAGGTCGAGTTCACCATTCACAAAAGCGTCTTTTACCCATGATATGGGCACTTCTTCCTCGATTATAAAATGCCTTGAAGCCGTCAGTTCTGTAGTCTGGTCCATCAATGTGCGGATTTTAGTAAAAGCTTCTTTTCCAGGGTCAAAATAATCTTCCCAACTGTCAACAAAAAGGCTGATTTTTATTCCAGGAACCAGTTGAATGTTGTTTTCCTGGGCCTTGGAATGAAATCTTTCCAGGTATTGATTTTGATATCCCGGCGCCGGACTTTTATCAACTATCCACCCGGTTCCCGCGACTCCAACATGCTTTGCCCCCGCTTCTGACCAAGCAGTTATTCCATCAGAAAAGATTTCAACAAGATCCTTATCCCTTCCTTCTGGAATAAGGCCCGTGACGGTAGTCAATTCCATCCAGGGTATCATCACCAAGTCGCCCATTATATCGTCCGTTACATTAATGCCTTCCTGCGTTCTCGTGTGCCTGCCGTCGTTCAAATAAATTTCATAGTTCCATGAATCTTTTTCAAGGGGATTGGATCCTTTTTGGATTTCGTAGCCGTCATTAAGAAAATCCCCGTCTGTGTCAGGGTTTGCCGGGCTTGTACCGTAATCCTGGATTTCATCGATGTCTGAAAGCCCGTCGAAATCTGAATCTTGAAAGCCTTGAAGACCGTAAGTGTGATAAACAAAAGCTTCGTCATAATCGTTTAGCCCGTCATTATCCCAGTCAGGTATGAGGGGATGATTCGTGAATTCTTCCTCAAACAGGTTTATCAAGCCGTCGCCATCAGGGTCGTCTGAAGCCCCGTATCTCAATCCTTCCTCGCGGAATCTGTATCTCTCCCAGTCATCATCCAGGTCATCCCCGTCGGTATCCTGTTCGCTATAACAAAAATCCAGGCTAAAATCCATGCATCCTGCGTTGCAGAAAACCCTTCCGAATTGGAATTCCCTTTCCTGGCAAGTTTCATCCCCCACAACGTCATCTTTTGTTTTCTCTATTCCATCCAAACCGATGTCACATACTTCCGGTGGTTCTATTATCCCGTTGCCACAGCTTCCTGCAAGCGGGCTCCCACCGCAGTCCATTGTATTGTAGGCAAGGCAGGTGGTGCCACAGGCAAGGGTTCCGCCTTGATAGCCCTGTGTTTGGCAGGTCTGCCCGTTCAAATTGTCATCCGAGTTGCCGCAAACTTTGTCCAAGCCGCATTCACAAACCTCGGGTGGCTCTGTCACATTGTTACTACAGGCCGGCTTTGGCGCTGTCTTCCAGTTGAAACGCATGCTTTCAAGGCTGGTGCCTGCCGTAAAGCTGGCCCTGTACTTGAACGAGTCTGAGGGCAAAGGGCAAGCCGGGTCATTCAAGTAACTTTCATCCTGCATGGGGCACCAAGCCCTGCCACCGTCAGTTGAAACTTCCAGTTTCACTCCGAAACCAGTTTCAACCCAATCCACGTAGAGCGAATACAGGTTCCCTGCAGGGTTAATTTCAATTGATTCAAAGTTATCGGAAACCCCTTCACCCGCGGGCTGTGCCTTGCCCCATATTGTGGCCTCCAAAACCTTTAGGCCACTGCCAAGCAGCCCGCCAGGGCTTGTCCCACCATCCAAACCAGCCAGCCTGACACGGCCATTTTCCACGACCACGTTGTTGCGGACCGCTATGCCGCTTGCGTTCGAATAATCATCCTCGAAAAAATCAGGGCCCATTGCATACAGGCCGGTTGAAGGGTGCGGCTGCTGCAGGAAAAACAACGCCGCGGCAAGAACCGCGGCCATTAAAAACACGAGGAGAAAAAATTGTTTTCTGTCCGGCATTTGCACTAAACTATGTCTGCAATTTATATATATAGTTTTTACTGGGTACTGCAGCGGCTCAAATCCCCCAAAGAAATTTTTTATTTTTGGCCCAGGCTTTTTTTCCGCAGTTCCTCAAGTTCACGCAGAAAGCGCTTAACCGTGTTTGGCAGGTGCTCGGGCTTTGTGGACAAGGCGGCACTTGCTTTTTTCAGGAGCCCCTCCTCGTCGAGCATGGTTTCCTGTGCAGAGAACAGGGCAAACAAATCCTGTTCGGGTTTTTTTCCCTGCTTGAGGGCTTTTTTCGCTTTCTTCCACTTGGAAAAAAGCTCTTCCACGCGTCCGGGGACAAGTGAAGGCCTGACTCCAAGAATCCCAGCCGTTTGCACGAGGTAATCGCTTTCTTTTTTCGACGAGCTTTCAAGCGCATGCCCGGCGACAAGATTCAACCGGATTATTCCATCCTGAACCTTTGAAGAGCCGATTATTTTAATCTGCCCGATTTCTCCTGTCCTGTTTGCGTGCGTGCCGCCACAGGCCTCCACGTCATCGCCAATCGTGACAATGCGCAGGTTCCTTCCAGGAATGAACCCGCCCTGGTAAATCCTCATACCGTATTTTTCCTCCGCTTCTTCGCGCGGCAAAAACTCTTTTTTCACCACGAGGTCTTTTTTGATTGCATCACTACAGCATTGCTGGATTTTTTTTACCTGCTCATCCGAGAGATTGTCATAATGCGTTATGTCAAGCCGTGCCTTTGAAGTGGTTTTTGCCGCACCGGCCTGGTAAACATGCGGGCCAAGCACCTTTCTTGCGCACAGGTTCAACACGTGGACTCCTGAGTGGTGCTGCATTAATTGCTTTCGCCGCTCAAAATCGATTTTTCCTTTTACAGCCATGCCTTCCCGCATGGAATTGTTTTCCAATTTGTGGACGATTATTTTTCCCTGCCTGAAAACATCCACCACACGCGCACCATCCAGAAAACCAGTGTCGAACAACTGGCCGCCACTTGTCGGGTAAAAAGCGGTTTTGTCAAGAACTACAAACTCGTTTGAAACAACGCGCAAAACTTTTGCGGAAAACTCTGTTGTTTTCCAGTCGCCGTAGTAGAGGATTTCTGTGTCGGGCAAGCCGGACAAGTCAAGCTGGAAGTCTTTTTTCGTTTTAGTCGCCTGTTCCCTGTTTTCGTGGCGCTCTGCCACAAGAGCGTAAAAATTGTCCGGCACATTCACTTTTTGCCCCGCCCTTTTTGCTTCGGCGGCAACTGCCTCCGGTGAAATGCCGTGCGAGTCATACAGTTCAACGAGCTTGTCAAGTGACACTGTGGTCGTGACAACACCCTTGATGATTCCTGCTGCACGCTCGCGTGATAAATGGAATTTCTGTTTCTCGTTCTCAATGATTTCACTGACATCCGGCAGGTTTTGTGACAAGGCAGGGTAAAGCGGTTTGAGGAAGGCTGCGTGCATTTCCACAAGCCCTGAAAAGTCAACCTGCCAATCGTTTTTTTCAGAAAGTTCAAACATGCGCCTCATTATCACGCGCAGGTTATAGCCGCCGCCCACGTTTGACGGTAGTGCGCCGTCGTTGAGCGCGAACAGGGCTGCGCGCGAGTGCTCGGCAACCGAGTAAAGCGCCGCAAGGGAAAGGACTTTTTCCTTTAACTCAGTTTTTTCTACTCCAAGTTTTTTTGAAATCATTTGCCAGACGCTTTCAACGTCCTCCACTTCATCCACGTTAAGCAGGGCGGAATATGGCAAAAAGGACTGCATGAATTTTTCGTCAGCCTTTAGGCCGGTGAGTTTGTACAGGTGCCTTGCAACGGGCGGAAAAGTCGTTTCGTAACTCGTGCTTTTCCCGGTGGTGAACCAGGGGATTCTCTCATGGCCCTGGCCCATGTCAAGGACCTTTATCTGCAATTCTTCAAAACCGTTTTCAAGGGTTTTGTACTGCATGTAGACCTGGTTCCCGATTTCCATTCCCCTTGAAAAGAATTCCATGCATGGCCCGAAGTTCCCCCCGCCCGCCCAGGCATCCTCGTGCACGGCAAGTTCGTGTGAAGGCACGCCCATTCCTTTCGTTAGCCACTCGAAGTATTCGCTCCAGTAAAGTTCCAAGTCATAATCTTGTGCTTTTTCAAAGTGCAGCTGGCCAAGCATGTCAAAGCACACGTAGTGCGAACCGGTGATTCCGACGTTGTCAATGTCGTTGAACCGCAGGCAAGGCTGTGGGATAATTGCCGCGTTGCTTTTTGGCTTGATTTCACCGCTCACTACAAATGGCTGGAAGGGGTAAACGCTTGCACCTACCCAGTAAACGTCTTCGCGCCAGCGTGCAACGACGGGGTAAGGTTTGTACTCGTAATATCCCTTGTTTTTGAAGAATTTTTTGAACGCCTGCCAGGCTTCTAGATAGTCGAATTGTTTTTTTGCAGGCGAATCCCCGACAAAACGATAACCCCCCGAACACGCAGGGTCGCCGCACGCTTTCGCGCCAGCGCTGACAGACCAAAAGAATTTTCCACAGGTTTGGCACTTGTGGCGCGAAAAACCATTTTGCTTAAGCACGCTGACTGGATAGTGTTTTTCAGGGTTTTTTGAAGCGGTTTCCCTAAACTCTGCCTTTACCTGTTTGTCGGGTTTCATTCAAGAAACCCTTGCGTGAGTTTACGACGCATATGTGAACCATCTGAAGATGGTTCAGTAATATGGTTTTCCATGCAAAAAATGGGCTGAAAAGGGTTTAAAAGAAATAAGGCCAGACTCAAGGATTACTATGCCTGTACAACCTGTTTTTCAAGGAGTTCAAAACTGATTTTGTTCAGGGATTCTTTTGGAAGGTTTTTTGAAACGTCAAGAATCTCAAGGCCAATGACTTTGCCTGATTTATCCAAGTCCAGGATTATTCCTTCCCGAAGCTCGTCGCTTTCAAAATACTTTTCTTCACTAAACCGGATGTAAAGCGCGTCGGCTTTTTTGTCAAAATTTATCCTCATTCTTTCACCCAATACTTTTCAATGATTTATCTATAAAAATAGGCCAACCAAACATTAAAAAGTCTTTTATTTGCGTTGCCACATTTGTAATTTGGTGGTTGAGTTGAGAGTAAAAACCTTTGACGTCATCATAGAAAAAGACGAAGATGGCTGGTTTGTTGGGGATGTTCCTGCATTGCAGGGTTGCCACACCCAAGGCAGGACAAAAGCACAGGTTTTGAAAAACATTAAAGAAGCAATAGAACTTTGTTTAGAGGTTCAGGAAGAAAAAAAAGGCAGGCCCAAATCATCCTTTGTTTCAGTGGAAAGGGTCACAGTACATGCCTAATTCGGTCAAAACAAGAAAAGTCCTGGAAGCACTCCATAAATTGGGTTTCCAGGGAATAAGACAAAAAGGTTCCCACTTGTTTTTTGAACATTCAGATGGAAGGACAACCCTTGTCCCGCTCCATAAAGAAATCAGAATCAAATTATTGGTAAAAATCATTAAACAAGACCTGAAAATGAGCAAAGAAGAATTCTTCAAACTACTGGAATAGTTCCCTAAAAAAAACAGCCTAACGGCAGGACTTGAATAAAAAAAATAGAAAAAAAAACAATTAGAAAATTTTTTGACTGAAAAAACTCAGAAGGAAGTTAGTAGCTTCTTTGTCTTTTTGAGTAACAGTCTCTGCAGTATACTGGCTTTCCTTCTATTGGCTTGAAAGGAACCTGGCATGCTTTCCCGCAACTTGAGCAGGTAGCGTCATGCATTTCCCTAGGGCCACCGAAAGAACTCCTGTCTCCAAAACCCAATGACTTCACCTTTTTTTCTTTTTTAACTGATTTTATTGAATTTTAATATTTTAGCCCAGGAAAACTATATTAAGGGCATACTTTGGCAAAAAAGGCCTTATTTTTAACCTTTGCAAAACCTATTTAAAGCTCTTAAAACAACAATTACTGCATGCCAAAGCCACGACAACCCACTAGAAAACCAAGAAAAAATTTGATTAGTTTTCTTGACCTTGGAAGCGGACCTGAAGCAGAGCACGGTTGGCGGCTTGCCGAGCATAGAAAAGGCAGACCAAATAAAGGAATGTTTGTGTCAGTTGACTTGGAAAGACTTGCTTTGCTTGATAAAAGGGGAAGACTTCTCAGTCAACCTCATCATCAGTTCAAGCAAGTAGATGCAACGGAGTTTCTGAAAAAACAAAGGCCAAACTCAGTAAAGATAATAAATGACGAATTTTTTATTGATGATGTATTAGCTGAGTCATTATTAAAAACAAAAAAGCTTATTTCACCTGAAAGAGTTGCAGCTCTTAGGTCAATATTTACACAATATGTTGGAAGTGTTTTCCGAGTTTTAATGCCAAATGGAAGATTGTTTGTAACAGTTTTAGGACTGAACAAAAACATACTGAGGGATGCACTTAAAAAGGGGGGTTTTGAAATACTTTCAGAAAAAAACTTAACTAAAGAAACAGCACTTAAGGGTGCTTCAAAAACCACCATTCAAGAATTAAGGGACCTTGAAAGATTGCCTGAATTTCTAAAAAGACCTTTAAGTACTTTTCATGGAAGTTACGAAGCATTTGGTTTTGAAAGAGATATATCAACAGATGTTTGGGGAATACCTTGCAGAATTTCTGCTCGAAAACCAGTTTCAAGGAAAAAGTAGAAAGTGGAGCAGTGGGGAGTAAGCCGCCTTTTGTTAGCCAAAAACCGTTCAGAACGGCGTTTTGGTTGCGGGCATTCGCCTCAACCAGTCAAAAAAACTGGCTGGCAGTTTGACCTGCTGCGTCTCTTTTGGACTTGCACTCTCCCCGCGGTAAAGCGGGTGAAACCCCCCGTGCGTTTCATCGGGGCCCTTGCGTGAGCCCGCGACGCGTACATGGCGCCATCTTGTGATGGCGCGGTAATACAGTACTACCGCGTCACCAAAAGGTGACACACATACGCTCCGTGAATCAAAGCAATGGTCCCGTATCGTTTCTGTTCAGGAGGACTCTTTTTCAAGAGTGGTTTTGATATGCCCAATTTCTTGGGCTTGAGTGGGCGGACTTTCCTCAGCCATCCTTTAGGGATTACCGTCAGCTCGCCACCCACTACTCCACTATCTACTTATACATTAAAGTTTATTTAAAGGTTGGCCCTTGAGTGGTTTTTTGGAGCCTGATTTGGATAAATAACCTATTTAAGGTGTTTTGCCCAGTATTAAGATGCTTTTTTGTAGTCTGAAACTGCAAAAACAAACCATGGAGGGAAAAAACAATGAGTTTTAGAAACCTGAGTTTTTTGCTTTTGGTGGCCACTTTGATTTTAAGCGTCAGTTTTGTTTCCGCTAAAGACATGGACCCTGATGAACCTAACGAGCCTGTACAAGGTGAACCAAAAGTACCTGATAATTATGGATTCTGCTGGTTTTTGAATCCAAGTTTTTATTGTGATTGGATATCGTCTCTGATTCCATTCATAACCATTGGAGCTGAAGGCAACCCATAAAATTACAGGGGGGCTTTTGCCCCCTCTGCTTTTTTTTCTATTTTTCCTAAAATAGGTTAATTGCTTTTCGCTCGGCAAAAACAGTATTTTTCTGCCTGCATTGGCGAGCCTTATTTTCCCGAACCGGTTTTTCCAAACATTTCGGAAATCCACTCAGCACAGGCTTTTTTGAGGTCCATTGGGTGGAGTTTTTTTTCCGCGAAATCCTTTTCAAGTTCGGTGGCAGACGCGTAGGTTTTGTCCCCGCCGAACTTTTCAGGCCGCCTGATTTCCAATTCGCCGAATAAGGGGAAGAGTATGAGTCGCGTGATTTCAATGACCGGGTTTTTATCAACGACGCCTTCGGGGCAGAATGACTTGTTCACCTTGTGCAAGACTTGCTCCGGTGAATCGGCAAGCGAAATGAAAGTCTCCGGTTTCGAGGAGGACATTTTCCCATCCCCCGTGAGGGAATTGATTAGCGGCGTGTGGACGAGTACGGGTTTTCTCCACCTGATTTGCGGCAATAGTTCGCGGCCAAGCATGTGGATTTTCCTCTGTTCTATACCAGCCTGTGCAACATCCACGCCAAGATGCTTGATGTCGGCAATCTGCATGAGCGGGTAAACCATCTGCGAAATGTGCGCGTGCTCTATGTCGCGCGCTACTTCCTGCATTGAGCGCAGGCCGCGCTGGAGCGTTGCATGAGAGGCCAATTCAAGCACGTCTTCAAAATAAAGGGGTTTCATTTGGAATGCGCTTCCAAGCACGAACTCGGCATTTTTGAACCCGAGGCGTTTGATGCTTTTTTCCCACTCTTTGGCCATTTGCCGGATTTCTTCTATCGTGCCTTTTTTGTTGAGGAAAGCATGCCAGTCCGCTAAAAGGATTTTTACCCGAAAACCGGTTTTTTCAAGGTCTTTGAGCTTTGAAATGGTCACCAGGTGCCCTAAATGGATGGGCCCGCTTGGCTCGTAACCACAATAGGCGATAGGCGTTTTCTTTGCCTCAATGAGTGCCTGCAGCTCTTCCTTTGAGACTATTTCAACCGTGTTCGCTTCAATAGCTGAAAGCTTCTGGGCTGTCGTGGTTGGCATGGGGTGAAATAGGAGATATAGAAAAATGTTTTATATTAAACCCCCTCCCCAAAACTGCATCATTTAAACGCTTTTTGAGGCACATTTAACATGTTTTTTGGAGTTTTTCCTTAAAACTTGCAAAAGGCATGGAAACAAAAAAAAAGGGGGGAAAAAAGAAATGAATTTCAGAAAACTTGGTTTTTTAGTTTTAGTGGCGGTTATCCTGGTTTTTAGCGTCAGTTTTGTTGCCGCCAAAACAATGCGTCCTAATGTAGGCCCGCCTAGTGAACCTGAAAATGAAAAATGCATGGGCTGCCATACGGATCCAGAACCCCAAATTTTTGATAAGGATATTCCACTGTTTAGATATTGGTGTGATAGGTTCGCTCCAGGGGTATGGTATTATGAAAGCTATGAGGATTCCATATACCGTAATTGGAAAAGACTACCTAATTATTCCGGTAAACGTTGCGTAAAAGTAGAATAAGCAACCCAGCGGGGGAGACAAATTTAACCCTCCCTTGTTTTCCTTATTTTTTTTCCACTCCCGTGGCTTTAAAATAATCTTTCATGAAAACATTCTATTTACATGCGGAAAGTCATGGCTTTTGGGACTTTTGACGTCCTGCACCCGGGGCACGTGAAGTACCTCGAGGCGGCAAGGGCACTTGGGGATTACCTAGTAGTCATCGTGACAACGGACAAAAACGTTGAGAAATTCAAGGGAAAAAAACCGGTTTACCCACAGGATGAGCGCGCCCAAATAGTGGGCGCGCTCCGGTGCGTTGACGAGGCTGTCGTGGGCTATGAGGATGATTTTTACAGGACTGTTGAAAAATTCCGCCCCGACATTTTGGCTTTGGGTTATGACATGCGTGAAAGCGAAAAAGAGGTTGAGGAAAAAATTTCAGGGCTTGGGTTGAAATGTGGAGTCAAAAGAATCCCTGCTTTTCGACCGGAACACCACAAGTCGTCAAAAATAAAGGAAAACATACGGAAGTAGTAAAGAAATTAGTAAAATCCAAGGGTCCGTAATTAATTTTGCTGATTCTCCGTTAATCCTATACGTATTTTTCGATTCGGCCTCCGAAGTATACGGTTAACTGTTGGAGTATTTGGCCCCAGTTGTCGTAGGCGAGTGTCCAT
>JACQJF010000053.1 GCA_016198165.1 Candidatus Iainarchaeum sp. | reverse complement strand
GGGTTTTGGCAGAGCCAAGAACACCTTGGAAACTGCCAAATTGCTTATAACAAACCGGCTTTATAAATCTGCGAGCGTGCATCGCTTGCAGGAGCTTTACCCTGAGGAATTTTTCAAAGAGCTTGGTTTCAAGGAAATTCCGAAGGAGCGGAACGTTTACAGGGGTGTTGAGCGAATTGGAATGCGGTTCAACGCGCTTATGGAAAAATACCAGGAGTTCATCAAAAATAACGGTTTAGGTTTCAGCACTCCATTAGGGTAACTGTTTCGGGTAACTACGCCAAAGCTTATTGGGCTATCCTGGTTGGTTAAGTTTAAATATCTTTAGGTTCCTATTGATATCTGTATGGCTACTAAACAGATAAACCTTAAAATCTCTGGCAATCTTTATGCTTCCGCACAGTCTTTTGCAGAGTATTACGGCTATAAAAACGTGCAGGAGCTTGCAGCTGATTCATTGCGTGAAAAGATTTTTGAGAAAAGCGATTTTGACGAATCTTTTTCAGACAAAGAAATAGAGTTAATAGATAACATTATTGAAAAAAGCATTAAAAGCGGAAAGCTTGTTGGCGCAAAAGCATACTTTAAGGAATTTGAATGACTTTTTCTGTAAAACTCTCGCCTGTAATTGTGGAGCAGTTAAACAATCTTGACGAAAAATCCAAAAAAAACATTTGGGAAAAAATAAAGCTCATAGAAGAAAACCCGTTTCACTTCAAAAAAATCCATTCAAAACTCTTTAGGAAAGTTTTCCGGGTAAGGCTGAACCTTCAAGGCAAAGAAATGCGGCTAATTTACGTTGTCATAGAACCAAACATTATTGTGGCCTGCCTGCTTGAAAGAAGCAAAAACTACAGGGACTTGGAAAAATACCTCAAAAAAATCTGAATTCTACGCGGTGGACGAGATTCGAACCCCTCCAAATGTTTTTTATATTGCTTTATGCCCTATTGTAATTTAGGTTTGTAAATGTACCAAAAACTTCTGTCAAAATTGAACAAACTCGAAAATGAAGTCAGTGACTTGAAGATTTCACTTGCCAAATCCAAGGCAGGCAAAAAGGTTTCGCTGAAAGGTTTTTTTAAAGGAGTAAAAATCACTGATTCTGACCTGGCAAATGCAAAAAAAAGCCTTTTTTCCGGTGTGTAAACTTGATTTATGTCACCGACACTCACTCGTTTTTGTGGTACCTGTCACAAGACAAGAGGCTTGGCAAAAACGCTTTGATTGCTTTTGATAGTGCTGAAAAAGGCGAAGCAACAATTATTGTTCCGACAATAGTTCTTGCTGAAGCATTTTACGTTTGCAAAGCCAAAGGGATTGATGTAAAATTCGCACAATTGCTTGAAAAAATCGAAATTGGATGGAACTATACTTCAACTCCGCTGGATTTCAATGTTATAAAGCAAATCCAAAAGCTTGACAAAGTCAAAGAATTGCACGACAAAATAATTGTTGCAACAGCCCAATTGCTGGGCGCCAAACTTATTACCAAAGACAAGGAAATCACAAGGTCAAAATACCTTGAAGTGATATGGTAAATTCCGGTTCCAGCTTTTTAACTTTTAAATGAAACGCGGTGGACGAGATTCGAACTCGCGCATCCGTAAGGATACACGCTCTCCGCCACTTTTTTGAACAAACAAAAAAATGGTTCCAGGCGTGCGCATTAGGCCACTCTGCCACCACCGCAATTGTGTCCTTACACCGTAATACAATTTCCTGCATGGTTTCAATTAAAAAATAGCACTTTTATACCATAAAGAATCAGAAGATTAATAGGCCGCTTTGGGTATATGTCTTCTAGATTAGTTGATTTGAATGTATAAAAAACAAATTTTGCTGTTTGCCATAGTTATTGCAATAACTCTATCCGGCGCCTACACCTTTACCCTGCAAAATGACAATGAAGGACTTGGTAAACAAACGCCAGGAGATGATTCACAAAAAGCAGCAACTCCAAAAGCCCCGGATTCAAACAGGGCAGAAGCTACGAATTCCACGGCAAGTCCGGATTGCGCATCAAAGGCCAAATTCACCCATCACTTTACAGACATCAACGCAATTGAGTCAATAATCCCCCCAATTTTTAGAAACAGCAAAGGAACAATGCCAACAACCCTGATAAACATCAAACAAAGAGCACCCCTTTATATGCCTGGGGCCGGAAAGCTCATCCAGGGGGCGCATTACATTGAACAGGGTGCAGAGTTTTATATGTGGGAGATTGACGCTGGATGCGGAATAACCCTGGTTTTCGACCATGTAACAGAACCAGTGGAAAAAATCAGGAAACTGTTTCCGAATGCCCCAAGAAATGACACCATTACAGATTTCTTTGCCACTCCTTTGGAAATGAACGCGGGGGAACTCGTCGGCTACACTACAGGTTCCGTAAATGCGCACAATTGGAATTTTGCAGTATACGATTCATCTGAAAAAAATTACTTGTGGGAAACAGGCACATTCAATGCCCTGCCCAAGTACTTCACGCAAGTTTGCCCATTCAGGCATTATGACCCCTCAATGGCTCAAGCGTATGAAGCACTTTTTACATTATCCTACAACGACATAATAGTTGAGAAAAATCTTTGCTAGAAATTAAGCAGTAAATCAATACAACCAAAATTATAGACTTTTCAGTTTCTTGATTGCCTCGGAAATGGATTCCTGCCTGAAAATGAACGAGCCTGCAATAAGTATATCGGCGCCTGCCTCGACACATTTTCTGCCCGTTTCAAGGTCAATTCCCCCGTCAACCTGGATTTCACAGTCAAAACGCTGTTCGTCGATTAGCTTTCTCAGCACGTGGACTTTTTCAAGGGTTGAAGGAAGGAATGCCTGCCCCCCGAACCCGGCTTCAACTGTCATGACAAGCGCAATGTCGACTTTGCCAAGAAAAGGGATTATTTTTTCAACCGGTATCATGTTGTTTGCCGCGATTCCCGCCCCAAGGCCAAGCGAACGGATTTTTTCAATCACCCTATCCGGTTCTTTCACGGTTTCTACGTGGAAAGTGGCCGAGTCAGCACCCGAGTTTTTCAGGACGTGGAAATATTCCCGTGGTTTTTCGACCATTAAATGGCAGTCGAAAAAAAGCTTTGTCTTTTTTCGGAGCAGGGGAATGTTTTCCAGGTCAACGCCCCGGTTTGGGACATACTTGCCGTCCATTATGTCCCACTGGACCATGTCAGGTTTTCCTTTCTCGATTTCGGAAAGCCACTCGTTTGCTTTTTTGAAATCCGCCGAAAGAATCGATACCCCGACTTTTGCCATCCAAAAAAAACCCCTTTTTTTTCGCGTGTCACTTTTTTTCGTGCATGTGTTTTCCATGGCAGTAGTTGACTTCAACCTCTTTTTCACAGTTCATGCAGACAAGCTTGTTTCCCTGGACAGACATGGGTTCCCCACAGCAGCGGTTGGACTCGACTTTGCTCGAACATTCATCGCAGACCAGCACAGCCATTTCAAATATCACCTAAAAACTTGCCCGCAAAACCATTATTAACCAATCAAATGGAAAGAAAAAAAAGAAATAATAAAGCGGGAATTTTTTTTTTGCTGAAAAAAGCGTTAAAAAAAAACGGAGGCAATGCCCTTTAGTCGTGGCGCATGTATTCGTCTTTGCATTTCATGTCGCAGAACCTGCGGGCTTCAGGGCTCCCGGTCGGGTTATCCAAAAAGTTCCCGCAGTTTAGGCACTTGTAGGTAATGCCCGTCTTGTTTCCAGAGCGGGTTCTGGAATGGTAACTTTCATAGGACAATTTCATGGCTTTTTTTCAACCCCCGGCACTCAAAAAGGCCCAAATTATTGTCTTTTAATTGCAAAAATATCTTGGAGCATTAGAGTTTTTAAATCCGATAATTGCCGTCATTTATGCCCTTTTCAGGCTCTTTTTTCCCAGTTGGGAGAGCAAGCCTTGCCCTTGCCACAACCGTGAAAAGCACGAAATAACCCCAGGTTACGATGGCAAGCCCCATGAAGGCAAATGAATGGTTTATGCCGTACAAAAAGCCGCCAAACAAGGGGCCAATGACTTGGCCGCCCGCATTGAATGACTGGTTCAGGCCAAGCACCGCGCCGCGCTTGCCTGACACTTTTTTGGTTATCAGTGAGGCTACAGAGGGAAATACCATTGCATTGCCTGCCACGAAAACCGCGAGAGGCAAAAGCAGTGACACCCAGTCAACAGCAAACGAAAGCATGAAAAATCCCGTGCCGGAAAACAACAGGCCTGCCTGTATGAGGCGGGTCTCGCCAAAACGGTTCACGAGGCTTCCGCCGATGAACTGCATGAACATGATTAGCACTCCGACGTATGTGAAGACTATCCCCATTTGCGTGGAAGTGAACCCAAGCCTTTCACTCGTATACAAGGCAAGCGTTGCTTCAAGCCCGCCAATCATGAAAGTAATCATCATTGAGGCAAGGAACAAAAACAGCAGGGGCGAAGCCAGGTGTTCAAGCAGCGTCACCTCCTGTTGGATGATGTCCTTGCTTTCTTTTTTCTCGACTGGCTCTTTGAGCCTGAAAAAAACCCAGGCAAAGTTGAGTAGTGACAGGAGTGCGGAGAGCAAAAACGCGTCGCGCACAGAAATCGCCGAGGCGAATCCCCCGAATGCGGGGCCGAAAATAAAGCCGAGGGAAAAAGTCATCCCCATCAGGCCCATTGCCTTTCCGCGCTGTTTCTCGGTCGTGAAATCCGAAAGCAATGACAGGCTTGTCGGAAAGATTCCCGCAGCGAAAAAACCCTCGATGGCGCGCGCAACCAGAGCCATGAAGAAAGAGTCCGCGAAAGCAAAGATTGTGTACGAGAGCGCAAACCCAAGCGTGCCCACCAAGAGTATTTTTTTCCTCCCGAAACGGTCGCCAAGCTTTCCAAACACGGGCGCAAAAACCAGCTGCATGAATGCAAAAGTCGCGGTCAGCATCCCAAGCTCAAACGGCTCTGCGCCAAGCGAAAGCGCGTAAAAAGGCAAAAGCGGAAGGATTATCCCAAAGCCGAAAGCCGCCATGAAAAGCGTGAACAAAACCGGCTTGATGCCGGGGACAGACAAGATTTCCTTAAACGACATGGAAAAAAAACCATTTTTTTTAGGCGAAAAAAAGTCTCAAGTATTGGTCGTGCGATAACTTTTAAAATCCTCGCGGTTTAAAAAGAAATTTATTTTTCTAAAACGCTATGGAAACTGAAAAGCACCAAAAAAAATTAGTGAAGAGTGAGTTGTCTTGCCGCTCTGCCGAAGGCAGAGCCATGCACGCTTCGCGGGCCCAAGCAGGGACCCACGCAGAGGGAGAGATTCGAACTCCCGCGTCCTTTCGGACACCAGCTCTCCTGGGCAATTCCATTTTTCACCCGTCATTACCGCCATGTTGAAAACATGGCCAAGTACTTTTTTGCGGGTTTTCTATTAAAAAAGCCCCTCAAGGCTGGCGCGTTAAGCCGCTCCGCCACCTCTGCAATTTTATGTAGAATGCCCTTGATTTCCATGAATAATGCCAATTGTGGCGATTTGGGCAATCTATAATATAATTAACAAACTTTAAATATAAGTTCCGTCTTATTTTGGGGTTGGAGGTTTTGATTTTTCATGAAGAAGCTCTCAATACTACTAGTTTTCGCGCTCTTGTTTTCCACTTTCGGCATAGCGCAATCTGGCTTTGGCCAGCAGGGTTCGCCACAAGGTGGATTCGGACCGCAAGGAGGCCAGGAATTTGGCCCGCAGGGATTTGGTTTTGGCGCAGCCGAGGTTTTTAATTCAGCTGACCCGTTTGCGTCAGACATCGGCGGCGGGGAACAATTGGTTACACTGAAAATTTATAACACATTGTTCAAGGCAATTTACACAAGCAGAGACAAGTTTAACGAGACCTGCCTTGAGGAAGGCGGGGAGCAGGCATTGATTGACCAGATAAAGTCTGCTTATGAGTCAAACAAGCCGGCAATCCGGGAAATCTGTACAAGGTATGAGGAGAGGCTTGCAAACTTTTCCGAGGACATTTGTGACCCGACAAAGGCAATGACTCGGTTCCCGGCGCCCCCGGAAATCCTGAAGGCCGCGGAAGAAGCAGGCGTACAGTTTAACTTTAACACCAGCGCCGCTGACATGGAGAAAATCTGTTCACTTGTCGCAGGCAAGGAAATGGCAAAAGAACAGGAATTCCAGAACAAGAGATTTGAAGAGGAAGCAAACCGGTTTTTGGACGGATGCAGGCAAAGGGAAGCCTTTGAAGAAAAAAGGAAGGAATTTGATGAACAGAGAAGACAGCAGGACGAGCAAAGAATGAAACAGGACCTGGAAAGAATGAACCAGGGGTACAACCAGCCTTACCAACAGGGACCGTATCAGCAGGGGCCTTATGACCAGCACCCACCTGAATATGGGGGGCCGCCTGGAGGGCAACCTCAACAAGGCTTCTGCGGGGATGGCATATGCAACGAGGAACCGTCTTCCTGCATAAATGATTGCGGAGAACAAAGGCCGCCTGAACAGCCGCCTCAGCAACCACCGGAACCTCCACCGGAACAGCCGCCCGAACAGCCCCCAGAGCAGCCACCTGAAGGCGGGAACGGCGGGCTTACAGCGTACAGGAACAATTATCGCCCGGTGTTTTACCAGGTACTACCACCGGAAAACACTGACAACTATGTAAGAGATTTTTACGGCCCTGAAATCGATAAGCCCCAGCCACCGTTTGGCGAAGGTTACGGGCCGGGCTATGGCCCGCCACAGGGCCAGCCTCCATTTGGCGAGGGCTTTGGGCCAGGCGGACCAGGTCAATATAACCAGGGCGTGGGCCCGGTGTTTGGAAACGGTGGCCCTGAAGGATTCGGCCAACAGGGGCCAGGCGGACCTTTCGGCCCGCCCCCGTTTGGCGAGCAAGGCGGGCAGCAAGGGTTTCCAAGTGACGGTGGATTCGGCCAGGGCGGACCAGGCTTTGGCCCGCAAGGAGGCCAGGGTGGCCAGGGATTTGGCCCACAGGGACCAGGCATGGGCGGAGGCGGATTTGGCGGAGGCCCGGGAATGGGCGGACCGAACTTCGGGCCATTCAATGACGACGACTGTGGCTCTGATGCTGCGGCATTGGTTGAAAAAATGAAGAACTATGGCGGCGGTGGTCCGAATGAAGAAATGGTCGGAGTGGTGTGCAAGCAGATGTCCATAGAAATGGGTGAGAAGCTTGCGCAATTCAGGGACCAGGCGGAATTCCAGAAGGAACAATGCGAAATCAATATCCTGCGCAAAAAAACCGCGCTCGAAGATGCCGTGAGTACCTGCAATGGTGCAATCGAGTCTTCAAAGGCAACCGAGCTCATCGAAAGAACGGTGAGAAACAGGTGCCAGCTCGTTCGCCTCAAGGAACAAAGGCAGGCACAGATGACTGCCGAAATCGAAGCCGCGCTTGGCTTGTATGAAATCGCCGAGAACACCGGCAACCAGGTTGTCGAAGCAAGCGCACTTAGTGTAGTTGAAAGCGGCAATCGATTGGAGCAGGCAAAACAGGAAAAAGTCAACCTCGTGAACTACATACTTGGCTCGCCCGAGTTTGCACAGGAAGCGGACAAGGTCCTTGATGACCTCGAGGAAAGGAAAAAGGACCTTGAAGACGTGTCAGGAACCCTTGGCGCGTCAGAGTCACGCAACCTCGATGATGAAATAGAGCGCCTCGACAAGGCAATCGAGGAAAAAAAGAAGATTTCCGATTCCCACAGGGGCGGAATCTTTGCAAGGATAGGCGCAATAATTTCAGGCCAGGGCGGTTAAAAAAAAACGCCCTCCATTTTTTTTCTTTTTTTAATCATCGAATTTCCCACAAGTCCTACCACGAGAGTTCGAATCTCTCCGGGGCTATCGTCCGATTTGGTACGACCTACTCGCGCCGGTTTTTATGGCCCTAAAGTGCTACTGCTGCGACAAGTTAATTTCTGGGCAAAATTATGGGGGAATTCTGGGGGAATGCCAGAATATTAAGTGAAAATAATTAAATTATCAGGATAGTAGTCTTTAACTTTTTTCCAGACTCCGGTGGCATTTTTTCAGCTAGTTTTGTATTTGAATTTATTAAATTTTGAATACCCCGTGGTCTTGCCACGGGGTTTAATGGAATGAAACATTCTTCTGTTTTTTGGACTATT
>JACQJF010000050.1 GCA_016198165.1 Candidatus Iainarchaeum sp. | reverse complement strand
GACACTCGCCTACGACAACTGGGGCCAAATACTCCAACAGTTAACCGTATACTTCGGAGGCCGAATCGAAAAATACGTATAGGATTAACGGAGAATCAGCAAAATTAATTACGGACCCTACTCTTCTTCTATTTCCGTCTTTTTTTCCGTTTTCTGTGTTTCAATTTTTCTTGTGACGTGGTCTTTTTCGTCCATTGACTCGGTTATGTCTTCTGTTTGCTGTTTTGTTTCATGGTGGAAGACTTTGTCGCCAATTTTTTCGTTTGTTTCTTCCATCTTCTCACTTTTTGAGCTTGTCCCTGTTCCAGCCATGAGCACAAAACCAATGATTATCAGTATTACTCCGGCCAGGAAATCCAGGGAGTCAGCTCCGCTTCCAAAAATGCCGGGGTTAAGAATGGCTAGGCCTGCGCCTGCAATCATGAGTATCACTCCAACCGGGTTTGATGCCATAAAGCCGCCTCAGAACGCTATTCCTGCCAAGTCAAGCAGGATTAAAAGCGCGATTCCTGGTATTCCCGCGAGGGCAACGATGAGGATGCTCCAGATGTTGATGTCGATGTTTATGAAAGGCAAAAAATTCAGCAAAAAAAGGATTAAGAGCCCAATCAGGCTGTTTATCGCCAGGGTGACAATGAATTTCCCAAACTTTACGGCTATGAAAATTATGATTATCAATAGGATTATCGTGATTATTGGCCCGAGATATACAACCGTTGTTGCCATGGACAAATTGTTGTTCTTTGGCGTTAATAAGGTCTTTCAAATTTTTTTCCCACAATCCCCCAATTTATGCCCTGATTTGTGTATGATTTTGCAATCTTGTCTATGCGTGGCTTTTTTGCCCTAAAAACCAGTTCGAATCAGAGGGTTCCTGCAAGAAAAAGCATCCCAGTTGTACTCATGGCTGCCCCGGAGAGCCTCAGCAGGTTTGTCCTGAAAACCGTTTTTTTCGCGTAATGCCCAAGGAGTGCTCCGCTGAAGTGGAGTATCGCAGTTGATGCTACGAATCCGAGTGCGTAGAGGGCGGGGCTTGCAATCACGGGCATTTCTTCGCCGTGCGCGTGCCCATGGAAAAGCGCGAACAGGGCGACAAGCACTATTGCAAGCTTGAGTGAAGGGCTTTTTGAAAGCGCTATCATGGCTCCAAAGAATAGGACTGACAATGCTATCCCTGTTTCGACTGCGGGAAAAGCGATTCCCGCGATTGCAAGCATGCCTCCGATGGTCATGAATGAGACAAATGCCGTTGGCACGATTATGATTGCGCGCCCCCCGATTTTTGCGCTTATCACTCCGACTGCAAGCATTGCAAGCAGGTGGTCCAATCCGAGCAGTGGGTGTGCAAGGCCGCTTGAAAGCCCTGCCCCGCCGATTAAGTGGGCGTGGACTGTAATTGGAACAGCGAGGATGGATGCAAAAAAAAGGAGTGGCTTGGAAAGAGGCTTCATTTTTTTCCACGAATAGAATGTATACTTTTGGTTTATATAAGCCTTTTTTCTTCAGATGTCGCAGGTTGGCTTGATTCCGCGCTTTGAATAGTATTTCTGGTGGTAGTCTTCCGCCTCGTAGAATTCCATGGCGGGTGTTACCTGTGTGACAATCGGGTTTCTGAAAACGTGTTTTTCCACAAGTTCCTTTTTCAGTTCCTGGGCTGTTTTCTTTTGCTCTTCCCCGTGGTAAAAGATTGCGCTTCTGTATTGTGAGCCCGTGTCAGGCCCCTGCCGGTCCATGGTAGTGGCGTCGTGGTTTTTGAAGAAGATTTCAACCAGTTTTTTGTAGGAGACTTTTCCAGGGTCGAATTTTACCCGGACTGCTTCAACGTGCCCGGTGCGGTCGGTGCAGACTTCCTCATAAGTCGGGTTTTTTGTTTTCCCGCCCGTGTAACCCACAGTCGTTTCCTTTACGCCGGGAACTTGCCTGAATATTTCTTCGACGCCCCAAAAGCAGCCTGCGCCAAAGGTGGCGGTTTGGAGTTCCTGTTTTTTGCCCATCATGAAATATCCTGTCCCCTCTTTGCGGTCATGCAAAGTTGATTGTGGTTTTTGCGCCAAGGACCCTCTCAAGTCCCTTTTCGAGGCTGTCCCTTGAAGCCGAGAGCTTGTTTTCATCCTCTTTGAGGATGTGTATGACTGTCTGTGTGCTGCCGGGTGCGAATTTTTTCTCTATCCCGATTATGCGGCAGCTTCCGATGAGGTCCTGGATGGTTTTTTTCTCGTTTTTTGTATTCTCGATTATCCTGGCTTTTTTTCCAAGGATTTTCGAGAGTTCCGCAACGCTCCTGCCCTGTTTTCCGATGAACGAGCCGAGGTTTCCGCTGCAGAGCAGGACAATGACGTCTTCAAGCTCTATTGCGCGGTGGAACTGCGCGTTTGTAATGGGCGCGTTTTTCGAGATTTTTCCAAGCGCCCTTGAAACAACGACTTCGAGTTCCGTTATCTCGCTTGAGGAGAGCTTTTTTTTGCACTCGATGCACAGGTCTTCACGTGTATTGTCCCTGTCGCATAAAACGGTTTTGAACGGAACCATGACTCAATCAGATTAATCTATGAGTCAAAACTAATTTAAACGCCCAGGCAAAAAATAGAACCTGGGGGGGGGGGAATAGGAGTAAAAAAACCCGTGAGGAAAAACTTTTTTTTTTAGGCGGGTGGGTTTTTTTTGTCACTTGGTTATTTTTATTTCTATTGCGGAGACCTTGATGGTGTTCCCCTCGTCCCCGCTTATCTCTTCCGTTGAAATCCTGATGTCCTTGATTTTTGCGTCTGTGAGGAACTTGTTGCGCAGTATTTCCGCGACGTCAACGGCTCTTGAGATTGCCTTTCCCCGTGCCTTGAGGGTGATTTCGGTTGCCCCGTGCTGGTTTATCTGCGTTACCGCGGCAAGAACGTAGGCCATTGTGCCTTTTTTCCCGATGTAGACAGTGCTTTCCGGTGTCATTTGTGGACAAAACCCCCTGTGTGTGTTATATAGCAAACCGCTTATATTTTTGAACTTTTATTGGCGGTTTGTTATATGCAAAAAGCAGTTCAAATGTTCAAATACATATGCTTTTTGCTATATGTTGAATGAATGGGCCATTTGAAGCCCGGGTCTGGAATAATTGGGCTGCCCATGTATTTATTTTTAATGGGACGAAAGAGAAAAAGATTCACAGGTTTTTTTTAATTCAGGGCGATTTTTTTTTATTTATGGCAGTAGTTATTTGATGTAAGCAAAAAACTATTTGAGGTAGTTTATCGTTCCGACGAGTATTCCCTCGGTTATTCCAGGGTTGTAGTTGAAGTAAATGCTTTTTCCGACCAATGAGGGTTTTTCGACTATGCCCGGAAAGCTTTTTTTCGTGAACGGGTCCTCGATGAATGCAAGTTCCCTTCCCTTGGGTGAAACGTCGAGTGTTTCAAACACCGCGTTGAATCCCGGATCTGCTGGAAATACTGGTATTCCCCTCATTATCGCGTGGTCATCGTCGATGCTGTAGAGTTTTCCGCGCACGGTTATCCTGTTGATGCATACGGGGATTTCGTCTACTATCCTGTCGCAGCTTACGGGGACGACGTCCTTGAAAGTGTTTTCCCAGCCGATAACGTCATATGCCCCGGGTCTCCTGATTCCTGAGTCCAGGACTACAATGAGTTTTCCCCCCGTGCCGACGTATTGCTGGATTGCCTGTCCGAGTTCAAAGGATACTTCCTTGTTTGCTTGCTGGCTCTGGTCAAGCATGACTATATCATAATTGGAGATTATTTCCCTTGGGCTCCTGTCGAGGCTTTCGGGAGTCCTTACGACGTACCTGACGAGCTGTTCGTGCTTGTTCAGGACGTCTATTACTTCCTGGCTTGTCGCACCGACTATAAGCATTCTTGCGGGCTGTGCCCCGCCTTCGAAAATGTCTGCAACCGGCCCGAGTATGGGTGTCGAAGAGCTGATGATGTCAAACCTGATTGCAAGGAAAAGTAGGATTACTATAATAAGTATGAGTGGGATGAGGCCTTCAAGGTGGTACCCGATTTTTCCGGTGAAACCCCCGCCTTCCTGTGGCAGGTAATCTCCGCCAGCGGGTTCTGCTCCTCCTTCAGGGTACAAACGACATCAACCTTTTTTGGTGAATAGCCCCTTTGGCCTTATAATATATCAAATCCCTAATAT
>JACQJF010000049.1 GCA_016198165.1 Candidatus Iainarchaeum sp. | reverse complement strand
GTAAAATAATAATCCATTATTTTAAAGATTGTTTTAATTTTGTCGTCCTTTTGTTTTTCCTTAACCCTTTGCCTTAAAATGTTTTGTTCGGCCTCACCTACGCCGATTCCATACATCAAGGCGCGCTCAAAAAATCTCTCCCTTGCATGCCTTGTCCAAATAACATTCATTACCTAATAGTTGCACAAAAAGAATTTAAATATATTCACTACCAAAACACTATTTTTTCATTTAAATACCGATTAATGCCAATAACATGCTATTCACTTGATTAGGTCAAAACTGTATTTGTTGTTTTGGAAAGAGGTCACTTCCGGTGCGAAATAAGTAACACATAAAGAAGTCTAGCAAATTAAGCAACAGCTGGAACCAGTTCTTTTTCAGTGCTCAAAAAAATTAATTTATCCATTTGGGAGATTTTTTCCGCCTGCTTGCTTTTTGACTTTGTAACAATTTTATGTTCAGGTGTGACTGAAAGGGTTTTTCCATTGAGGTTAATGTCAACAATTTTCCCATTGTGTGGTTTTCGGTTCATTGAATAAATTCTTGACAAAACAACTTGACCATCTTTAAAACCATAAGTATAAGCGTTTTCTTCTTTTGGAAAAACTATTGCTTCATAACCATTCTCGTGTTTTTCGATAAGTTCCGGGTGCTTTCCTGTAATTCTTCCCCACAAAGCTTCAAATGAAATCAACTCTTTAGACCCATCAGCAGAAGCTACAATTAACTGATTCACGTTAACAAAGCATTGAAGTGGATCGTGGCGAACATCACCAAGCAGTGCCCCTGCGCGCGCACCCGTTGCGTCAATGAATGGCGCGATTTTTTTTGAATTATTGTCAATCAAGAGTTTTGGCACGCTGGCTGTTGACTTTGTGCGGACCTGTGAGCCGAGGGCAAAGCCGATGAACAAGAGAACTCCGACAATCAGTGTCGCGGCGTACACTACATCTGGTATCCAGCCGAGTTTCCAGAAAACAAAGCTTATCAAAAGCCACGCCATTGGAAAAACGAGGCTCACCAGGCGCAGGTTGTCTTCCTGGGCGCGGGCTTCGAGCTTTCCCTTTTCAACGATTTTTTTCCCCTCTCCTGCCACGACTTTCCGTATGCGCGGGGTGTTCGGGTCCTGGTGATTGGGGTAAACAAGCACGTCCTGAAGCTCGCTGACTGGGAGAATCTCTGCCATTGCCTGTGCAATGAGGCTTTTCCCGGTCCCTGGAAGGCCTACAAGCAGTACGTTTCTTTTCTGTGCAGCAGCCTTTTTGATTATCTCAACGGCTTTTTCCTGCCCCACGACCTGGTCAACGAGCTTTCCTGGCACAGGTATGCCTGCAGTGTTTTCAAAAACACCCTCGACAACAGGCTTTACAAGTTTCCTGTTTTTTTCCTTGCGCGCCATGAAATATCCATTGCCTTGTAATAATTAATAAAGGATTCTGGTACAAAAAAAAGAGTAAAAAGAAAAAAAAGCAGTGCAACAGGATACTAGTGCAAAAAATGCTTGGAAAAAATAGGATAAGGCCGCCTGGCTCGTGATTTAAACTTTTTGCCGCCCTATTTCTTGTCTCATGGAAAAAATAAAAGTAGTTTTTTTGGGAACCGCAGCCTCGACCCCGACAAAGGAAAGGGGATTGTCAAGCGTGGCACTCAAGCGCAAAGGCGAGTGGTTCCTCTTCGACTGCCCGGAGGGCACGCAGAGGCAGATGCTTGCGGCGGGCGTCTCCATGCTCAAAATAAAAAGCATTTTCATCTCGCACCTGCACGCAGACCACGTGCTTGGGATACCCGGCCTCGTGGCTACAATGAGCATCCACCAGCGGGACTACCCACTGACGATTTTCGGGCCAAGCGGAATCAAAAAAATGGCGATGCAGGCAATACACGCCTCAATCATGAACGTGAATTTTGAAATCAGGTTTGCCGAGCTTGGTAAAGGCGTTTGCCTTGAAGGCGCGGATTACTTTGTGCGCTCTTTTCCACTGCGGCACGAAGTGGAATGCTTTGGCTTTGCATTCAAGGAAGAAGACAAGCAGGGCGAGTTCCAGCGCCAAAAAGCACTCGACTTCGGCATACCCGAGGGGCCGCTTTGGGGAAAACTCCAGAAAGGCGAATCCATAGAAGTCAGTGGAAAAAAGTTTTACCCAAAACAGGTAATGGACGAGTCAAAAGCCGTTTTGGGGAAAAAAATCAGCATCGTGTTTGACACGCGCCCAGCAAAAAGCTATTACAGTGAGATAAAGGAATCCGACCTGCTCATACACGAAGCCACCTTCAGCGAAGAATTATTGTCGCGCGCGATAAAAACAAGGCACTCCACTGCACGCGAAGCGGGAAAAGTCGCGGCTGAAACAGGCTGCAAAAAACTCGCACTCACCCACCTGAGTTCCCGCCACAAGGAGGAAAAAAAACTCGAAAACGAGGCAAGAAAGGAATTCGGCGACGTCGTGGCTGCAACGGACTTTCTGGAAATCGAATTATGATAGGTTTGCATCGAAATGCAGTTACATTCCGGCAACGGGCAAGTCAGATTTTCCCGCTGTAAAACGGTTTTATTTCTTTTTCCAGGTCTTTTTCACTCCACTTGCTTATTTTTGAAAGAAACGGCGGGTTTCTTTTGCATGGCAGGACAGCGTTAAAGTCTTTTGGAGCGGCCATGCTGTTGTCGCCGAAATGATTCATCCAAAGCGCATAGCTTTCAGGGGAATAAATGTCAAGCCTTTTACTCAGGCGGTCAAAATCTGTTTTCCACGCGCCCAAAAGCTGCATTGCAAGGCTTGCAGGGTTAAAACTGCTGAAAGGCGAAAACAAAAAACCCATCGCCGCGTTATTGTAGGCTGATGAATACATTCCTGAAATCCTTACATGCGTGGGCCTTAGGAAAACGTTTGATTCCCTTGCATATTTTTCAAGCCGCTCATCAATGATGTCCCCGATAGCTTCGTTTACAAGGCCGCAGCAGCGCTTTTCTGAATCATCCGGAAACTCCTGGAAAATTTTTTCCGCTTCATCCTCGATTTTTTTGAGCGCCTTTTTCGGATTGGAATAGAGGCCCGCTATGATTATCACTCTTGACTTGGACTTTTCAGGGGGCCTTGACAGCACTTCCAGGTTATTTATTTTCCCGGCCCATTTTTCCGCATCGCTTCCAACGACAAAACATTTTACCCTGCTTGCCAGAAGAAGGTCGACATTCGCCTGGCCTATGCCGTTAAGCATTTTCTCAAAAATGTCAAAGTACACCCTGTCCTGGCGGTTTATTTCATTGTAGACACAGGTTACCTGGTCGCCAAAACTGTGCCTTTGAAGCTCCCTGGAAAGCAGGGATGTTGCAAAACCGCTTCTCTGATATTCATATTCAACAAGCCCAAGATATTCTTCGGGATGCCTGAGGATTTCATTGATTCCTTTTTCAAGTTTTTTGAGCGTTTTAGCCATGTTTTCTCCAATAACCGGCAACCCATGCTCCTTTTGGAGTATTTTCACTGCAGCCATCCTCGCGTTTCCGTCAGGAATCAGGAACAAATTAAACTCACTCCTTGGGCCGTTCATGACATCAGTTATGCCTGACTCCAGGAAACGAAGCGGCATTGAAGGATTTTTCTGCACATAATCCCAAAAATCCCGCAAAGCCAAAGACCACAGGCTATTTTCAGCCTGCCCCGACAAATTTTCAACCCGGGGGTTCCCTGAAATCACGGGGCGCCACCTGCCTCTTTTTCAAGCGTTTTTACTTCGGCCAAAAACTCTTTTGCCCACATAAGGTTCTCGGGGGAAAACTCGTTTACATGGCCAAGAATGGATTTTTCCGTTCCTGCAACCCACACGCATTCATCCACGTTTTTTTGGGCACAGCATTTTGTTTCAACTGCATAAAATTTTTCCGAAGAAAAACACGAGAGTGCCCCGGCAAATACCCCCGCGAGGGCAAAATCAACCGGTTTTTGTGAAAACATTTTCTGCTTGATTTCTTTTGCAAGAGTGGATTTTCCGGCAACAACCATAAAGCCTTCTTCCCTGACCTTGAGTGTCCGGAAAGAACCAAAACCAAAAGCAGTAAGGACAGTGCAGCTCAGTTCAACAACCGGAGTCAGGATTTTCTTGAGAGGTACGCCGTGTTTTTCCACAAAAGCATGGCCCGCAGTGCGCCCGGCAAGAAAACACGCCGCACAATACTTCAACCCGAAAATTCGGCGGTTTATTGAAAATTCTTCTGCAAGATGCGGCGCAAAATAAAACAAAACCCGTTCTTTTCCGAACCATATTTCTTCTTCGCCAAACCGCAGGTACCTGGAGGAAATGTATTGGCGTATTTTTTCCGCAAGCATATCATTTACCCGAAAGCTCCCTGACCTGCAGACCGCCTTTTGTAATAAGCAGTGACATTTCGTCCAACGGATGGCTTGTGTGCCTCATTTTGCGGATAATTATTGTCCTTGGGGATTCTGTTCCAAGCGAACTTTTTTTCAGCTAGATTTTTGCGTCACAAACATACTTCAGCACCTCTTCGGCAACATAGAGCTCGCCTTTCCCGCTTTCAGCCAGAAAAACAACGGTGCTGCCTGACTCCCTGAGTTCGCTTGACAGGTAATAAAGCATTACCCTGATGTCCCCGCAGCTTGGCTTTACAAAACCCCATTTTTTGCTCCCCGTCAGCTTTACGGAAGTTCTTGAAGAATAAAGCGCAAGCGTGGTGGCAGAATCCAGGACAAGCCTGTCAATGCCGCCATCAAAAGTCTGAAGCAGTTTTTTTGCAAGATGTTCCGGGCCATCAGCATTGTATGAAACCCCAAGGCTTGCAATCACCTGCTTTACGTCAATATGGCGAAAATCGATTCTTGAAAAATTTTTTTCCCAGCCAAAAACCCTGGCAGTGCTTTCAAAACTCTCTTTTTGCTCTTCAAGGGAGACATAAACAACTTTTTCATTCCTTTTAACCCCTTCAATGGCAAACTGGAGGCCAAAAGTAGACTTGAGTGCCCCCTCACTGCCCGCAACCTCCACAATGGAGCCTTTTTCAAAACCGCCCCCGATGAGGCCATCCAAACCAGGTATTCCAGTCCTGACACGAGCCATTACCCAAACCCCATTTTTGACGAAAAAATTTTGCGGAAATTTTATTCAAAAAAACAAAAGTATATGCCTACATTATGTTTATAAACTCTCTACGTTTATTCTACCAATCTATTTGAACGGCCAATTCACTTTCAATAGCATGGACTGGTATGAACTGGTTTACCTGAAAAGCAGCAAAAACAGGAAACACGTCCTAAAGGCACTTGAAACAAACGCTCTGACGCCAACAGAGCTTGCAAAGAAACTTGACAACCACCGCTCAACAATAAGCCAAGTCCTGCTTGACCTCAAAGACCACGGGTTTGTCGACTGCAAAACGCCAAAAAGGCACAATTACCGGGTTTACTCAATTACAAAAAAAGGCAAAGAATACCTAAAGAAATCAATTTAACAAAGCGCAGCGGAAACCCGGTTCCGAAAAGCTTTTTTTGTAGAACAAAGAAACAAATTGAATGCATGGGCAAACACGGCATTCCCGGCTGGCCTGAAAGCGAGAGGCCTAGGGAACGAATGATTTTCCAAAGCGAAAAAGCCCTGACTGACTCTGAACTCGTGGCCCTTCTTCTTGGAAACGGGAGCCAAAACGTCTCCGCCGTTGACCTTGCACGCACTCTTTTAAAAAAATACGAAAGCTTTGCAGGGCTTTCAGATGCAAATTTAAGCGAGCTCATGAAAATAAACGGCATTGGAGCCGCAAAGGCAACAAGGCTGAAAGCCTGCTTTGAAATCCACAAGCGCATGAAAAAACAGAAAATCCGGCAAAAAAAACGGGTTTTTTGCGCAAAAGACGTTTTTGATTTCTTCGAAGGCGAACTCTCGGAAGCAAAAGAAGAAAGCACTGCAGTGGTTTTCCTTGACAAAAAAAACCAGATTATTTCAGAATCAGTTTCAAAAGGAAGATTCGACAGCACCACAATCAACCCCCGTTCTTTGGTCCAGGAAGCGTTAAAGCACGGCGCAGCCGGCATAATCATCTGCCACAACCACCCCTCGCAAAACGTCGCCCCCACAGACGAAGACAAAAAAACAACTGCGGAACTGAAAAAACTACTTGAAAAACTTGAAATTACCCTGGTTGACCACGTCATCCTCGCCAAAAACAGGTACTATAGTTTTGTTGAAAGCCACGCCATGGACTAATGAACCCTGACCAGGGGGTTCCACGCACGGACTCAACACAAGCTTAATATTCAACCAGGCACTAATTTTTCTTGATTGCAAATGATTGCAGTGGTCATGGCCGCAGGAAAGGGAGTCCGGTTTCGGCCACTGACTGACAGCGTGCCAAAGGTAATGATACGGGTTGCCGGAAAACCATTCCTTGAACACCTGCTTTCAAAGCTCGAAAAAGCCGGTTTTGAGGAAACACACCTGGTTGTCGGATACAAAAAAGAAGCCATTGAAAAACATTTTGGCGAAAAATTCCGGAAAATGAAACTCAATTATTTCGTCCAGGAAAAACAACTCGGAACCGCGCATGCCTTGAGCCTCGTGGAAGACTTCGTCGACGGGAAATTCGTTGCACTCAACGGGGACGTCATTGTAAGCACTGAAACCCTGAAAGAGCTCAGCCAGACGGACGAATTCGACATTACCGACGGCATTATACTTACACAGGAAGTTGAAGACACGTGGAGGTACGGGTGCCTCAAAATACAGAATGGCAAAGTGGCTGACATCATAGAAAAGCCGTCGCCTGGACAGGAGCCAAGCAAAAGCGTTTCAATGGGGATATACCGGTTTGACAAACTCATTTTCAGTGCAATCCGCGAAACCGCCCTGAGTGAAAGAAACGAGTTTGAACTCGTCGACTCGATAAAAAAACTCATCCAGGCAGGCGGGATAGTAGTGCCGAAAAAACACATCGGCCCCTACATCCACCTTGGGGACATGCAGGACCTCCCGGCAGCGGAAAAAACTTTGCCACAGATACAGTGAATCGCACGCACTAAATCCTGAATGAACTGCCTTCCTTCAGGATGACCGGCTTTGTCTTCAGGATGCTTTTCTCTATGCGCGCCTTAAAGTCAAGCGGGTTTGCCTTAATGGAGTCAAAAGTGTTGTAATGCATCGGAATGACATAATCAGGCTTGATTGTTTTCACGGCCCTCACCGCATCAACCACGTCCATACCCATGCCACCCCCAATCGGGAGAATCGCGACATTCGCACGGACCTCGCTGAAATTATCCATCAGGGCAGTCTTCCCGGGGAAAAAAACGCTTTCACCATCCTTGCTTGCAATAAAACTCAGCGGGTAAAAACACCCGGGACAATGCGCAGGCAGGACCCGGAAGTCTATCCCGCGCATGGAAAAAGAATCATTCACCCTCACCGGTTTTTTCAGGTGCGGGGAAACCTCAAGCTTGTCAAGTGCAGAGTCATGGGCTATTATGATGCAGTTATCCCTGTCCGCAAAAAAACGCAGGGCCTTTGAATCAAAGTGGTCAAAGTCATCACTTGAAATGACCGCCACATCGCTCTTACCGACATCGCGCTCTTTCACTGCACACCCGACAAGCCTCTTCATGCGTGTCCCCGGCAGGTCGGTGTTTATGAAAGGGTCAAACAAAACACTGGTTTTCCCGAAACTAACGCGGAAAAAACAGTGACCGAAATACTCTATCCTCATGAAACAACCAGTTCTTGCATGTAAGTGAGCCTAGTAAAGTAAAGTTTTTGCGGAATATAAAGGTTTACCCGAACATCTTGCGCGAGTTCACTCAATCTGAACCCTTTGCAGGGTCCACCAAAACTTTGCCAATTGAAACATACAATAAACAAGCAAGGGAACAAATGGCCGTAATTGTTTTTTTTGCCGGTTTGTTGCGGACGCAAACCGTTTGGGGGAAAGGATTTTAACCAAAAACACACTTAGTATTTGCATGAAAAACCTGCTTGCAGCAGTTGCAATCGCGTTTTTTTTAATGCCGCTGTTTGTGCACTCACTGGAAGTGAGCACCCATCTTGTGGAAATAGAAGTTGACGAGGCCGGGTTTGCAAGCGTGGTCGAAAAATACACCCTTGACTTTGGCACTACACGGGAAGTCCTTGAATTCAAGGAAAACGCGACGCGGAATTCCTCAAGCCTGCTTGCATGGCAGTCAGACTACAATTTTTTTTACCCGCGCATCGGGCAGGTAGTGCAGAACATTATTGAAAAATCCTCTGTTGCATACGAAGAGGAAACGCGCACGCTTTTCCTGAACTATATCCTTGCAAACAGGTTTGCACAGATAACCAAAGAAGAACCAAGGCAGACAATCTGGTCAGTGCCGGCAAAAAACCTGCTTGCATTTGAAGTCGAGGGGCTCATATTCATACCTGAAAACACTTCAGTTAAAATCAGCATCCCGAAAAACGCGGAAATAATTTCACTCGAACCCACAGCAGGCATAAGAGTGGAAAACAACGACATTTTCCTAAGCGGAATCAGGACAAGCTCGTTTAAGCTTGAGTACTCGGTGCAAAAACCGCTTTCCTCGACTTTCAACATACTTGAGGCACTGCGGGAATTTGCCTCAAGCACGCCAAACTTCATTCTATTGGTTATTGCCGTGGTGGTGGCAACGGTTATTTACGCTAAAAGAAAGGCAGTCACGGAAAAAATAGAGAACTATGTCGTGAAGCACTCGGAATTGGAGCATTCACGGCCGGAAGAAGAAATAGACCTAGAAGCCTAAGCTTTTTTTCCTCAAAACCCGGAATTCTTTTATGCGGCCCTGGATAACAGAGTCAAAAGAAATCCTGAGCCTTAAAAGCAGGTTTTGGACACTGAAATCATCCGTGACGACCCTGACACGCTTTCTCTTGGATTTGAAGTCGAGGGCAAGGGCAAGAAGGGAAAAATCCGCTTTTGAAAGCCTAAAACCGATGTTTGCAGCCAAATCAGTTATCTTATGCAGGGCTTCAGAACTCGGGTCGATTATGCGCAAAAAATTGTTCTTTAGGGCATTGTCCAAAAGGGCGCGGCTGCGAAAGTCCCTTATCTCCATGGCCACAAGGGACGTTGTAACGTACTTTTTGCCAGGCATGAATGCAAACTGCTCGTCGTTGAGCAAAACAGCCGCGTCAATCAAATAATAAGTCATAATAAATGTTTTAACAAAACAAAATAATAAATAACCTGCAAAAGAAGCCAAAAAAAAGAGTGTTTTTTGCTTGAACCTTGAAAAAACGGTGTTACAGCTAAGTGACATTGAACGAAGAACGCTTAACGCCATAACCCTGCAAAAAAAAGCCTTCAAAGACATTGCACGCCAGTCAGGGGTGCATGTGGACTCAGTCAGGCGCGCACTCCAATGGCTCTCCCAAAAAGGGCTCGTGGAACTGCTTGAACAAAAAACAACAGTTTTCCAGGCAAACAAGGCAGGAGAGCTTGCCGAACGGAAAATGCTGAATATTCTCTCAAACGGAAAAAAAACCATTGATGAAATGAAAAAAGAACTCGGGGAAAAAGAACTGAGTTTTTGCCTTGGAAAACTAAAAAAACTTAACCTCATCTCAATTGAAGGAGGTGCAATCAGCCTGACAAGCGTCGGAGAGGAGTTCCTGACAGACACGCTGCCTGAAGAAAAACTCGTGGAAAAAATTCCCGAAAAAGGAACCGGCGGACTCGAAGAGAGCGAGCAAGAACTATTAAAAGAACTCGTCAAGCGCGGCATCGTGGAACAAAAAGAAATTGCACAGGTAAGCGCAGGCCTGACTCCTGAAGGTGAAAAGGCAAAACAAATGCTTGGCGCGGTTTCGGAACGCCACTTCAACATTTTTGACCCCGTGCCGGAAATTTTTGCTGGAAAAAAACAGCCCTACCAAAAATTTTTGGAATCAATCAAAAGAAAGCTCTCTGAAATGGGTTTTGAAGAAATGCCCGAACGGCTTATTACCCAGGAGTTTTACAATTTTGACGTATTGTTCCAGCCCCAAAACCACCCTGCGCGCACATGGACAGACACTTACAAACTCAAAAAACCAGTCCACGGAAAACTGCCGGACAAGGCAAAAGTAAACGCAGTGAAAGCCGCACACGAAACGGGTGGAAAAACACTCTCACGCGGATGGGGATACGCGTGGAGCGAAGAAATAGCCTCAAGGCTCATGCCAAACGCGCACGGGACAAGCGCGGACGCACGCAAAATGACCGAGGGCGTGAAACCACCGGCAAAATTCTTTGTCATAAACAGGTGCTTTCGGCCCGATGTATTGGACGCGACGCACCTTCTTGAATTCAACCAGCTTGACGGCTTCATCGTGGGCGAGGGATTGAATTTTCCAAAGCTCCTCGGCATACTGAAAGACTTTGCACAGGAAATCGCAGGCGCTACAGACGTGAAATTCATCCCCGACTATTACCCGTTCACGGAACCGAGCTGCCAGCTTAGCGCGCGCCACCCGAAACTCGGTTGGATAGAATTCGCCGGAGCAGGCATTTTCAGGCCGGAGATAACCGAGAACCTCGGCATCAAAGGCCCGGTGCTTGCATGGGGCATGGGGCTTGACCGCCTTGCAATGTTCAAGCTTGGCATAAGCGACATACGCCACCTATTCTCGGACGATTTAGCGTGGCTTCGGAAAACAAAAACGGTGACCGATTAATGGCAGTTCAAAAATCATACATAGACAATCCTTGGCTAAAAATGGCTGTAAAAAATAACTGGTTAACACCTTCAGACGCAACTTTTTTGTTTAAAAATTTTAATCCAAATGACCCACTACAAGCAAAACAGTTAGATACAATCATACGCAATGGATTAGACTATGGTTCTACAAGTTTAACGAGATGGATAAATGATGCAAAAGGCGGAAAGAGACAAGCAGAAGAAATACACGGGTTTGCATTAAGAAGGCAGGATACATTAAATAGACTAAAGTTCACTGCATCGCAAAAAGGATTAAATGAGGAGGAAACACGGTATTTAATAACGGCTTTTATGAGTGATCATGAAAGAATTAAAGGACTGTTTGTGTTCCTAGAAAAATATACTTTAGAAAAAATAAGGAAAGACATACAGTTGTTACGAAACGGAAAAAGAAGAATAAGAACAATTTCAAATGAAGTATTGAAGAAAAAAAAACCAAGGCGGCCAGTATAATGCCGACCATACAGTTCAGCAAAAAAGACCTCGAAGGGCTCGTGGGAAAAAAGTTCTCCCAGATAGAACTCGAAAACGCCTTGCTTTTTGTCAAGGGCGAGGTGGACAAGGCTGAAGGCGACAGGATAACCCTTGACGTGAAGGAGACCAATCGACCTGACCTGTGGAGCGTTGAAGGAATCGCACGCGAGCTTCGCGCAAGACTTGGGAAGGAAAAAGGCCTTCCGAGAAAGAAATTCGCAAAACCGCTTATTGAAGTAATCGTAGACCATGAATCGACACGCGCAAGGACATGCGCAAGCGCGGCTGTAATCAAAAACGCGAAAATAACCCCGGAATTTTTGGAACAGGTAATACAATTGCAGGAAAAAATCGCGCAAACATTTGGCCGCAGGAGAAAAGAAGCCGCACTCGGAGTATACGAGTTTGACAGAATCACGCCCCCGATTCACTATAAGGGATTTTCTCCGCGAGAAAAAAAATTCAGGGCACTTGATTCTACAGAAGAACTCTCGCTTGAGGAAATACTCGAAAAGCACGCAAAAGGAAAAGAATTCGGGCACCTTTTACGCGGGCAGGAAAAGTACCCCCTGTGGATTGACTCGAAAGGGGAAATCCTTTCACTCCCGCCAATCATCAATTCTGAAAAAACAGGGAGGATAATGACCGGCACGAAAAACGTATTCCTCGAAGCAACCGGCAACAAACAAGAGATAGTCGACACCGCGGTCCTCGTAATGGCCCTTGCATTCCAAGAGCGCGGGGCGCAGGTCCACCAGGTGAAAATAAGATACGGGAAAAAAACAATCGTGACGCCAAGGCTTGAAAACAAAAAAATCTCGCTTGGCATTGATTATGTCCAGCAAATCTGTGGAAAAAAAATGAATGCAAAAGAAATCTCGAGACTCCTGTCAAGTGCAAGGTACGAGCCAAAAATAAAAGGCAAAAAAATAGAAGCGGCATACCCAGGGTACAGGCACGACATCCTTCACCCCATAGATGCTATAGAAGACATCCTGATTTCCATGGGCTACGACAAAATAACACCCCAAAAAACCGGGCTCTTAACGCGCGGAAACCTCCTGCCCCAGACAATTTTGAAGGAGAACTGCCGCGAAGCATGCGTTGGTATGGGACTGCAGGAAGTTTTGACTTATAACCTGACTTCAAAAGAAAAACAAGCAGCCGCCCTTGGGCTCAAAAACGAGGAGCTTGTGGAAATTGAAAACCCGATGTCACAAAACTACTGTGTTTTCAGGAAAAGAATATTTCCAGAGTTATTGGAGTTTTTGAACAAAAACAAGCACAACCCCCTCCCACAAAGGATATTTGAAGTCGGGAAAACAGTTGCAATAGACCCTACACAGGAAACAGGTGTAAACGAAACCGACACTGTTTGCATGGTTGTTTGCGAGAAAAACGCTGATTTTACGCGCGCAAAATCCATGCTTGAGTCCTTCTGCAAAACCATGGGCCTTGAACTGAAAACCCTTGAAGCAGAAGAGCCGTTCCTTGAAAAAGGCAGAAGCGCAAAAGTGCTTGTAAACGGGCGCGAAGGCTTCATAGGGGAAATAAACAGTGACACGCTGAGCAACTTTGGTTTAGAGGAAAAAACAATCGTTGTAGAAGTTCCACTAGAATAGCCTTGTCTGGGATTCTGAAAAATCCTCTTGTGCAATCGCCGGGAAAGCTTTTTTGTTTTTTTGAACCAGCCTTTCTGCCTTTATTTTTTCCGCCTCAGCCAGCAGGTTTTCAACTTTTTTCGAGTCATGCTTTGCCCCAACCAAAAAACCGGCTTCCTGGGCGGAAAAATCGAATTCCGCAAAAAAAAGCGCAGCCTTTTGCTTGTCCCCAAGAATAACCGGAAGAAAAGGCATTGATTCAACGCTTGTTTTCCTTACGGATGCATGCGTTTTCCGCCCTATTTTCAGCGAAGCGCTTTTCCTCGTCTCACGCTCGGCACTTGAGCGGGAAAGTTTTGAAAGAAGGGTTGGAAAAGTGAAAGGGTTAAACGAGTGGGTGCTTGTGGTTTTTGCGGAGTTCACCCCAAGCGTCAGGAGATCCCCCGTATACTTCATGAAGCCATAGTGTTGCCTGCGCATTATCCTGCCGGAAAAAACATCTGCCCGGCTGAGGCGGTTGAAAGCCTGCGCTATATCCTCGCCCCGGAACTGGCGCGGAATGTTTTCCTCAACCCAGCGCATAAGAAGATCCTGGTTTACGTCAGAATAAAAAACGGCTCTGCGGATTTCGTCACTCGTTTTACCGAAAAAAACCTTTGAGAGAACGGAGAAAATCTTTTCCTCACGCTCGCGCCCTGAAAAAAGCTCTATGTCTTTTTTCCCTATTTTTCCGGAAAGCGCAAGCGACTGTGAGTCAAGCAAGGCCGCGCGGAAATCCCCGCTGGAGTTTTTCGCAAGCTCTTTGACTGCCTCCTCGTCAAACTCCACGCCTTTAAGCGAAAGAATTTCGCGCAGGCGTTTTGCAATTGAAAGATAATTTATTTTTTTGAACTCCGCCTTTTCACAGTACTCGCGCAGCGGGGCAAGTTTTTTGTCAGAGTAAAGGTCATTTGCAGTGAGGATGACCGGGTTTTTTGCTTCCTTTAAAACCGATAGGATTGCCCCAATGCCCCCACGGTCATCCGACAAAATGCAGTCGATTTCGTCAAACAGGACAAGGCGCCTTTCACCTGAAAGCGAAGAGTTCATGGCCGCGGCTGACGCGGTTCTCTCGATTGAGTCCTTGTCGCGCGAATCCGAACTGTTCATCTCAAAGACAGACCACTTGAAATGGCTTGCAAGAAGATAAACAAGGCAGGTTTTGCCTGTGCCGGGCGCGCCAAACAATAGGAGCGGCTTTTGTGGTTTTCCGTCCTGCCAGGACCTGGCCCATTTAACGGAATTCTCAACGACTTCGCTGTTCCCAATGAATTCCTCAAAATTCTTGGGAAAAAACTCTTCCGTCCACAAACTACCCATACACGAAAAAAAGGGCGATAAATTAGTTAAAACCCTGTGCCAGCCAGGCGCTTGTGTTCGGTGCGGATGCAGTGGTTTTGCACAAAAACAACCCCTGCTTTTTCGCAGATTTCGCGTGCTTTTTCACTGGTTATTCCAAGCTGCAGCCACACCATTTTTGGGCGGAGTTTGATTGCCTGCTCCGCGATTTCTGCGCATTCCTCTGAAGGCCTGAAAACATCCACTATGCCAACCGGCACTTTTATTTCGGAAAGAGATGTGTAAACTTTTTCACCAAGCAGCTCCCCGCCAGATGGATTGACCGGGATTATTTTGTAGCCTTTTTCCTGCAAGTACTTTGCCACGGAGTGAGAGTCTTTTTTCGGGTCGCGCGACAAGCCAACCACGGCAATGGTTTTTGCGGAAAGGAGGATTTGCTCATGGGGTTTCATTTTTGCACGCCCCTGGATTTTACAGGCTTAAGCTTTTTTGGAAAATATCCCCCTTCTTTGTGTAGCCATTGTTTTTTGCCACTCGGTTAATGAAACTTTTTATTCTTTGCTGCAGTTTTACAGTGCTTTGCTGGATCTCGACAGCCCGCTCGAACCTGGCCCAAAACGCCTCCCTTTCGCTAGGATTCAGCGTGCGTTCCAAAAAAATTTTTCTGCCAACTAAACGCACGCCTTCTTTTTGCTTAACCATTTTTAATGCAGTTATTTCTTCATCAGATAACTCCAATGGCCCTTGCCGTTCTCCCCATTTAACCAGGGAGTCAACACGCCGTTTAATTTTTTTAAACTCTGCATTCGAAAGCGGCACGGTTTCTGTAAGCATATTGAAATAAAGGCTTGTTGAAGGGTCATGAATTCTCACATAACGAAACCCAAGCCCTCTTGCGTGTTCTTCAATCTGTCTAAGCAAAAAATCTGGCCAAGGCATGCCAAGTTCCTGGCGAATCCAATTTGCCTTGTCAGAAGAATCTTTCGGACCCTGAAGAGCTTCAATATATACGGCTTCACTGTCAAAACCCAGGCGTGCATCGAAACGATCTAACTTTCCCCCAAATAATAATGATAAACTCAAGGGAGATTCATAAGGAGAACTAATAATGGACATGAGAATACGCTTGCTCCTGCCAACTGATTGCCGGTCTGCAAAGGATGCAATGAAAAGTTTCCCAAAACGCGGAAACTTTAGCCAAGAAGCTGTTTCCCTGGCAGAACCACTTGAATATTCAGGAATTTTTGAATGCCATCTTTTTGCAAGGCTTCCACTATTTCGCGCTCCAATTCGCCTTAAATACGGCCTGACAGAAAAAATACTTCTTTTTCCCCTGCTTTCCGGCATAAATGCAGCTGGCGGGAATCGAACCCGCATCAAAACCTTGGGAAGGTTTCATTCTGCCACTGAACCACAGCTGCGATTCAAAGAAAATTAAACTGGAATTTCTTTAAAACCGTAACGTGGAAAAGAATAAAAACTTGTTATAACATGTTATTACTTAGAGGTGTTTTAATGCTTGAAGGAAAAGTTATCAGGGTGGGGAATTCTGCCGCAATTTCAATTTCCAAAAAAGACCTGGAAAAAAACAGGCTCAAATTCAACCAAAGAGTCAAATTTTCAGTAATTAAACCAAGGCAAAAAGAGGCACTTTTGGAATTGCTTGGCTCTGCCAAAGGAACAAAGCCTTTCAAAAGGGAAGAAGAGGACAGGGAATTCTAGTGTATTTGGTCGATACATCTGTTTGGATAGAAATATTTCAAGAAACACCAAAAGGAAAACAGGTTGTTATAAAACTTTTTAATGTCTCCTTGTTTACAGCAAGTGCCAGCATTGCCGAAATAAGCAAATGGTGCCATTTAAACAAAATCGATGTAGCCCAAAAAATTTCGAGAATTGAAATATCATCGGAAATAGTGCATACAACAAGATTTTCGGAAGAACTGGCTGGAGAACTCTGGGTTCAAGTCAACAAATCAACTGGCAAAAAGGTAAAACAGGTTGGGCTAATTGACTGTATTATAGCCGCTATCGCAGAAGAAAACGGCCTTACGGTTTTAACAAAAGACAAACATTTTGAAAAATTCGACAAAATAAAGAAAGAACTAATCTGATTCAGTTGAATTAAAAACAATAGCGGAGCAAAAAATTCGTTTAATTAAAGGTGAGATAATGCAGATCGGTTTGGTAGGTGCACCTTCGAGTGGTAAGAGCACTTTTTTCAACGCGGCAACGCTTTTGAACGTGCCCATGGCTTCATATCCCTTTACCACGATTGAACCCAACGTGGGGGTGGGTTTTGTGCGCGTACAGTGCATTGACCGCGAATTTGGCGTCCAATGCAACCCTAGAACAGGGTACTGCAAAAACGGGACACGCTTTGTCCCAGTCGAGCTTATAGACGTTGCCGGACTCGTGCCTGGGGCTAGTGAGGGAAAGGGAATGGGCAACCAGTTTCTGTCCGACCTTTCGCGTGCAGACGCACTTATACAGGTGATTGACGCAAGCGGGAGCACCAACGAGAAAGGCGAAACCGTCCCGCCCGGCACTTATGACCCGGTGAACTTTGTTTCATTCCTGCGCGAGGAAATAGACAAATGGTTCTTTGGAGTAATCAAAAAAAACTGGCCAAAGTTCGGCAAACACCCGATTGACTCCAAGGCAAAGCTCTTTGAGGCAATGCAGCAGAGCCTATCCGGAATCGGGGCAACCGTGCACACAATTGAAACCGCGCTGAACAAGTCAGGGCTACTGGACAAAAAACTCTTCACCTGGACGGACGAGGACACCATGAGCTTTGCTGTTGAATTAAGGAAGGCGACAAAGCCGATGGTGGTTGCCGCAAACAAGATTGATTTGCCCGGTGCTGAAAAAAACGTGGAAAGGATAAAGGAAAAATACCCCGACACCCTGGTCATTGGCTGCAGCGCGGTTTCAGAACTTGCACTCAAACGCGCTTCAAAAGAAGAAGCAATCGAGTACATGCCTGGTGACAGGGGGTTCAAAGAACTCAAGGCATTGGAGGAAAAGCAAAAAAAAGGCCTGGATTACATAAAGGCAAATGTTTTGGAAAAATTCGGTTCAACTGGCGTGCAGGAAGTGCTTGACAAAACGGTTTTCGAAGAACTGAAGTACATCGCGGTGTTCCCGGCAGGCGGAAAACTCAAAGACCAGCATGGAAACTACATCCCGGACTGTTTCCTGATTCCCAACGGGTCAACTGCACTCAACTTTGCCTTCAAGCTCCACACAGACATCGGGAACGGGTTCATCCGCGCAATTGACTCCAAAACCAAAATGGTCGTGGGGCGCGAACACGTGCTCAAGCACCGCGATGCGATTGAAATCGTGTTCAAAGGATAAGCTTAATTCTTCAAAAGCACACCATATGTCGAGGTGAGTTTTTTTGCAGACGATTGATTTTCAGGTAAAGGAACAGGAAAAAGCAAGCCGTGTAGAGCTCTTGGTGAGGCTTGTGTACTGGATACCACTCATAATCGTTTCGGCAATCCTTGGAATAATCGGAGGCATTGCATTCATAGTGAACGTTTTGAGCATCCTTTTCCTCGGGAAAAAGTTTTTGAGCATAAGCAGGTTTGTCGCAATGAGCATTGGCTACCGCGCAAAAATGACGGCATACCTCATGTGCTCAACCGATGAAAGGCCGCCAATTATACCGGAAGAACTGAGGTGAAAAAAAATGCCAATCACAAGAAAACCACAGAAAAGAGTAATACCGCCTCTTGCACGGCCTCATATTGAATACGCTAAAGCCTTGAATAGGGTTGCAAGGAGGTTGAGAGAAACTGCAAAGGAATCTGAACTCAGGAGTTTGGAAAAGAATTCAAAGGCATTGAGAGGACTAGCCAAAAAAACAAGAGAAGAAATCCAAACAGGAAGAGAAATCTCCAGAAGTTATATTAAACACGCCAAAATAGAGATTTACAAGCAAAATCCCACGGGAAAAGGCAAGCGCGGGAAATACTGATTAGCCTTACAGTTTTTTTTCAGTGGGTAGGGCTTTTAGGCCTTCTGTACCGGAAGAAGTTTCCGCCTGCATGCCTGGGGCTCGCTCCTGCATCGAAGGAATCATTTCTTCCCTGGACTGGGTCTTGAGGCGCGCTTCTTCCTCCATGACTTTTTTGCCCATTTCCACCAGGAGCTTGTCCTTGTTTTTTATGCGCTGAAGCGTGTAAAAATAAGCGTTGATTATTGCATCCAGGTCAAGGCTTCTCTTAAAACCAAGGCGTGCGATTTCCTCGAAATAAATGTTCACTATTTTGAAAGCCACTTCCTCGTCTGAAATATTTTTCTTCATTTTTTCACCTCAAAAGCCCTTGGAGCTGATATTCGAATCCCTGACAGCACTGATTATTTCCTTTGACTCGGTGTCCTTTCTCCTGATTCTTGCAAGGGAATAAAAGTACGCATTGATTACGGAGTCAAGTTCAAGGGAGCGCTTAAAGCCAAGCCTGGCGACTTCCTTGAAGTAAAGGCCTGCAAGCTTTAACGCGATTTCCTCGTCTGAAACCTCATGCGTTCCCTCTGATGAAACAGAGCCAAGCAGGTCAAGGAAAAAAGGGGACGTGGTGTTTTGTGAAACATGCATCTGCGCAGAGCCGAGTTTTTTTTCAAGGCCCACGATTTTTTCGGACAAGGATTTCATTTGCTCGCTTGAAAAAACAAGCCCCGCACTGCGCTTTCGCAAAGTGTGGATAACTTTTTTAACAGAAGAAACCCTTGGCAGGGCTTTTGATTTCTTTTTCAATCTCGGCCTTGCAATTGTTTTCTTTTTCACAACTGTTTTTTTCGCCTTTTTCCTGAGCTTGGCGACTTTTTTCACGGTTTTCTTCTTTATAGGCTTGGCAATCTTTTTTATTGTTTTTTTGCGCAGGGACTTTGTAGCCTTCTGCTGGCGCTTCCACAGGCGCACTGCCTGCAAAAAAGTCCTTCCCTGCTGCAACTGGCGCTTAACAAAGAGATTGTACTCGCTCAACTGCTTTTTCTTTGCGCCCTTTTTTTTCAGGGAAGCCACGTCCTGTGCAAGCTTTTTGAGTTCAGACTTCTGCGTTTCATCCTGGGAAAGCGCCTTTTCAGCCTTTGTGTCAGCAGACTTTGCCTTTATACTGGCAGACTTTATCTCTTTTTTGATTTCCAACGGAACTTTTGCTTCTTCAACCATTACAGCCAAGCCTTCAGAGTTTGTACCATTAATGTTGGCTTAACAAGTTTTTATTGGTTTCGGCCTGCTTGCAGTCAGTTTTTTGAAATCTCTTTGAGCAAAAGGCCGGCCGGAACCATGCACTTAAACGACCGTGTCTTGCCCTGGTTGCCAAGAATTATCTGTTCAGATAATAGAAAACCCTTTTTCTCAAGCCCGTTCAACAGGTCGCGCAGCCTGCGCTCAGACATGCCCTGTGAAAAAGACCCTGAAAATAATTCAAAAACCCTGCCGGACTTGATTTCACCGTTTTTTGCGACAATCGAAAGAATCGTTTTCTCCGCAGCGGACAAGTATTTCACGCCCTTGAGGAGCGAAGCCCCTTCAACGGACTCAAAGGCCTTTTTCGCGTGAACAAGCGACACTTTGCGCAAGCCGTGCTTTTCCGCCTCGCGCCCCGCCTTGAGGAGAGTCTCGATTCCAATCCTGCAGTCCCCGCCAAGGAGCGCGCACTTGGCTGCGACAAAACCAATGACCTCCTCTTCAACGCTTGACGGCAAAAACGCAAGACCCACCCTCTCGCGGAAAATGTCCTTCAACTGTTCTGGAGAATAAGGTGAAAACCTGATTGTTTCCTCGCCAAGGGAGCTCCTCACGCGCTCGTCAAGCGAAAAAGCAAGCGACTCGTTGTTTGAAACCAATACAAGGCAAAAAGAATTCTTTCCAAACTCCGTGACGCGAAGCAGGTCATACAACAGCTTCTGCCCTTCAGAGGACACAAACAACTGGTCAGCCTCGTCAAGCACAATTATCGGCGAAAAAGCGGCTTTGGACAGGGACTCTAGCATTGACGTGTAAATCTCGTCAGTTGCAATGCCCCGCCTCGGGGAAGCCCGGCCAAGAAAATTCGTGATGCCTGAAAGAACCGAGTGGCGCGAATTGAATTCAAAACAATTCAGGTAAAGGCTCTTGACGCGCTCAGTGAATTCTTCTGCCTCGCTTAAGACAAACCTCGCAACAGTCGTCTTCCCCACGCCTGTCGGGCCGGTTATGAAAACATTGTGAGGCTTTCTGCCCTTCACAAGGAGGTTGAAGATGCGCGCAAGGCCCTCGATTTCCCGGTCCCGGTGCAAAAGCTTTTCCGGGACAAAATCAGGGTAAAGGTGGCGCTCATCCAAAAACACGCTTCCATCCACCCCCAGCTTCTCAAAAATATTCGACTTCATAAAAAAAAACGGCCTGCCACAAATAATTATGCTTGCAGGGTGTTAAAATAGGTTTAGCGGAAAAAAGACAGGGAAAAAAAACCGCACCGGCAATGCGGTGTCCCGTGCGTTTAAAAAACCCCAAAAAGGATAATTGTTCAAAGCTCACAAATTGGGAAGACAAAAGAGTTAAGGAAAAAAAAACCTCCTGTTTCTTGTTTGCTTTTTCCTTAACTCCCAAATTCCCCCTACCCTGCAATTTTTTATAACAGCAATGCCAAATCGGACAAGCCACGAGAACTCGAATCTACCCGAGGCTATTAAAAGAGCTAAAAGAAAACTCCGAAAACTTCTTTCCAGTAAATCTGTACAAAAACCAAAAAAATAATTTTTTTCAGCTCGTTTTGTATCCGAGTTTTCTGTCGTAGTTTTTGTGGCCTAAATTTTCTACGTTTTATTTCGGCCATAAGTTTTATTGTTTGTTTTTATAGGTTTTTTCAAAAAAAGCAATAATTTGTTCAAAGGTTTCTTCGTTTATTTTTGCTATTTTTTTTCTTATTATTGATTTGTTGATTGTATAGATTTTGTCGCATCGGACTTGGCTTGTCAAAAGCAGGTTTCCGGTTTCAAGTTCTTTTTGAGAAATTGTTATGCGAAACTTGTCTTGCTTGATTTTTGAAGTTATTGCAAGAACAAAAACATCTTCTCTTTCATTGAAAGAATTTGTTGAAATTATTAATGCGGGTCTTTGCTTGATTGAAGAGAGGTCGGTAAATGGAAATGGTACAAGCACAATTTCGCGTTGGTTATAACTCATTCCAGATCTCGTCTTCTTCGTTGTCCCAAAATGCAATACTTGACTCGGAAGCTTTCAGGAAATGAATTTCCTTTCTTCCATCTTGGGTTTCATGTTTTTCAATTTTTTTGATTAATTTTTCAAGGTTTTCAAGTTTTTTGTAAACTTGGATTAAAGTCACGCTTTTTTCATTACCCATTTAAACCAATTTATAACTATTATGTGCAACCAAATTAAAATGGTTTGCATAAAAAGCGAGAGCCTGAATTTTTTTGTTCCTGCTGTACTAAATCGGACAACTACCCACGAGAGTTCGAATCTCTCTGGGGGCTATCGTCCGATTTGGCACGCCTACAAACAAATTTTGCAGGTTTTTTTTTGAAATTTTAACAGGCATTACTTCTATATATGCTATAGTGGTATGGTATTTAGGTGATTTTTTTGCCGTTAATTCATCGAATGGTAAATCCAAGGCGCCATCCAGTTAACAGAAGAAGGAAGCAAGTTGGACGTATTAATATCTTGGGCGAAGAGGAACAGTCTTATGTTTCAATGGGTTTGCAAGATTTTTTACGGTTGAAAATCAAGCCTTCAAGAGTGTTTGTTAGGAACAGGAGATTGTTTGATGAAGAAGTAGGCTTAGGAGAAATTCTTGCCCACCCTGAGAGGTATCAAGATCATCGCATAGTTTTTTTTGATAGAAGACTTGGAAGTGATAGACGAATTTCTTCTGGCAGGCGTGTAACTGACAAAAAATAATTTTTTCAGCTCGTTTTGTACTTGAATTTTCTGTCATATTCTTTGTGGTTTAAGTATTCCAGGTAAATCAGGAACATGCTGACTTCTGTTCCGGTTATTGTGTAAACGAGCCGCCAGTATGAGTCAAGGTTGAGTTTCCAGAGGTTTGTAACGTCATGCTTGTCAATGTATTCTCTTGGCCATTGTTTGTGTGGAATTTTTTTACCTGCCTCCCGGTTTAAGGCAAGTTTTGCGGTTGCTTTGCTTATGAGTTCAAGCAGGTATTTTGCTTCACCGTTGCCCTTGTCCGCCTTTTCCCTTAATTTCACATAGTCTTTGTTGAATTCTTCCGAGTAGCGTATTTCATGCATGTGCCGGAACACTTTTTTCAATGAGATTTCTGGCTTTTGGCGAGTCGGCAAATATCCAGACAAGTTTGTCGTCTTTTGTAAGAATTACTTTTCTTGAATTAATAAGGTAATCTATAACGGTTTTGTAAGTCTGGTACATTACTTTCTTTGGGAGTTTTTTCCATAACTGCGTCCTTGAAGGGTAATCCTTCGCTTTTTTTATTGCTTCCTCTACCATCAAAACCGTGTCAAGGCGAGGGTAATGTAAAACAGTGGTTCTCGCTTCCATAACAATCATATAAATATATATGATAACAATATTTAAAGTTTACTTAAGCAAAATTCGGCATTCAAAACGTGTCAAAAAGGACAAAGGAAGGCGAGAGTTCGAATCTCTCTGGGGCTATACCCGATTGCGGTCGGGTGTACCGCGTGCATGGCACCACTTTCAGTGGTGCAGTAGGACAGTATTACCGCCCTTTCACAGAAAGGGCACATACGCGCCGTGAACCCGCGCAAGGGTTCTTCGGATCTCTCCGGAGCTATCCAAGTATTTCAGCTATTTCCTCCACTGCCTTTTTCTCCGGGTAGCGTGGCGGGACACCTATTATCTTCACGGACTTTATCTTGCCAAGCTTCAAAAGAAAGCGCAGGGAAAAACCGAGGTCAAAGTCGTGCGCGGAGTAGCGCTTCTCGGTTTCAAGCCGTGCAAGGTCTTTTTCGGAAAACAAGGTGACCTTTTTTATCCCAAGCGCGGTGTCAAGAATCACGAGGTCATGCCCTTCTTTTTCAAGCTGTTCGTTGGGGTCAAAAACCGCAAAATCAACACCCGGCAGTTTTTCCCGCAGCGCAGGGATAATGCGCAGGGGAAGGGAATCCTCTTTGAGCAGTATATTCCCGAAAACGAGGACTTTTCTTGGCTCCACAAAAGAATTTAATAGTAAAGAGCATTTATTATTTGGGGGTTTTTTGAAATGCAGAAGCAGAAAGTTTCATACAGCGAGCTCATCAACCTAAAGCATGAGGAACTGGCGAAAAAAGACCCGGAGTATTATAACAAGATAAATGAGATAATTGCAGACCACCCGCACAAGCCAAGGCTCGGCTTTTTCGAGTCCGCGAAAAAAAAGTTTTTTGGCTTTCTTGAGTGATTTTTTCTTGGACAACTACCAAAAAGGCCTTGCATTCGTTTTCCTGACCGCGCTTGTAAGCGGTTTCTCCATCTACTTCAACAGCCTCGCAGTCAAGGGACTGAACCCGTTTGTTTTCACTACAACGAAAAACATCATAGTCGCTTTTTTACTCTTGGGGCTTCTTTTTCTTGCAAAGGAATTCAATTCACTCAAAAAACTCCCGGCAAAACAATGGGCAAAGCTTGCCGCCATCGGAATAATCGGCGGAAGCATTCCATTCTGGCTTTATTTTTACGCTATAAAAATCGGTTCGGAAATCTATTCCACGCCGTATGGTGTCGTCGCTGGTTTTTTCCACAAGGCAACGCTCTTTGCCTTTGTGACAATCCTTGCAGTCGTTTTCCTCAGGGAAAAAATCTCCAAGGGATTCCTTGCAGGCGGCCTCCTATTGCTTGCCGGGAATTTTCTCCTGGCACAAAACTTGCTTGGCGTTGGGTTCCCAGAACTCCTGCTGTTCACTGCAATCATTTTGTGGGCGATTGAAAACGTTTTAAGCAAATGGGCACTGCGAGAGCTTTCCGGGAACCAGGTGGCGTTTGGCAGGATGTTCTTTGGCTCGATAGTGCTTGCCGGCCTGCTATTTGCAACAGGCCAGGGAAACCAGTTCCTGGCATTTGACGGCCCAACGCTCTTTTGGGGCCTGGCAACCGCCGTGCCATTGTTCTTCTACGTTTTTTTCCTCTACAACGGCCTCAAGCACGTCGAGGCAAGCAAAGCCGCGGCAATACTTCTCCTTGGCCAGCCGGTCACACTCGCGTTTTCCTTCCTGTTCAACGGGGCAATGCCAAAAACCATTGAACTGGTATCCGCGGGCCTCATAATCGCGGGCGTGATACTTGCAATAGGCTATTCGAAAAGCATTTCAACACGGCAAAACCCTTTCACGTTCCCCCGTGAAACCCAATGATTACAACCAACGGCCTTGCGCAAAGCTGCCGCTATAGTTACCCGACTAACATGAAAAACTACTGCGGGCCGAAAAACGCGCACCTTGACTTTGCAGGGTTTGCAAGGCGCCCCGCATGGGAAAAAACGGGGGAAATAATGGCACAGATACGGGGCTTTCCCATTCTTTTCTCGTACTACGAATTCCTGGCCAGGGAATTCGGCCTTGAAGAGTTCGACGAACAGACAATCTCGCACTACTGGGGCACAGGAGAACTCGGAAAAGTGAGCGCGGAAAAAGCCAGGCGGTTTGTACTTGAGGCACTCACGAAAAAAGGCCTTGACGTGAAAAGAGCAAAGAAAATATCCGGTGAAATCAACGGGGATGTTTTCCTGGATCATGCTTTCCACGTCCTGCGCATCAGGTTTGTCACGGACAAGGTTGAAAAAACAATTGAAAACTTTTCAAACTGCCTGGCCCTGCCCGCACAAGTCATTGAATGCACGCCTGAAACCATAACCGCAGTCGACTGCAGGCTCGACGGCCTGAACGGAAAATTCATGCGGAAAAAAACATTGCTTGAAAACCCTTTTGGGATAACCGCGGAAAAAGGGGAACTCGTTTCAGTCCACTGGAGGTGCGCAATAGAAAAAATTTCTTCTGCACAGGCAGAAGGGCTCGAAAAAAGGGTGCTTGAACACCTGGAGTGAAAAAAAAGACTTTGAGGAAAAAAGATTTCAGAGGCTTACCCTGATTGTCTCGCCGTTTGGAAGCTTGCGCAGCACGACAAACGGTATCACCTGGTCCTCGATTTCCTTTTTGGCGATGTCAAAGTTTGACTTGTCTTTTGTCGCCTTCACAAGCGCTGGCGCGCCATAGGACAACTGGAGTGCACGTGCACTCACAATGCGTGTTAACTCAAATCTTGTCAATGAATCCAAAGAAATACACTCTCCTTGAAAAAAAACTGTTTTGCTTTTAACCGTTGATTATTTTTTTAAGGTTGATTTTTCGGAGCCTCACTTCAAGGCCTTCTGTCGCAAGTGCTTTCACAAGCTGGCCCGAGAAAGAGCCCACGCCGTCCTTTGAAAGCGAAATGTAGATGTTTGGCACAAACCTGCCGTTTGCCTTCTCTATTTTCCCTGAAATCGCGCGGACGCCGAATTCTTCCCGAAAAGACATCTGTGTCAGGGCCGCATTCTGCCCGGAGCACAGGACCGTGAAGTCCATTACTTTTCCTTTTGCGGACAGCAATTCCACGTAATCGACTTTTTCGGTTTCCATGAACTTCTTGATTTCCCCTACTATGTCTTCAGACTGTGAAAAGGAAAGAACCAGATTGTTTTTTGCTGCCTCCACAAAAATAACCCCCCCAAAAATCAATGGAATGAATATTGAACAGATTCCATCAAAAGGTATTAAAACGTTCCCAAGGAAACGGCCCGAAAAACCCTGAAACAGGCCGGATTAAATCCAATTTAAAACTTATCGGAGCAAAATAATCCTATTTAGTCGAAGGCTTTTTTCAGGCTTTTTTAGGTTTTTAAAAAAAAAATCAGGCAGGGGTGTTTTTTTTGGAAGTAAAGGAAGAACTTGCGCAAACGGCAGTTGAAACGGGGGATGAAACCGAAATAGACGAGTCAAAACTCCCATTTCCACGGGCAACGATTGTCAACATGCTCAGAAAACACCTGACCCCTGGCAAGCAGATAAAAGGCCAGGTAAAGGACCAGATGAACATCTGGCTTGCAAAAATCGTGGAAAGAATCGCGAAAAAAATGGATTCACACCCATACACCTATGTTGATGGGGCAATGCTTCGCGATGCCGTGGAACCCTATGAGAACCTCCAGGACATCGAAAAGGAAAAAGAAAGAATCATCAAGCAGCTTGAGTCAATCAAGGCAGCCTGCGACGTGTTAATCAACGAAGTCGACAGAAAATTCGTGAAATGAAAACACCAACGCGCTATTTTCCTTTTCTGAACCTGGCTAAAAGCGCTCCAAGCCTTTCTTGTTTTCCTTCAAGCTGGGCTGACAACTCTGCAATGTACTCAGCACTGTTTTTTTGAGCTGCAGCCAAATCAAACTTAGTCCTCCGCAGAGATAGATACTCGCCGGAATCCCCGCGCACATATCCAGGGTAAATTCGCCTACTCCCATCAGCTGCACTTCTAAGCAGAGCCAGTTCCTGGCCTCTGAGGAGATTTTCCCTTTCCAGCTTTTTCCTCAACTCCCTTATTTCCGATTTAAGCCGCATTGCCTGTTTTTTTCTCAAGAGCCAGACATGCGCATTAAAAATAGGTTTCCTTGCAAAACCCGGCGTCACCTTAGCCAATTGTCTCCTGACCCTTCTCCTAAAAGCCCTAGACATTTTTCACCACCGGCAAAAAAAATAATTCCACGGTTTTTTTCACACAAAACAAGAAAAACTCAATCCCCCGCATCAATCCCGAGGCTCTTCCAGCAGATTAAGCGCCGTCCTCTGTGATGCAAGCACCACTTCATTTGCATTTATTTACATGTCAAGTGCCCTCAAAAGACCCACATGTTCAGTATATTCCAGCTTCTGTTGCTTTGCTTGTTCTGATGTGCGTGGCCTTTGGTATCGTGGATGGCTGGCTGCCCAATCTGAAACAAGTTTGGCACGATTTTTCCTCAAGCCAGCAAGAATCGATTCAGAGCGGATTATTTGATACCTTATCTTTTTAATATTTGAAGCAATTTGTCGTTTTGGGATTGCTCTTTTTGGCTTAACGCGTTTTCTATTTCCTGGCAAACCGGATTTCACCTCGCACCAAAGTCTACTCATGGTTTTTTCCATTATTAAGGATTTCCCTGACCTTTTTCGCAACCGCAGAGCCGGGGTTCTCAAAGAGAAGCGCGCGCAACTGGTTTTCGTTCCTGCACCGCCTCGTGGAGGAAGCTTTTTCAAAGTCGATTATCACGGGCCGGTTTTTTGCCACAAGGATGTTGCGTCCTTTTCCAGCCAACTGGCCATGCGAGATACCGATTCGGTCAAGGGCCCCGCCCTGCTCCAAAAGCTCTTCCACGAAAGCCGACAAAACTTTTTTCGAAGGGTTTTTCTGGAACAGCCAGCGGTCAAAAGTCATGCCATCCACAAGCTCAAGCACGACCACGCGCTGTGCCGTGTCAAAGCATTCAAGTGCCGGCCCGATTCCAAAACCGTTCACAAACAAAAGATGAAGGGCCTCTTTTCCAGCCATGTCCCTGCGCGGGGACTTTTGCTTTTCCGCCTTGAGGGCAAAACGCTTGTGGTTTTTGTCTTCAACCAAAAAAACGTCGCTTGTATAACCCTTGGAAATCTTTTCAACGACAAAAAAAACCCGGTTATCCACGACAAAACTTTCCTTCATAAAAAAAATGACCCTGCAAAGAAAATTTAAAGCAGAAAAAACGCTTTGATTTCAGGATTGTATTACCGCGCCATCGCAAGATGGCGCATAAACCGCGGTGCGGGCTGACGCCTGCAGCCCATATCCAGCAAAAAAGTCATTAGTTTTTTAAAGGTTTTCAGGCTTAAAATAGGTTAATTCGCAGAAAAAAAATCAATGCGAAAAAATAGCGTTTTTTTCAGCTTTTTTTTTTGAAAAACAAGCAAAAAAATGGGAGGGATTTTTTTCAATGGCTGACAATCAACAGGGCTATAACCAGCCTGTTATCTTCCTGACAGAGGGAAGCAAGAGAGTAAAGGGCAGGGATGCCCAGAGAATAAACATCCTCATAGCCAAAGCAGTGGCAAACGCCGTGCGGAGCACGCTTGGCCCGAAGGGAATGGACAAAATGATTGTCGATGACCTTGGGGACATCACTATTTCAAACGACGGGGCGACAATCCTTGGCGAGATGAGCATTGACCACCCGGCAGGAAAAATGATGGTGGAGGTTGCAAAGACCCAGGACAGCGAAGTCGGCGACGGCACGACCACTGCGGCAGTATTCGCAGGCGGCCTGTTGGAGAAAGCCGAAAAGCTTTTGGACGACGAAATCCACCCTTCGGTCATAATCAAGGGATACAGGCTTGCAGCCAAGAGGGCAAAGGAAGAGTACGCGGACATTTCCGAGGCACTCAACCTCAAGGACTCAAAAACCCTTGAAGACATCGCCCTCACTTCAATGACCGGCAAGAATGCCGATGGCGCACAGGAGCTTTCAAGACTCGTCGTAACCGCGGTAAGGCAGGTCGCGGTCGAAGAGGAAGGAAAAACAGTCATCGACAAGGAAAACATCAAAGTCGAGAAGAAAGCAGGCGGGTCAATGGCAGACTCCGAACTCGTGAAAGGCATAATCGTCGACAAGGAAGTCGTCCACTCAGGCATGCCCAAAAGAATCGAGGACGCGAAAATCGCGCTCGTCGACGCGGCATTTGAAATCAAGGGACCAGAGACCGACACTAAAATCAGCATTTCCGACCCGGAGCAAATGCAGGCATTCCTCGAACAGGAGGAAAAAATTTTGCGCGACATGGTTGAAACCGTGAAAAAAGCGGGGGCAAATGTCCTTGTCTGCCAGAAGGGAATCGACGACATTGCACAGCACTACCTCGCAAAAGAAGGAGTCCTTGCAGTGCGCAGGGTGAAAAAATCCGACATGGATGCACTCGCCCGCGCAACAGGCGCACGCGTAGTCTCAAGGATAAAGGACCTTTCAGCACAGGACCTCGGAAAAGCACAGGTTGTTCGCGAAAGAAAAATCGCAGGGGACAGCATGACTTTCATCGAAGGGTGCAAGAACCCAAAAGCAGTCTCACTCCTAATCAGGGGCGGGACAGAGCACGTCATAGACGAGGCAGAACGCGCAGTCACTGACGCAATCGGCTCCACAACCGCAGCACTGCGCGATGGAAAAGTCCTTGCAGGCGGCGGAAGCTGCGAAGCCGAAGTCGCACACAGGCTCCGCAACTATGCAAAGACCGTCGGGGGCCGCGAACAGCTCGCAATCGAGGCATTCGCCGAAACACTCGAAATAATCCCACGCACACTGGCAGAAACCGCTGGAATGGACCCGCTTGACACTTTAGTGTCATTGCGCTCCAAGCACTCTGCAAAAGGCGGCCAGTTTATCGGGGTTGACGTGTTTGCGGCAAAGCTTGAGAACATGAAAAGCAAAAAAGTGCTTGAGCCATTGTCAGTCAAAACACAGGCAATCACGAGTGCCACCGAAGTCGCGGAAATGCTCCTGAGAATAGATGACATCATCGCAGGAAGCAGCAAAGGCGGAGGCGGAAAAATGCCACCCGGAATGGGCGGCGGCATGGGCGGAATGGAAGGAATGGACATGTAAAACTCCATTCCAAATTATTTTCTTTTTTTTTATTTTGCCCCCGGACAGATTCCGAGAGGGGAAAAAAATTTCCAAAAAATAAATCCCGCAGATTTTTTTTACAGCGCCACCGGTGGAAAAAAAAACAGCGGCCAGTAAAGCTTATATATTAGTTATGTCTACTTCAATTAGTGATTTTTTCAAATGGCGACAACATACTTGGATTATACTCTATCATTGCTCTGGGACGCTCTTTTGACAGCGCAAAGGAAAATTTTTGCACAATTGCCCCAGGTGATTGTGGGAATCGCAATGGCAGTCCTCCTGATAATCATAGGATGGGTCATTGGGTACTTTGCAAAAATAGTTGTCAAAAACGCGCTGAAAGCACTCAAGCTCGATGAATGGGCCGAACAGCACCATCTCCACGACTCCATCGGAGGAGTAGAACTCTCAAGCCTTGCAGGGTCATTCATAAAATGGTACATAATAATCATTTTCATTGCACAGTCAACAGAGTTTGTGGGACTTGCCTCAATCAGGACATTCATGAACGCAGTCACTTACTTTGCACCGCTCGCATTGTTTGCAGCAATAGTAGTGACAATGGGAGTGCTGCTTGGAAGGTTCGTGAGAAACAAGTTCGAAGCAACTGACCACAAGTACAAGAAAACCATTGGCACCATAATTGAATTCACGGTTGTTTATGTCATGGTTCTCGTTTCACTGAGGGCAGTCGGAATAGACATTTTCGTGCTTGAAAGCGTTTTCCTCCTGGCATTCGGGGCATTCGTGCTCACGCTCGCACTCATATTCGGGTTGAGCATAGGGCTTGCATTCAGGGATGATGCAAGGTCATTCATCCAGGAATTCAGGAAAAACATCAAATAAAAACATTCCCCAAAAAAAAACCTCCCTTTTTTTCTTCTTTTTTTTATTTTCCACCCACAGGGAAAGGCAAGTGCTACGAGCGCCTGCAGATAAAGTATTTAACCCTTTTTGGTGGAGAGTTTATTCAGGTAATTTCTTGCTTTTTCGGGAGTATAGCTCAGCCTGGTAGAGCAGTGGTCTTATAACACCTTTCAGGAAATTTTTTTGTTGATTGGCGTAAGCGCGCCACGTGTCGGAGGTTCAAATCCTCCTATTCCCATGAACGGTTGCGTCCGCAACAAACCGGCAAAAGAAACATTGAAGTTATTGTTCAGTTGCCTGTTTGTTGTCACACCGCGTGCATGGCCCCGTCTGCGACGGGGCGGTAGGACAGTATTACCCTTGGCCGCTAGCCCTGCACAGGCCCCGGTAATATGAGAGCTTGGTTTTGAATGCAGACACTAAAACCCTATTCTTTGGCCGCGGAAGAGGAAGTGCGGCAATTCTGGGAAAAAAACCGCGTACCGCAAAAAGCGCGCACGAAAAACAAAGGCGCGAAAAAAACTTTTTACCTAATTGACGGCCCGCCATACGCCTCTGGGCACATCCACATGGGAACCGCCCTCAACAAAGTCCTCAAGGACATTGCAATGAGGATGAAGCGAATGCAGGGATTTGAAGTACGCGACCAGCCTGGATACGACACGCACGGCCTGCCCATTGAAAACAAGGTCGAGGCAAAGCTGGGTTTCAAAAACAAGAAACAGATAGAAGAATTCGGCGTGGAAAAGTTCGTCAACGAATGCAAAAAATTCGCAACCGAATTCATCGAAATCATGAACGGCGAGTTCTACGACCTTGGCGTGTGGATGGACTGGGAAAACCCGTACCTCACGCTTGACGACAGGTACATCGAGTCAATGTGGTGGACTTTTTCCCGCGCGCACGAAAAAGGCCTCCTTTACCTCGGCAAGTACTCCGTGCACGTGTGCCCGAGGTGCGAAACCGCGGTTGCATTCAACGAAATCGAGTATGCAAAACAGACAGACGACTCGGTGTACGTAAAATTTCCAGTCAGGGGAGAAAACAGAAAGTTTCTCGTCATCTGGACAACCACGCCATGGACGCTCCCCGGAAACACGGGGGTAATGGCCAACCCGGGTTTCGACTACGTTGAAGCAGAGCACGATGGCCAAACACTCATAATTGCAAAGGCCATGGTTGAAAAAGTGGCTGCAAAAATGAGGGCAAAGTTCAAAGTGAAAAAAGAGTTCAGCGGAAAACAGCTCGTCGGCCTCGAATACACAAACCCGCTCAAGGACCTAATCAATGTCGGGGAATTGAAGGGAGCTTACAGGGTGATTCCAAGCGAAAAATACGTGGACCTCGCGCAAGGAACCGGCCTTGTCCACACCGCGCCAGGGCACGGCAAAGAAGACTTCGAGGAAGGAACAAAACACGGCCTGCCTGTCATAGTGCCCGTGGAACTCAACGGGACATTCAACAAACTGGGCGGAAAATACGAGGGAAAAAAAGCAAGGCCAGCAAACACGGAAATAATCAAGGACTTAAAGGAAAAAGGCGCGGTGCTGCTTGAAGAAAAGTACACGCATGATTACCCCTTCTGCTGGAGATGCAAAAACCCGCTTTTAATGCTTGCAAGCCCCCAGTGGTTCTTCAGGATAACTGGCATACGGAAGCGCCTCATGGAGCTCAACGAGGAAGTCTACTGGACACCACCTTACGGCAGGTCAAGGTTTGAGAACTGGCTTGAAAGCCTATCCGACTGGCCGGTTTCAAGGCAGCGCTACTGGGGCACGCCCCTCCCAATATGGGTCTGCGGTGCATGCGGGGAGAAAAAGGTCGTTTCCTCAAAACAGGAACTCAAAAAACTCTCCGGGACAAAAAACGATTTTGAACTGCACAAGCCATGGATAGACAAAGTGACAATCAAGTGCAGGTGCGGCGGCGAAATGAAGCGCGTGCCGGAAGTTTTGGACGTGTGGTTTGACTCCGGCCCGGCCTCTTGGAGCTCGCTTGGATACCCGCAGAAAAAGGGGGAGTTTGAAAAATTCTGGCCCGCTGACCTCAACATCGAGGGCAAGGACCAGATAAGGGGATGGTGGAACTCACAACTCATCACGAGCGTGATTTCCTTTGACAAAAAGCCATTCAAGGCAATCGCCATGCACGGCCTGGTGCTTGACATGAACCGCAACAAGATGAGCAAAAGCCAGGGAAACATAATCACGCCCCATGAAGCGATTGCAAAACACAACCGCGACTTCCTGCGCTACTTTCTCGCGTCAGAATCCAGGGGCGAGGATTTCTCGTTTGACTGGAACGCTTTCAAGGAAATTGCGCGCATTGCAAACACGTTCCACAACACGCTCAACTATTACATGACATACTACGCGGACAAGGCTTCCAAAAAACCGGGGCTTTTAACTGAAGACAAGTGGCTTTTAAGCAGGCTTGGCAAACTTGAAAAAGAATGCCTGGAAAACTACAACAACTACACTTTCTCGAAAACAACCACTTTGCTCCAGGAATTCATACTCGAAGACCTGAGCAGGACATACATACAGATTATCCGCGACAGGGAAGACACGAGCAGCGCAAGCGGAGCCGCATTTGCACTGAAAGAGGCAATCCACTCGCTTCTGCGCCTGACTGCACCCCTCATGCCACACTTTGCAGAGCACTATTACCGGCAGGTGAAAGACAAAGGAGCGGCCGAATCGGTGCACCTGCTCGAACTCTGTTGTCCAATAGAGCATGAAATTGATGAAGCGCTTGAAAAGGAAATGGGCCTTGCAAAAGAAGCCGCACAGGCGGCATTCAGCCTGCGCGAAGAGCTTGGATTCCGAAGGCGCTGGCCCCTCAAAAAACTCGTCGTGAAAACAAAAACCGGGCACGAATTGTCAAAAACCCTCAAAGTGCTTGCAGGCATGTGCAATGTCATGGAAATAAATGAGTCAACGGAAAAACCCACAGGCGATTTCGCGGAAAAAGAAACAGCCGCATTCGCATTGTTCATTGAAAAAACGGTCGACGATGACCTGCGCGGCGAGTGGGAATTCACGGAACTGCGCAGGCAGGTGCAGGAGAAAAGAAAACAAGCCGGGTTAAACCCCCGCGAACAGGCAATCCTCCTCATTGATTGTGATGACAGAGAGTTCCTGGAAAAATTCCGCAAAAGGCTTGAGGAAGAAACCCTGACCGTGACAAAAAACGCGGGCGGAAAACTGGAAAAACTCCTTGACAAGAGCTTTTACGTGGAAGTAAAAAAAGCCTGAAAAAAAGTGAATTACCCCGCGCCAAGAGCGCGGGGCATCTGGACG
>JACQJF010000051.1 GCA_016198165.1 Candidatus Iainarchaeum sp. | reverse complement strand
TTTTTCAAAAAAATCATTTTCGGCTCAGAGGAAACCCGGCCTGAACATCCAAGAGAAAACCAGGCAAGGGACGAAACGATTGCCGTGCAAAAACCCGTGCTTGGCGCAAAGCCAAGCGATTCAATAAACCGTGAAAGCGGCAAGCCTTCCCCAAAACAGGCTGCGCAGGAAAAACCAGCAAAAAAAACCGCTTCCCGGGAAAAGGTTGCCTTGGCAAAACCAATGCAAAAAACACCTGCAAAAAAACCCGTAAAACCAGTGCCCCGAAAAAAAATAATCCCCGCAAAAAAAGCCCCGAAAAAAACCCGCGCGGAAAAAACGCTTTCCGGGAAAAACCCGGCGCCGAAAAAAACCAGGGCAATTGGAAAACCCGGAAAAACCACTGCCAAAGCCAAGGCAAAGGCCCCCAAAACTTTTGTAAAACAGGTCTGGCCAAAACCAAGAGACTCCCACATCCGCCACGAAAAAGTCAAACAGCTTGAACAAAAGATTTCACAGCTTGCAAAGGAAAACGCCGTTTCACCCGACGCAATGGAACAGGCCGCGCAAATGCAGGCACACGAAGTCATAAAACAACAGTCAAGCCTCCCGAATATTTCCGAAACAGAGGAAAAAATCGAGTCGGCAAAAAAAACAGGCAAGGGAATGGAGCACCACGAAATACTCGGCTTAATCGGGGAAATACAAAAGCACCGCATCCTCACGGACTTCGACAGGATATACGATGAAGTCACGGAGAAAAAACGCGTGTCAGCGGCAAGCCTGTCCAAAGACCTTGAAATACCCAAAGGAAGGGTCGAGGAGTGCGCGAAAATACTCGAAGAAGACCACCTCGTGGAAATCGAATACCCGCCCGTAGGGGACGAATTCCTCCAGGTCGCAGGATACGCTGAAGAGCTGAAGGAAGAGAAAGAAAAGCAAAAAAACGCGAAAAAACTTGCCCTGAAAAAAATCAATGCAAAAAAAGGGGGCGCCCTGAATGGCTGACGAGTTGCTGAAAAAATACGAGCTCCCCGGGACACTGATTAAAGCAAAGGTAAACGTGCTTAGAAAATCAACCGAATTCGTGCTCATTTACAACCTCGACCTCCCTGAAATCGGGCCCGGGACAAAAGCAATGGTCGACTCGCTCAAGCGCCTCCTTGTCTCGGACACTTCAATCAAGACCGAGAAAATGCTTGACCAGAAATTCATTTCCGAGCTGCGGGAAAAATTCATCCAGAAAAGCAGGGACTTCATGGACAAAGAAGCAGGAAAAATTTCCGAAGATGAAAAAAACTACGTAATCGAAATGCTTGTAAACGAAATGCTCGGCCTTGGCCCCATGGAGCTGTTGCTCCTTGACGGCAACCTCGAAGAAATAGTCGTGAACTCGGCAAAAGAACCTGTGTGGGTGTACCACAAGGAATTCGGGTGGCTCAAGACAAACATCACGTTCCGGGACGAATCGGAAATACAGAACTACGGAAACATCATTGCACGGCGCGTGGGAAAACAAATCACAATCCTCCAGCCGCTCCTGGACGCGCATCTCATTACAGGGGACCGTGCAAACGCCACGATATTCCCGATTTCAAGTGCGGGAAACACCATCACGATAAGGCGATTCCGCCGCGAGCCGTGGACAGTCACGGACTTCACGGAAAACAACACCACCACAAGCGACGTAATGGCGCTCATCTGGCTCTGCATGCAGTACGAATTGAACATGATTTTGAGCGGTGGAACGGCAAGCGGCAAAACTTCATTCCTCAACGTCTGCCTTCCATTTATCCCCCCAAACCACAGAGTGATAACAATTGAAGACACCCGGGAATTACTTCTTCCAAGCTTTCTCCACTGGGTCCCGATGACCACGCGCGAGCCAAACCCGGAAGGGAAAGGAGGGATAGAAATGATTAACCTCCTCGTTAACAGCCTGAGGATGAGGCCCGACAGGATAATAGTCGGGGAAGTGAGGCGCCAAAAGGAAGCGGAAGTAATGTTTGAGGCAATGCACACCGGGCACAGCGTGTACACGACAGTTCACGCAAACACGGCAGATGAAACAATCAAGAGGCTTTCAAACGCGCCGATAGAAATCCCCACCACCATGCTTGAAGGCGTGCACCTGAATGTCGTCATGTTTCGGAACAGGCGCCTTGGAGTGCGCCGCGTGCTAGAACTTGCGGAATTCATCCCCGAAAAACGCGGGGGAGCGCAAAAAGAAGGCCTCACTGCAAACGTTTTGTACAAGTGGCACCCGGCCAGCGACAAAATAGAGAAAAACGCTGAAAGCATCCGCCTCTTTGACGAACTTGGACTGCACACAGGCCTTGGCCTGACGGAAATACAACAGGACCTGGATGAAAAAAAAATCATCCTCGAATGGATGGTAAAAAAAGACATCCGCCACATCCAAAAGGTCGGAAAAGTAATGGCGACCTACTACATGGACCGCGACACTGTAATCGAAGCCGCGAAAAAAGGCGCTTTGCCAGAGTGGCTCCGATGAACAAGACACAAATCCCGTTTTCCCCGCTCCCTTTTCCAGTGCTTTTGTTCCTTGCAAAGAAATTCAGGGGAATCGGTGCAAGCATCTCAAAATCCATGCCATACCTGAAACTCGACTTGAGGTACGCGGAAATCGACGTGTCAGTGGAAGACTACGGGGGGATGATGTTTGTCCTGTTTGCCTTTTACTTTGCAGTGGTCTCGCTTCTTGCATACCTGTTTGCAGTCAGGTTCGGGCTAACACAGCCTGTATTGCCTGCGCTCACCCTGGGGGCGATAATGGCTTTCCTCATCCTGGTGCAGTTGTCGCTTTACCCGAAAATAAAAGTCAAGAAAAAAGAAAGGGACATAGAGCGAAACCTCATTTTTTCGCTCCGCACGCTTCTCGTTGAGATAAAGTCCGGCGTCACGCTTTTCGAATCCATAAAACTCATTGCCTATGGCGACTTTGGCGGGGTGAGCAGGGAATTCAAGAAAGCGGTCAAGGAAATAGAGACAGGGCGCATACAGGAATCAGCACTCGAAGACATTGCATCCTTTAACCCGTCTTTTTTCTTCCGCAGGACACTCTGGCAACTCCTCAACGGCCTCAAGGCAGGGGCAGACGTTTCAGTCGTACTAAGGAGCCTCGTTGACACCCTGGCCAAAGAGCAGAGGAACCAGGTGAGAAAATACGGTTCCTCACTCAAGCTTTTGTCGCTTGTTTACATGATGCTTGGAGTAATCGTGCCTGCACTGGGGCTCACGTTTCTCATAATACTCGCGTCTTTCCCCCAGATAAAAATCCAGGAATGGATGTTCTGGGGCCTTTTGATTTTTTTGCTGATCGGCCAGTTCATGTTCCTTGGGGTCCTCAAAACCAATCGGCCAAGCCTAATAGAAGGTGAATGAAAAAAATGATTCCACAGTTCTATTCTTCCATCGGGCGCCTCGTGCCGCGCAGAGTCGTGCATAGGTTCAAAAAAGAACTCGAGTACCTCAACATAGAAATCCCGGAATCATCCTTTGTGGGTTTTCTTTTCCTCTACGGCTTTTTTTTAAGCGCGGGCCTGGCTGCAAACATGTTTTTTTTCCTCAAGATAAACCCTTTCCCAGCCTTTGTTTTCTTTTACACCCTCTTTGTGGGCGGGGCGTACATGTGGCTTAACCTGGCTGCCGACTCGAAAGGAAAATACGTTGAAAAAATACTCCCGGACGCACTGCAGCTTGTGGCATCCAATGTCAAGGCCGGCCTGACAACCGAGCGCGCATTGCTGGTTTCTGCGCGCGAGGAATTCGGCCCCCTTGAAGTCGAACTGCGGCGAGCTGCAGGCAAGATAATCGGCGGGATACCGATTGCAGAGGCCCTGGCTGGCATCCCGAAAAAAATAAAGTCGCGCCTCGTCGAGTCAACTATCTGGCTGATTGCCGAGGGAATACAGCGCGGCGGGGAAATAGGCGACCTGCTCATAGAACTCGCGGATGACATCCGCGAACAGGATTCCGTAAAACAGGAGATTTCCGCAAACATTTCAATGTACGTCCTCCTAATTTTTTTTGCATCAGCCTTCGGGGCACCCGTCCTTTTCGGCGTGAGCACGTTCATCGTACAGATACTCACGACCCAGGCCCAAAGCATTCCAGCGGTCCCGGCAGTCAGCGTGGGCGGCGGGGCATCCTCCCTCGTAAGGGGTTTCACGGGTGGAGGGGAAAAGATATCCTTTGACTTTGTCCTGCTGTTTTCAATGGTGAGCCTGTTTGCCACAAGCGTGTTTGCAGCCATGACGATTGGCGTCATCAACACGGGCTCCGAAAAAGGCGGCACCAAGTACATGCCCATCATTCTCCTTATCGCCTTTAGCCTGTTTTTCATCGTCCGCGCGGCACTCGAAAGCTTCTTTGGAAACCTGATTTGACAGGCAGCATATAAACAGTTTTATAAAAATGTTTATATATTAGTTTGGCCTAATTATTTATAGTGGTGAAAATGACTAAAATGATAAGCGTAATGGACGAGACTTATAAAAAACTAAAAAACCGGAAAGGGGAAAAGAGCTTTTCAGAGCTTTTTGAGGAGCTTATTGATAAAAAAAACGAAAGAATACTGAAGTTTGCCGGTGCGCTGGAAAAAGAATGGAAAGACATTGACTCGCAAAAGTTCATTGCCTCATTAAGAGGCTCGGATAAAAAAAATGAAACACGGTTTAAAGAGCTTGAAAAGCACTGGAAATGACCAAACATGGTTTTTTTGGATTCCACAATAATAATTGACTACCTTAGAAGGGAAAAAACAGCAGTTGAAACAATAGGAAAACTTTTGTCTGAAGGTGAAATCCTCAAAACAACTCTTTTCAACTATTATGAAACCTATTTTGGGGCGATTGCATTTGGGAAAAAAGAAGACGAGAAAGAAACCACGTTGGCGTTTTTGAATTCAATTGAAATTGTCCAACCCACACTGGTTTCAATCAGGAAAAGCGCTGAAATACGTTTGGAATTGCAGAAAAAAGGCCAAAAAATCGACCCAAATGACATTTTAATTGCAGGAATAATTGCAATTGCGCAAGAACCGATTTACACGAAAAACACAAAGCATTTTTCACAAGTCCAAGAATTGATAGTAAAAAATTATTGATTTTTGGAGAAGTGATAAACTTGAGCCATAAGCGCATTTCTGTTGAAGTAAAATCCGATGAGGAAGTGTTCAATGAAATTAAAAAATTTGTAAAAGATATAAAAGCCGGAAAAAAGGTGAAGAAAAAAGAAAGCATTGTTTTTTCCACACATAAAGGCTTGCATTCATTTTTGGCTGATTCTAAAAGAAAAAAACAAGCAAAAGCACTCAAGAAACTTTTGAAAATATCGAAAAAAGGAAAGACTTTAGGGATTGGAACATTTAATCGAGAAGAAGCTTACCGGTAAAAGTTCCAGCTTTCTAATCGTGTAAAAAATAAAAAAAAGAAAAAGAGAAAGCTAAAGAGGCAAAAAATGCCAAGTTTAGCTTGGAGCCCCGTTGCAGTTCTGGTTTTTTTTTGATAAAAATCATTTTAAAGCTGAATGGGCAATAATACTTTTGGTGGTTTGAAATGGGTTCAATAACCGTGCCATTATCCACTGAAACCAGGAAAAAAATTGAAAAGCACAGTGAAATAAAGTGGGTGGAACTGGCCAGAAAAGAGATTGAGGAAAAGC
>JACQJF010000046.1 GCA_016198165.1 Candidatus Iainarchaeum sp. | reverse complement strand
ATTTTATTAATAATAAATTATTTATAAGGGGACCGACTTTACTCTTTGTAGTGTTTTTTCTTGAACAAACCCAAACGCCTTTCAAGCGTTTTTTTCATCCTCTTAATGCTTGGAAGCCTCGTGCCAGTCAATGCCCAACAACAGGACCAGGGCAATGGCTCTCCAGAGCCGGGTGCAGAGCCGAGGCCAGAGCCGGGCGAGGGGGCCCCTGCCCCGCAAAGCCCCCCGCAACAAAACGGTGAACCGCCGGTCCAACAACCGGTTGAGGGCCAGGGCCAGCAAGGCACAAATGAGGCCCCAAACGCGTCTTATCTTTTCCCGCCCGAAGAACAAGAGCGGCTTCTTGGAAAACCAATTGAAAAAGAACCGTTTCCCGGCGCCATGTGCCAGCAGAAAAGCCTTTTGGAAGACAACCAGAGCAGCAACATCCTTGACCTTTTAAAGGGTGGTTTTGCCGGGCAAAAAATCACCGGAAACACAAAACCCGGTGAGACTCCAAGCGCAAGTGACCGCGGGGAACTTGCAAACAACAAGCTTTTGCTTGAGCACCCAAACGACCCGGGGCTCGTCTCGGAAGCTGACGCGCCAAGCAAAAAAATGTCCCCCTTTGAAGTGACACAGTACCTCAACACTTCAATCAAAGGCCCGTTTGCTTTTGGAATTGTCCTTGGGGACACGGTGAGGACGGGGCGGTGCAAGGAGCTTGACGCGAACTGTTTTCTGGCTGGGAAAAACCAGAAGCTGCGCAACAGCGATGACGGCATCCTTGCAAGCGTCAAGCCCCTCAAGGATGTTGCGGGGAAAATAAAAAGTTTTTTCACTGATGAAAACAAAAGCGACACTTCCTTCAGCAGCGAGGAGGAACAGGTTGCCGCAGCGGCCTTTTTCACCGATGATGTGCTGAATGAGGGAGGTATAAAGACCGCTGAGCGCCTTGAAAAAGAATACATCCCAAACAGCGTCAAGACTGACGATTTTTCCGCGAAAATCGGGACGAATTGCACAAGCGACTGCGTGATATCCACGTACTCGCTTTTTGACAAGTATTTCAACCAGTGGCTTTCAAGCGAAATGGTGCTCTCAACCTTCGGCCCGACGCTTTTGTACAAGACGAAAAAGCTTTTCGGCTGGGTGGGGAGAAGGGGTGGCTTCATCAGGGAAGGCTGGCAGGAGTTCCTTGACAGGTTCCGCGTAGCCTTTGAGTCTCCTGGCTCTTTTCTTGGGAAAATCAAGATTAACCGCATGCAGCAAAGAATCGAGAGGAACGGGTGGCGCACATGGTGGCAGAGCATGGTTACTGGCAATGCTGACGGTACTGGTTACCCGCTTGTAAAGACCACTGAGTTTGCGAACTGGTGGGGGAAAGAAGGCGAGGAATTCCTGCACAGCCTCAAGACAGTCGAGCAGAAGGCAGAGTTTTTGCGCGTGTTAAAGGACATGCGCACTTATGCGCGCATACAGCACCTGGAACTCGAAAAAGCAACGAAGGCATATGACGGAGTAGCCGACCAGTTGCTTAAATCAGGCTTTGCAAACGTTGACGAGCACCCAGCTGGAAAACAGGCGCTCATTGACTATGGGCGCCAGATTGGAAAATTCATTGCAAACTATGATGACGACTTTGGATTGGACCTGCCTGACTGGTTTGTGCGATATTCAAACGTCGGACTCTACAACAAAGGGATAAAAGACGTTTCAACCGGTGAAGTGCGCGACCTTTTCACCGACCACAGGCTCACAAGGGTAATGATTGACAAGTTTGTGGACTCGGGGAACTGGAAAAACTTTGACAAGGAACTCCATTTGTACAACGGCGTGTTCGAAGTTGATGACGCCGGGAACATGGTGCTTTATGGCTTCGACCCGGCTTCCGCGACAAATTACAGGGGCCTGAGTTTTTCAAACCTTGAACGCGCGGCAAAACAAGGGGGAGTGCTCAGAAACGATATTTTCAGCCAGCTTGACACGGGCGAATATATACGCTACACTCCGACAAGCTATCCGTTCATCCAGCAAAGAATCGGCGGCAACGCGACGCTTGTCCAGGGAAACTGGACACCCGTAGAACACATGACTCCGGAAGAATTCACGCACAGGATAATCAATCCACGTGTGAGGGGAAACTTCAACAAAATCAGGGACAACGTAGAAACAATGATTGACACCGTGCAGGAAAAAAACTTTGTCTCGCGCAGGTACTGGAACGCCCTTGACAAACTCATGGCGGAAGAGGATGAAATCATCCGCTCTTATTTCCAGATAAAAGGAGGCGCGAAATGGACCGCTTATCCTTTTGGCTACTGGTGGGCCAAACAAGGCTTTTCAATAGAAGAGGGCTCGTTTTTCCAGTTGCCCGACGACTGGGCAATGCTTTTCATGCGCCTTGGCCCCGAAAAAGAGATTTATGATTACTCGTACGTGGATTTTTTTGCAAACGCTGGAAGCGACCAAGGAGACCTGTTCGTAAAAGTCCTCAACGCGCTTCCATGGAAGTTTGTGCTTGACAAGGTGAACGAGAACTTCAACCCTGCACGCGAAGTTTTTGAGGGCTTGAGTGGCAAGGGCCTGCGCAATGAAACCGAGGACCTCGCGTACTACCTAACGGGCGTGCGCGATTGTGACAACTGCTCCATGACTATTTTTTCCAATTCGCAGGGCGACTTTTTTTCGCCTTTCTTCAGGATTCCAAACAAGCCATTCACGACATATATATTAGAGGACACTAAGAGCAGTGCCGCAAAGGAAAAGGGCACTACCCTGATTGCTTTTGCAAGCAAACTGAACCTCAAGGGAAAAACAAGCGAAATCGAGGGAGAAGAAATCAACATTGCAAAAGCGCGCGAAAACGATTTTGACGAGGACCCGGACAAAAAGCCGAAAAGCTGCCTCAAGGCAGTCCAGACGCTTCCAGTGTACGGTTCGCTGCAGAAAACTTTCACTTTCCTCCCCACTGGCACCGGCGTGGGTGGCGCCCTGGCTGCAGCCGAGTCGCTCACTTACGTGACGTTCTTCTGGCCGGGGGTCTTCAGTTCTCTTTTGATCCAGTTAGCCATCGCGCCGGAGCTGCAGGACTGCGTGGACGTGGAAGGCGGTTACTATGTCCATTATTTCCTGCCTACAAAAAAAGAGGAAGACAAGTCCAGCGGGAAAATAGAATTATCTTCCGAGAAGGTCCCTGAACTCATTTCAAAGTTCGCGGATTCGCTAAAGGGCGGTTTTTCCTCAGAGGACAATAATTCTTCAGTGAAGCAGCAGATTGAAAAGCTTGGGAACGAGCTTGAAGCCTTTGCGGGGAAAGCGGAAAAGTCGAGCATTGTCCAGGCAACCATACAGGCAAGCGGGGAGACCAGCGGGCAACTGCGCGGCCACGAACTGTTTTATTTCTGGTGCGGGCCGGGGTGTGAAAAATACAGTTTGTACAAGCAGGATGGCATTGAAACGATTTCCGACAACAACTCGAAGAAAAAAGTCGCGTTTGACTTTGGAAAAGGTCAGTTGACAGTTGACGGAAAACCAATTGTAAATGATGCTGATGCTGTGCGTTCTGCCGCACAGGACCTGCGCATCCCAGCAGACATTCTTCCGCAGAACCTGACCGTTGTGTGTGTAGAGCCAACGCCTGAAATTGGAATCGAGATTAACGCGCGCGGGGCGGCGATAGTCGTTGACCCGGAAGTGTTTGGCTGCATACAGGGCGGCGTGCTTGCGCAAACCGGCGTGCCGCTAAAAAATACGAGTGACTTGTCTGAAGCATTCGGCCCCGTTGAATCGGTTGTGACGACCACGCACCCAAACGTTTTCCCGAACACGGACGAGATTGTCGCTGAGGGAATCCCGCGCAAGGTTGCAAGTGGCGCGGATGCAAAAATTTTCATTGCAAAGGACCAGAACGTTTCACTCTCGCGCTCAAACGACGGCTCTACTTCCCTTGGCTACCTCAAGGCAATCCGTTTCAAGAATGGCATAATCAACGCGCGGCCTGACGGTTGTTTTGTGACCTGGTTGCGCCACCACGAACAGGCAATCCTTGACCAAAAAGACGTGGCTGGCTTAAAGCCAAAGCTCACGACTTCAACCAACCCTGAAAATGATTGTGAAGAGCCGGCAATCGACCTTGAAGTCGTAGCCAATCCGGAGAGTTCGCTTTCCCAGGCGCGTGTTAAAAACTTCAATGAGTCTGTGCAGAAGCTTGGCCCGTTCCAGATTTTTGACACTCCGACCAAAAGGTATGTATTGTTTTCCGAGCGTGACGATGCGGGCGTGTGCCGTGACCACTTGCGTGTGATTGACAAGAATACCGGGGAAATCCAGGATTTTGTCGGCACTGCCACGCAGACGCCGACAGGCATAAAATTCACGGATGAGAACGGCAAGGAACACACACTTGACTTTACTGCGGAGAACGGCGTGCCCCAGGTTTCATTTGACGGCCAGAAACCCGAAGTCCTCACTTCCGCCCAGGGGAGGAACGGCTCGTTCTGGTACGACCCTACGACCGGCCAGTGGTACGCGGAAAACTCGCAGTTATTGCCCCTGCTTGAGGCCTTCAGGGAAGGAATCGCGACGAAAGTAGGCCCTGACAACGAGGCATCCTCAACCGCGTCCGGAAACGTGCTCAACCTCTCAGTCGGCGATACGGGCGGGGCGGGGCCATTGAACCTTCCAAGCCTCCCCGAAAATCAGGCCCTGTTGTTCGTGTTTATAGTGTCCCTGGTTGCAGTGATTGTCGTCATCCGGCAGAGGGAACTTGCAAAGAAAAATAATCTTTTGTAAAAAAATTTGTTTGAAAAAAAATTCAGGCGGCTTTTTTCTTCGCAGCGGCTTTTTCTGCAATATCCGCATAAGGGCCTTTTTGGTAAAGTTTGGATTTGTCCTCCCGCGGCTTAATCACCAGTTCATCAAGGTCGGCGCTAAAGGCCTCAAATGTTTCAGGTCTCACAGTCCTTAACGCAGTTTCGAATTCTTTTCTTTGTGTTTCAAAATCTTTCCTGAGTTGCTTCAGGCTAGTTTCTATTACTTTTCTGCCAGTTCTTCTTTTCCTGATGGGCCAGGTGGCAATATTCACCACTGTTTGAAGAGTGTGACCGACTAGTGTAAAAGCACCCCCTATTATCGGGATGTGGCCAAGCACACCCATTGTTACCGGATGTTTTTTTGCAGGGGAATTGATGCTTGGGTATGTTGTCCTGGAGCCTGATATTTCTTTAGTCCATCCTGTGGTTGAAGGCCCTGCATGTCTTGTGCTAAATCCTTTTTCCACGTTCATAAGTGGTATAACTCCTTTTTCAAGCCTGTCCTCAAGGCCATTTATTTGGTCTGCAGTTGCTTTGAGCCTTGAATAAAACTGCCCTACTCCCATTATTTGTTCAATTTGCTGTGGGCTTGTGCGTGTGTCAATTCCTGTTGCCTTCATTTGTTTTATCCTGCCAAGTAGCAGACGTGCATTCATGTCCAAGTATTTTCCCTCTATGTTGTGGTAAATTAACGGTGAAAGCTGAACATACCTTCTCCCCTGCCCGGCATGCTCTGCTCCAGGGTGGTACTTCAACTCTGGTGCATATCCTGCGTGTGCATGCTCTTGCTGAGCATGTTCTTGTGCAGGATGGTACCTAAGGCCTTCAATTTCTGAGGGTTCTTTTGAACCTATGCCTGGCATGAGTCTTCTGAGTTTTCTGAAGAAGCCTTTTTTCGGGCCGTGTCCTGCGTGCATTTTTTTTTCACCCGCCAAACTGCCCTGCTTGGATGTCTTCAAGGCATGATTCGCGTTCAAAACCAGCCTGGTCGCAAAGGGCTGGGTTGTTGGTGTTCAGTGCGATTGTCGCGACACAATTGTCCCTTCCCTCTGCAAGCAGGTTGCATGCGTTTGGGTTTTCAGAATCGATTGCGACGCGGAAAACGCACGCGTTTTTGAGTTCAATGGTTTTTTCACAGTAATCTGCTTTGAGCGTTGCAAGTGCAAGCTCGTAGAAACAGTTTTTGCCCGCGTCAATGATGTTGTTGCAGTAAGTCGTGTCCCCGGTGTCTGCGGCGTAATTGCAGTGCCTTCTGTTCAGGCCGAGTTTTTTGCACAAGTCAAAGTCGCGCTGCTTTGCAGCCTCTATACAGGTTTCTCTTTCAAAACCAGCCGCTTCACAGTAAGCCGGGTTTTGTGTTTTCACTGCCACTTCCCTCAGGCAGTCGGGGATGTCAAAATCCATTTCGCCGCACAAATCTGCATTGCCTGTTTCAACCGCCAGGTCATAAATGCAGTTGTCCCTGTGCCCCGGTTCGCTTATGGTCATGCAATATGAAGCGTCTTTTTTTATGAGTGAAAGGTTCCTGTAGCACTCGTCTTTCATGTAACCGCTTTTTTTGTCGCACTCTTGTGCACTGGTTGCCTTTTCAAATCCCTGTTCGTCGGGGTCCACGAAAGGGTTGATTTCCTCTTCTGTCGCAAACTCAAAAGCCAGGTATTCCTCCCCCGTTTCAGGGTCTTTCACATACTCCAGGCTTTCAGGCGTTTTTGGCTGGGTGTAAACAACCAATATTCCGATTAAAACCGCCAGAAACCCGAGAAAAAGAACGATTTTTGCCTTGGACATGCAGTAAAAACAATGCCTAAAGGCCTTAATTAATCGCACGGTTGGAACCTCTGCTCAGGTTCACGGAGTGGGCACCCCTATCGGCAGTCCGCGCTCAGGTTCACGGGGCGTGCGCTCCCCCTTCGGCAGCCCATGTCCAGGTTCATGGGGCGTATGGCTTTCAGCCCTGTGTGCCTTACGGCAACAGAACTCTTTCACTCCAAAAGCATGCAAGGTTAATAAAAACTCCAAAGCGCTTTTTATTTAACAGTGGTTTTTTTTCCATGCCCCCTCAAAGACGAAGGCGAATGCAGTTTGCCCCCAACAGGCCTGGTTTTTTTCACCCGGGCCCGGCAATGCCACGCACGGGAATTCAAAGAAACCCGCTTCCTGCCTTGCGTGTCCCAAAACGACAAGCCGCTCCAGGCAGGGGTGCCTTCGGGTTCGGCAAGCCAAACCGTGCCGCTTCCAGCCAGGGTTTTCGTTTTCCCGCAGCACAAAAACGTGCAATGTCTGCACGTGAAAAGGCGAACTTGGCAGAAACAGCTGCCCGTGCAGTGCGCTTTGCAGGCGAGAAACTGGGCAGGCCAAAAGGACTGGGCCCAAGTGCAGAGAGAATGCTGCGGATTGCGGGCCCCGCAGGCCAGGAAAAGCATCTTCCAAGGATAAATCCGATGATTGGGGCAGAGCTTGAAGAGAAAATAGAAGAGTTTTACCGGACCGTGAATGAAGGGCGGCAAAGGCACAGGTTTGGCAGAGACAGGCTGCAAGACCAGTTCAAGCTGATGGTGGTGACGGCAATTGCACAGGGCCAGGTAAAGTCGCGCGGGGAAATGCATGAGTTCATAAGGGAGCTTGGCAAAGAGAACGGGTGGAACCTTGACCCATTCAAAGTTGAAACGCAATTGTTCACGGAAAAACAGGAAATAGAAAAACTCAACGGGATTTTTTCATCTTACAAGGACCTCGTCAGAAGAGGCGTCATAAAAATCCAGGGGCCGCGACAAGACGAAGAAGAAAGCGCTCCCGCGCGCAGAAGAACTGCCTAAAGCCCGCGCCTCATGTGAGCATGGACGTGGGTTCGAATTTTTCCACGCTGTCTTTTGTGTCCTTGACTTTTTTCATCTGGGTCGTAATGTCTTTTTCTATCTGCTGCGCCTCTCTGAGGAGGGGCTCTACGTCAAGCTGGACTTCTATTACCTCGCTGAGTTTTTTGAGGATTTCTGCCGCGGCCTGGTAGTCTGCCGCGTTGCGCACGTTCCCAAGCAGGGAAAAAGCCTCGATGTCCGTTTTCTTCAGCTCAAGCAGAATCAATGCGGTTATTCCTGTCGTGATTCCCTCCTCGATTACTTCAAGGCCGTGCTTTTTGAGGAACTCGACAGAACGGTCATTTGCCGCTATACCGTAAACTATTTTCTGGTTTTCGTCATACGAGTGCAGGCCGCTAAGCGAAATCATTCTTGAAAAGCCTTTTTTCTGGACCCATTCGACGACTTTTTTTGCAAAAGAATAAATGTGCTGTTTTGGAATCACCTGCTCCGAAATGATGATTGCGAGTTTTTTCGAGTCAAGCACGTAAATCCGCGCAGGCCTAATGGGGACTCCTTTGTGTATGCGGATTACAGGCATGAACGAGTTTGAATCGATGTAGCCGTGGTGCGAGAACTTGAGCTTGTCAACGAGGTACTTGCCCGCAATCGTCCCCACAAGCCCCATTCCCGGAAAACCCTCGATAAGGGTGTAGCCTTTCAGGTTTTTTTCCTTGAACTCCACAAACTCGACTTTTGCATCACTCACTAAATATCACGTGTAAAAGAAAAAGCCAGACCCCTTTAAATAAATTTCCAAAGTCAAAAACCAGCCGGATTCTGCCCCAGAGCCTGGGCTTTCGGCACGTTTATATATTTCTCGCAAGACAATTATCTTAGAAGTGGTTTGTATGGCTAAACAAATTAGGGCAACTCCAGAACTTAGAGGCAAGGATGCCATTAGATTTATTGAACGAATGCATAGCTTTGAAAAAGAGCCTATTAGCAAAATTGACCGGGATTTTTTGAAGAGGCTTAAGGAAAAAACGCCTTATTTTGAATCATTCCTCAGATAATTTGGATAAATCTTTATACATCGGTGTTGAGCCCTTTTCTCTTTCTTTGTAAATTTCAAAGCCTTTAGCTTTGTAAAAATGAATTGAATCCCTTGATTTGTCAGGGTTTCTTTTTGCATCAATTGTAATGAACCTGCACCCTGCAAATTCATTTATTTTTTTGATAACAAAAACCGTCCAGTCAAGCATGTGTGTCCCAATGCCCATTCTCAAAAAATCGTCATGAACACACAAACGGCCAATCTTTAGTGCGGGCAAAGACTTGTAATTAATTCCTTTTTTCTTGAATGCTTCCTTGAGTTCAGCATGAAGGCTTATTTTGTCAGTCAGAAGTGTAATGTAACCCGACAACTTGCCGGTTGGTTTATGAAAAAACAAATGGGTTTTTGAAATCTTTTTCTCCTGGTTATCCAAAGCGTCATTCTTTAAAAAATCCACAAGCTCTTTTTCAAAAGACTTAAAGCCATTCAACAGGGTTTTGTGTTTTTCTGAAAGGGGTTCAACAACAATTTCCGAAACAGAAATTTTTCCAGGCATTTTTTTTCCCTCCAAAACACAGTTTTATGAAGCGTCACATAAGTTGTGCAAAAAAATAAACTGCCAGGCTCACGGGCAAGAGAAACGCGGCGTAAACAATCGTTTTTTTGCGGTCGTGTTCCTGGAAGGCGAGGAAGAAGGAGGCAATCAACGCATACTCTATTATGTAGATGAAGCCTGCGGTTTTTCCTGCCCAGAGCAAATCGGTTTTTTCTGCAGGTGAAAGGCCGATGCCTATTTCCGAGAGTCCTGAAAAGTCGAGCTGTTCAAGCATTCCTGCAACTGTCCCAAGAACCAGTGGCACGATTACCCCGCCTGCAAATATAAGGGTGTATTTTTCTATGACAAGCGACGAGTTCCTTTCCCTGATGAGCGCGTTTGTTTCAAGCTGGTCTTCCGCGGCTTCCTTGAAAACCGCGCCTGCATCCGCACCGCTTTTCGCACCCTCGACCACGAGGTCTATTGCGCGTGAAAAAGCCCTGGATTTCACCCTTTTTTTGGCGTTTGAAAGTGCGAGTTCCGGCGTGGCTCCCTTGTTGATTTCCTGCAGGGCTTTTCGGAACTCCATGGAAAGGAAGGCATAATTGCTTTCCGAAAAAGTTTCTATTATTTCTGCAAGCGTCGTGCCTTTCGGGAAAAGCGAGGCTTCAAGCAAAAAATCCGGGGTGAGGCGCTCTATTTTCCTTCTCCTGTTGTCAAACAGGAAATAATTGTAGAAAACCCTTGCGCAAAGAGGCGCAAGGATTCCCGCCGCCACCGCGGCAGTTTGGGCAAAAAAACCTGTCCCGAAAAAAAACGCAGCTATCCCAAACACTGCGCCTGCGTAAAGCCCCTCGGAAAGGGACTGTTCGAGGAGTTTTTCCACGCCCCCTTCAGCGCCGTTGGTTGCAAGCATTTCTTCAAACTGCCGTGTTTTTTTCCACGCGCGTATTTTCCGCATTAAACTTTCCGGAAACATTTTTTTTTTCACCTCAGGAACCCTTGCGCTCAACAAACTGGCAAAAGAAACATTTGCATTGATTGTTCACTTTGCCCGTTTGTTGGTTCACGACGCGGGCGTTTCGCTTCGCTCAACAGCCCTTGCGTGGGTTCATGCCCTGCGGGGCACAAGTGCCCTTGCGGGCACAGGCGGCGCGTATATGTCTGGTCTGCGACCAGACTGTAATGCAGAATTTTCTTGATAGTCATTTTTTTTCACCTCAGAAACGCCGGTGTCTTTGACCTGATGTACAACAATACCGCGATGTCAAACAGCGGGAAGAGCACTGTCACGATAAAGATGACTTCAAGCGCGGTGAAATCAAGGTCCATGAATCCCGAGCCGACCATTACGAATGTCTGGAAGAGCGAGGGGAAAACCGTGGACACGGCGATGAACAAAAGCGAGTAGAATGCGATTTTGCCGTTGAACTCCCTGCCCTGTGCTTTCTGGATTGACAACTGTTCCCTTGCAAGGCTGCGCAGCGTCTCCGTCTGTGCCTGTTTTCCCTGGCGGTAAATGCCTGCGACCTGCGAGAGTGCGCGCTTGAGCATAAGCGAGTCGGTTTTTTTGCCGAGTGAAAGGAGGGCTGCGGGCAGGGACACCCCGCCCGAATCGATTTTTTTCATTGCGGACCGCAGTTCTTTTCCAAGCGCATTCCTTTCCTTTTCAGCGCCCTTTTCAAGCGCGTTTTTGAGCGGGACCCCCACGTTAAGCTGCACTCCAAGCGACATGAGGAAGAACGGGAGGTCTTTCTCGATTTCCATGGCTTTTTGCTTCTTTTTTTGTCGCGGCCTGTAAAGAAGAAAAACAAGTATCACCGCAAAAAACAACCCTGCAACAATCAGCCCTGCAACAATGTCATCCAGAAAGAGGACCAAGGCAAGGAAAGTGAAAAGCCCTGCAAACGCGGCGTTTTTCAATGTGCGGCGGAAAAAAATTTGCGCGCTTTCCTTTGAACCCGACTCCGCGAGGTCTTTTTCAAGCGCGGTGAAAAACTTTTCCGAGTATTTTTCCTTTTCCTCATGCAAATTCATTGTTGACCGCCTCGAAAAAATCTTCCATTGAAAGCCCGTTTTTCGCGTTTTTCTCGAGGAACTGCGCCCTTGCATCCATTTCTTTTTGCACGGCTTTTTTGCTTGCACCGAATGCGCGGCAGATTTTCCCGATTACCCTTTCGCCGTCGTGTTTTTTTTCAAGCCTGTTTTTTTTGTAGTCAAACCCGAAAAGCGTGACCGGGACAATGCCGCCGGGGGTTTGGGTGATTTCGGCTATCTCGGTTATTTTTCTTATCTCGTGCCTTGCGGGGTTTTTCAGGCTTGCCTTGTCCCACCTCTTCTGCACGATTATCAGGTCGAGGGAGAGGAGTTCTGTTTCCTGTGCCCCGAGCTTTTTGAGCCTGGAAATCGTTTCAGCTGCGCTTTGGCCATGGAAAGTGGCAATCGAGCCCTGCTTGCTCTTTTTGAGTCGCTTTATATACATTTTGGTACTCTTTGTTTGTAGGTATGTTGGAAGGCCAAGACTATTATGCGAAGTCCTCTAAACGAGCAGACGTAATCCTTGCCAGGCTGTTGAATAAACCGTTTCCAGTGTGGGCTAAGTCAAAGTCTCGATATCACTTGGATTTGCCAGAAGAGAATAAGGCTGCAATTGAAGCTTTTAATTCCGAGTATATTGGTCGGGGTGTGACGGCTGGGGCTCGGATTCATTATTTGCGTTTTTTGGAGGTTTTTTGTTCTTTTTGCAAGAAGCAGTTCAGCCAGGTCACCAAACAGGATATTGTTGATTTTATGCGGTTTGTTCAGGAGTACCAGTCCAAGATTTATGGTCGAAAGCTCTCCAAGTCCACGATTGGGCATTACAAGACTGCGTTAAAGTATTTTTTCGTCAAATTGTATGAAGGGAAAAGTGTGGAGCGAAATAGCAGGGGTATTCCAATGCCGGTTGCGTGGATTACTAGTGACAAAAACGATCGTGTCCTAAAAAGGCCCGAGGATATGCTTTCCCAAGCCCAAGTGAAAACCTTGATTGAGGCCGCAGATAATCCGCGTGATAAGGCCATGATTTCTGTTTTGTATGAAGGCGCTTTGCGGGCCAGTGAACTACTGGACATGACTAGTGACTCGGTTAAACTCGACAAGTATGGGGCCATTATTTCTGTTCGGGGAAAAACAGGTCAGCGAACCATTCGCTTGATTAACTCTGTTCCAGACCTCACGGTTTGGCTTAATTGTCACCCACTCAAAAGCAAGGAAAATTTTTACTTGTGGACCGCGATTCGAAAACGCGTTCCCCGGAGCTTTGAATCCACCACTAAAACCCATTTTCACTATTACGGGGAAAGGCTCCGCATCAAAGGGCTCCAAGGTCTAATGTGGAAACTCAAGGATCGTGCAGGCATTCAAAAAAGAGTCCATCCCCATTTGCTTCGCCATACGCGCTTAACCGAGCTTGCCAAAAAATTGACTGAACAGGAACTCAAAATGTATGCCGGTTGGAGTCCAGAAAGCCGCATGGCCAGCCAATACGTTCACCTTTCTGGTCGGGACATTGACAACTCGATTCTCAGGATTAACGGCATTATCCCTGACCAAGTCCAAGAAGAACAGCAAGAACTCAAGCCCCATGTTTGTGCCCGTTGCCAACAAAAAAACCCTGCCACAGCCCGCTTTTGTTACAAGTGCAGTGCAGTCCTTGACATTAAAACCGCGCTCGAACTACACGACACTCAAGAAAAAGACGCCGAAGCCTTGATGGTTTATTTGCAGCAAACTCAGGAACAATTTAATGAAGCCTTAAACCGGCTCCAAAAACTCAAAAACGAAGGCAAAAACCCAAGCGAACCAATCAAAACCCGATAAGCCAACAATCATGGAAATTCAAGCCAAATTAGGCTCTGTTTGCCAAAAAGAAACCCGAATCTTGCGACTTTTTTTCCCCTGAATTAAGCAATAATTCTTGAAATAAAAACCCAATTTGCTGTAGCCAAAATAGCAAGATACAATACACCAAATACTATTGGTATTTTTTCTTCAACTTGCGTTAACGAGGCATATTCTTCGGTATTATATGGTTTTGCTGGTAAGTGATCTTCCAGTTTGTGGATTATTTTAAATTTTCCATTATTGGTTTTTTGATATGCTTTGATTGTTTTTCGCCAATACCAGCACATTGATAATCCAAATAGTGGTATGGCTTGGGTTGCTATTGCTGGTTGCTGGCTTAGGTATCCGCTTATTACGGTTAATCCAGTATTTATTGCTAGGTAAAAGTGGTTTGCGTTTTCTCGTCTTCTGCTGATTTCTTGTGCGGATTCGACGAATAATTTGTATTGTTCAAATAGTTGGTCGGGGTGTTTTTTTGTTATTTTTTCGTTGATTAGCTTGGTTTCAGTCATCGTTTTTTTTCGCCTTATGTTTTTTTATCGATTTGTTTTTGGATTTCTTCAAGGTTCCAGTACATGATTTTGGCTTTAATGTCTGTTAGTGCTTGGGGTATTGTGTGATTCTTGTCGCGGTATATTCGGATGCCGATTACTGGTTTTCCTAATTCGTGGGCTTTTCGGATTTCCCAGTCTACTGCTTCGCGTTTGTGGGTTTCGGCTCCAATCATTACGATTGTGATGTCGGATTGTTTGAGCCGTTCGGTGCATTGTGTTTTCCATTTATCGTCGAATGGTTCTTTGACGGAGTAGTCGATGAATTCAAGTTGACCGTCTTTTGCTTGGCTGCGTAAAAAGTTTACTCGTGCCTCATCTTCGATGTGAAAGCTTATGAATCCTTTTGGTTTGCTGTTATAGTTGTTTAAAGTTGGCGAATTTGGAATTTTTTCTTTGTATCGTTGTTCGGCATAGCTTGTTCTGCCGGTGCTGTATCCTCCACCCATTGTTTCAGTCCTCCTGTTCTTTGATTTGTGTTGGTAATTGTTTGTCGGATTTGATTTAGGTTTTCCATTATGGATTTTTTGCTTGGTGTTTTTTTTTGGCGTTGAATTTTGTTGTCAACAATTTTTATTCCGTAGAATTCGTTGACGTAGTGGCTTTGCGTGATATAACCGTCTGCAGTTCGGAATCGTTGAAAGTTTTTTCGTGCACCTATCCCGTACATGAACAAGCGGGGTATTTTTGGTCTAATGTTTCTTACGATTCGTTTTGCTTCTTGAACTGAGTTTCGGTTTCCTTTGCAAATAAAATCACCACTGTGGAAAACATAATCGTTCAAACCCCAGTCTTTGTAAGTGCTCAACAGCAAGTTTATTTGTTGTGGGTTGGAACCTTTGACTAAACCAACTGGTATGCTTCTCTTGCATTTTGAAATCAGCCATGCAGTTTGCTGTAGTATTCGTTCCACTTCAAATTCCCCAATGAGGATTTTCTCCAAGTATGTTTCACCATCTAATGTCATAAAAAAGTCTGGCTTGAGCGTCTGAATTGCGTGCGCGTACATTTCTGGCGTTGAATTGAAAATTTTTTGATCACTCATGATTGACGACAATAAAATCGGTCCTGCATAGCCTAAGTGTGTGCGAATTCCGCCTGTTGCTTCAATTTTTTCAATAATTGACTTGAATTTTTTTCCGGTCGGAGTCAATAGGTCGTGCATTCTAACAACTATACCATCTATTTCAGCAAATTGCCACGGACAATAAGTTAAAGGCTCGCCTAGTTTTACAACTGGAATCAGTAATTTGCGTTCCGTCTTTGGCGTTCCAAAAAAATTTTGTTGTTGGACATTCATCCAACATTATTTACTATACATTAACTGTTTTTATACTTATTTTGGCCGTATTTCCGCTGGAAACAAGTACAAAAGTCAATCCAAGTATATAAT
>JACQJF010000052.1 GCA_016198165.1 Candidatus Iainarchaeum sp. | reverse complement strand
TTTTTTGTCATTGCTCCAGAGTGGACTATTCAATTTGAATGCAAGTGCAAAATAGTCAATGTCTCCTTTGTCTGGGCAAATTTTTGCGGCTACTTTGATTTTGTTTCTGAATTCCTCTCTGGGTATTATTTTGATTATTTTTTGCAAAATTGCATATATTTCGTAAAACTCTTCTTTTGTTCTGTGGGTTTTTTGTAAAAGCTCTTTTTCATATTTTGCGAATTCCTGTAAAACAAATTCTGGCAGATAAAGTTTTAGCCTCGGGTCTAAAAGGAGTTCTGTTGTTTTGCCGTCCTTTATGAGTGCTGCAAACAGGATGTTTGAGTCCAAAACAAGTTCCACAAATTTACCTTCTTGCCACTACTCTTTGTTTTAATTGCCTGCCAAGCGTAACTGCTTCTTGTTCTGTCATAGTGCTTTGTTCTGTGAATTTTTTGAATTTTACAAGCATTTCAAGTCTTTCCTTGATAGCCGCCCTTGCTATTTCACTCCAGTTAATTTCAGGAAATTGCCCCATTTCCTTTTTCATTTCCGATGAAACAGATAAAGTAATGTTAACCATCAAAAACCACCTCTTTGCAATATATTATGTGTATTATGTGTAAATTTAAAAAGGTTTTTATGTCAAATCAGGCACTTAGGGACGAGAGTTCGAACCCCTCCGGGGCTAATCAGTGAAAAGTTAATAGCCTTTCCTCGCCCCTTATAAATTCTGGAATAAGGAGTGATTGTATGGAATCAATTTTCGATTCCCACCGCTTAAAACAGCTAATGGAGTGCGAATCGAGAAAGATTAACGTTTTACCGGAACCTAAAAAGAGTGGCAAAAAAATGCAACTGGCTTGCCACACGAGTTTTCCGGGCCGAGCACATGAGCTTTTTCTCACGGTTCAGTTGGGGAAGTCAGTTTTTATTTTTTGAGCCATCAATCAAAAATTAGGTTTCCGTCATTGTCAACGAAAAACGACTTTCTTTGTTCCCTTGCTCTTGAAATATAAGTATTGGGTGATTCGTTTATGAGGGTTTGAAGATACCGTGTTGCTTCCAATCGGCTTTTGATTCCCCGAGCCCGTTGAAAGGAGCGTATTGCATCCTCAATTTCCGTTGAATCGTACATCTGCGGCGAAACCACAATGCCCCGAAACTTGCGCTGGTATTTCCGTTGTTTTCTTCTTTGCACAAACTGGGCGGCTGAATAACCAAGCAGGCCCCCAAAAACAGCGCCCGCAGTCGTTACTCTACCCAGCCGATCAGCATGGGCTTTACGAGCAATTCTTTCAGTCTGCCAAACTTTTGCCAACTCTTTTTCCCAAGCCATCTTGGCCCGATCTAGCTCTTTTTGTGCTTCTTCAATTTCCATCTTGTTCCTGCCTTTAAGGGCCAAAACATATTTGTCTTCTGCAGCAAGCTCCCCCATTAATGCAGCGTTTTCCTTTGCACGGACTGTATCCATTTGTTTGGACATGATGTCGCGTGAAATGCCTGCTCCGCTCCAAGCACCCATGGCCGCGCCCACGGCACTTGCAATCAGTTTTTTTCTTAATCTGCCCTGAAAAGGACTACGAGGCGCCCGACGTAATCTCACCGTTGTGCCTTTGGTCCGGGAAACGAAATTGGGCGTTTGTTTTTTTCTTCTAAATGGCCAAGGCATAAAACTTACCTTATCGGTGTAAATTCTATGCTTTCCGAGTAGAAAATCATTTCGCTAGCAGGGCTTTGCGGGTTTATTGTCCAAAAGGAGTTTAATGTAGATTTTTGCAGTAAGAATTTCCAACTTGTAAGTATATTGCCCCCATAACAAACAGGGTGAAAAAATGGAAACGCCAGTTTAATGCTTTGAACCCATGAGGAGGGAAACCGCTATTCCCGTGACAAAGGCGACAAGGGCATGCGAAGTGAAGTAACCTGTGGATAAAAGGACTTCAAAGGGGATTGTGCCCCAGTAATGGCCAAGGACTATAGACAGGCCAAAACCGAAAACAGAGGCAAGAACAAGGTGCGTGATTCCCCGGGCATAACTGTGGTAAGAGGTTTTTATGAAAATGAACGCCCCGATGAAAAAAGCGATGAAAAACGCCAGCCCTACTTCAAAGCTCGGAGCTGAAACGGTTACCCCTGAAAACACCCCAAACTGGGCGATAATCGCATAACTCAGGACTGCCAAAAGGCTGCGGTCGCTTGCCATGCTCTCGGAAAAAGCCTGGCGGCTCAAAAACTGCTGCGAAAAAAAATCAGGCTGCTGTATCTGTGTCGGCTTGACAACCGGCGCGGACGGCTCTACAACAACGCTTTTTTTCTTTGGCAAGGTTATTTCAGTATCGCTGTCCTCACCTGACCTTGCCTTAAAGGATGAATAGCTTGAGTGGAAAGAAAAAACCGAAATCACGAAAGCCACAAGCCCTATGAGAAGCCCGAGTATGCCGACAGCAAGGATAAACATGTCAGGGGACTCTGAAAAAATCTTGTCCTGGAAATTAACTGCAAAAAAGTAAAGGGAAAGCAATACGACAAGGAAAAGGAAAAAACGCTTCACCAGGGCGTACACGAGCTGGCTTAGCTTGAAAAAAACCGCCAAGAGAATCAGGACCAGGACACCCACTATGACTATCGAGGTAGGCTCGCCTGCAAGCACGCCCTTAACCAGGGTATTTGAAAAATAATCGGAAAAACCGGAAAAATCAGCCATAAAAAAAACCCTGGCAAAGACAAACTCCTTGAAGATAATTAAATGACTAAATATTAATATCTTCCTGTGAATACCTGGTAATATGTTTAAAAAGCTTAAATCAGGAGAAAATCATGTATGACTGACGACCATAGCCATGCACCGCCCGCCCATTCGGAAGCCCATGCAAGCACTCCGGCCCCAAGCAGCCCAAACAACTTCATCTCCTCACAAATGGATTCCGTGTTCCAGAAAATAAACGATTACCTCACAGACAAAATAGCCGGTTTTGTCGCATTCCTGTTCATACTCATTTTCATAGGCGTGGTTTTCACGGTGATAGTCCTGAAAATCCCGCCATCAGAAACAAACCCGATTCTCCTCGCGCCCCTCGTGGCAGCCGTCATTGCCTACTACAACCGCGACATTGCAGTCATACTTTTCCTCGGCCTCATACTCATTTTCATCATCTGAGCCGCTCCTGCATCAGACGGGTTTTTGCACCCGGCTTTTAAAAAACATTGCCAAAGAAATTCGTTTGAATGAAAATAATCGTCACGGAAAAAGCCATTGCAGGCAACAGGATAGCAGGCATTTTGTCAGCCGGAAAATACTCACAGGGGGCACTGCAGGAAAACCCTGTTTTCGAGTTTGAAAAAAAGGGCGAAAAATTCACCGTCGTCCCCCTGCGGGGCCACATAGTCGACATCGATTTTCCAAAGAGCTACAGTTACTGGCTTGGAACCGACCTGCGAAAACTCGTCCACGCACCCATCGAGTACATTGAAAAGGAAAAAAAAATAATAAGTTCCCTGCGCGAAGCCGGAAAAACCGGCTCCGAAGTAATCATTGCAACCGACGCAGACCGGGAAGGCGAAAGCATCGGCGTCGAAGCCCTGCGATTCATACAGGAAACAAACCCGAAAATAAAAATACACAGGGCATATTTTTCAGCACTGACGGAAAAAGACGTGACAACTGCATTTGACGAGCTTTCAAAACTGGACTACAATTTTGCCGACTCCGCCGATTCACGAAGGGAAATCGACCTAGCCTGGGGAGCCGTGCTCACAAGATACCTCTCGCTTGTCTCTGGGCAACTTGGAAAGGAATTCCTTTCAGCCGGACGCGTGCAGACGCCCGTACTTGCACTTATAGTCAACAAGGAAAAGGAGCGCCTCGCATTCAGAATAGAGAAATACTGGGTAATAAACGCGCTTTTTGAAAAAGACAAAAAAGAATTCATCGGAGAGCACAGGGAAGGAAAATTCTGGGACAAAAAAAAAGCCGAGGAAACCCTGGCAAAAAAAGACAACAAGGGCACAGTCGAAAAAATAGTGAAAAAGAAAAAAAACCTCGCGCGCCCAACCCCATTTAATACAACGGAGTTCCTGCGGGCCGCAACCGTCCTTGGGCTGACAGCGGGGGACGCGATGAATGTCGCAGAGTCCCTTTACCAGCAGGGGCTCATCTCCTACCCGAGAACGGATAACACGGTTTTTCCCAAAACAATCGACCTTGCCGACATACTGAAAAAAATCAGCCAGGTAAAAGAATTCGCGCCTTTGGCAGGAAAGATTCTTGCAAAAAAAGAACTCGTGCCCTCAAGGGGCCCAAAGGAGACAAAGGACCACCCGCCGATTTACCCGTCAGAGCCGGCAAAAAAAGAGAGCCTGAGCGACAAGCAGTGGAAAGTCTACGAGCTTGTCACAAGAAGGTTCCTTGCCGTATTGTCAGAGGACGCCGAGACGGAAAACATTACGGTGACCATCATCGTGAACGGGGAGCCGTTTGTGGCGCACGGCCAGACAATCATAAGGGAAGGGTGGAAAGAATTCTACCCCTACTCGAAAATAAGCGAAACAATCCTCCCAGAACTGAAACAAGGCGACATCGTGAACGTGAAAAAAATCGAAATGCTTGAAAAAGAAACCCAGCCGCCTGCAAGGTACTCGCAGTCCTCACTCATAAAGCTCATGGATGACATTGGACTTGGCACGAAAGCTACGCGCCATGAAATTATACAGAAACTCTATTCACGCCACTACATTTCCGGCCTCAAGGCAATCGAGCCAAATAAAATCGCCTTTGCTGTAATTGATTCGCTTTCAAAATACGCGCGCACGGTTACGGAGCCGAAAATGACCGCGGACCTCGAAGCGGAAATGGATGAGGTTGCCTCCGGGAAAAAAGCAAAACAGGAAGTAGTGAACGATTCCACGCAAAAACTCGGCAGGATACTTGACGAACTGCTCGAAAAAAAGAACGACATCGGCTCAGAATTGCGAAAAGCGCTCCAGGCAGACTCAATCCTTGGGGACTGCGACAAATGCCAAACTGGGAAGCTGCGCAAACTCAAAAGCAGGAACGGCAAATGGTTCCTTGCGTGCAACAATTACCCGGCCTGCAAAAACACTTACCCCCTGCCGCAGAAAGGCAAAATAATCCCGCTTGACAAAAAATGCGAGCAATGCAAAAAACCCATGATAAAAGTAATCGGCCCGCGCTTCCGTTACGAGATGTGCATTGAAATGAACTGCCCAAGCAAGGCGGAGTGGGGGAAAAAGAAGGAAAAAACAAAGGAAGCAAAAGCCGCTTGAAAAAAAAGTTTGGAACAGGGTTCTTGGATGAAAACCAATAAGCTTGGTGAGCCTAACCCTGTTCCAAGTGATGTGATGTCAGTTTTATTTAGGATTGGATCCCCCCAATTTTACTATCAAAAATATCTCTTGTGTCAAAGTTTATATACATTGACAAGCATTGCATGGACTTTTTAGGATACTTTTTTTAATCAAAGTGTACCAAAAATATAGCGGTGGTTTGTTGTGGCAATCATGCGGATTGATGACGAGATAAGGCTGAACATTTTCGAGGCCCTGCTTTCGGAAAACACTGTTTCGCCAAACATACGCCAGATACAAAAACGCACCGGCTACCACAAGGCAACAATAAAGTCATCGCTTGATTTTCTTAAAAAAGAGGGAGTGCTTACGGGTTTTGGCCCGAAAATCGACTTCAAAAAATTCGACTACAGGCTTGAAGCCGTGGTTTTGTGGCAGATTGACATATCAAACAGGCCTGTTTTCCAGAAAATAGTGGAAACTGCGAAAAAAGATGAGAACCTCTACAGGCTTTCAGGCATAATCGGCCCACACAATTGGAATTTTTTGTCCCACCACATTTACAGGGACGTCGAATCATACCACAAGGACATTACAAAAAAATACTACGAAAGCATTCCAGGTGTTTTTGACGCAATAAAGGACAGGCAGATAATCTTTGAAACAGAGCCGTTCTACAAGGCAGCCTCGAGGACCGAGGCGCTCATAAGGATAATAAGGAAACACAAGGGAATTGACAGGAAATGAAAGTCACACTCAGGTTTGACAGGACGGCACAGGAAAACGCGGCAATGTATTTTGAAAAAGCGAAAAAAGCCAGGAAAAAACTGGGCGGCCTCAAAACCGCAATACTGAAAATGAATGAACGGATTGAATCAGCGCATGCCGGGCAAACCCTGCCGGGGGCAAAAACCATTGAGAAAAAAAAGGAAAAAAAATGGTTTGAAAAATTCAGGTGGTTCTATTCAAGCGACGGCATTCTGGTCCTTGCGGGGCGCGACGCAAAATCAAACGAGCAACTGCTCAAAAAGCATTTTGAAAAAGGCGACGTTTTTTTCCATGCAGAAATCGCAGGTTCAGCCCATGTGATAGTCAAAACAGGCGGGAAAAAAATCCCTGGACAGACTGCCAGGGAGGCTGCGCAGTTTGCAGCCGTTATGTGCAAGGCATGGCGGGAAAAACTTGCAAGCGCAGACGTGTACTCTGCCGAGTATGAACAGGTCACAAAACAAGCCCCAAGCGGCGAATCAATAGGCACGGGGGCGTTCATGGTTTACGGAAAACGCGAATGGTTCCGAAAAACCCCGCTCGAATTCGCTGTTGGCGTGGACGAAAAAAGCGGGATTGTTTCCGGCCCGGAAAGCGCGGTGAAAAAAAATGCGGAAAACTTTTTCCGAGTCCTTCCCGGAAGCGAGAAAAAAACCGATGCCGCGAAAAAAATCAGGAAATTCTTTGAAAAAAAAGGCGCACGCTTGTCACTTGACGAAATCATCCAGGCACTCCCCCCAGGGGAAGTCAACATAGAACTCGCAAAATGAAAGGATTATATAACAGTTCCGATTATCTGAAATAGAAATGGCGTTCTTTTTGGGCGCTTTTTTTCGGGGTGTAAAAAAAAATGACGTTTAAAGTATGGATTGATGCTTTCATTAAACCAAGCGAAACTTTTGCTGCGGAAAAGGCAAACGCAACTGCTGGAAAAGGAAGTATTAACTTTTTCATCGCGGGATTTATGTCCGCGCTTATTAGTTACTTGATTTTTGCGCTTTTCCCAAACCAGTTTTTTTCTATTTATGGTTACCAGCCATCAACTCTTCCACTTCCATTGAGCGACATAGCTGGAATTAGCATAGTAATGCCAGTTGCAACAATAGTAATCGGTATAATTTGGACAACAGTTATTTTTGTTGCTTCCAAGATTTTAGGCGGAAAGGGAAACTTTACAGCGCTTTTGTATTTGGTTTCACTTCCATTGGTGGTTTTCTCGCTCATCAGCTGGATACCCTACGTAGGAATACTTGTAATGCTCTACCTGCTGTGGCTTGAGGTTATTGCAGTCAGGGAATCACAGGAACTCTCAACTGGAAAATCAATAGCAACGATTTTGATTCCGCCGATAATAGTAGTGGTGCTGGTCATAATCGCAATTGTGCTAATAGGGGCAACAAGTATTTAGCCTGCTTGGAAATACTACTCCCACAGGCGCGTTTGGCCTGGGTTGAAAAAAAAACCGGGCCAAATTTTTTTCCTTTTTTTCCCCTTCTTTTTCTACTTTTTATTTTTCCTGATTATTTCCAGCGGTTCAGATTATTAATCTTACTGGACCAAGAGTTCAATTAAAGGGTTTTTCACCTATGCTTGGCCAGAAAAAAAAAGAAGTCGTGCTGCGCGTCGAGGAGCCAGACCCAAGCCACGTTGGAAGAAACATAATAACCCTTGACAAGAGAACCAAAGAAGAACTTGGCGTTACTTCGGGGGACATCGTTGAAATCGAGGGCACGAAAAAAACCGCGGCAGTCATCTGGCCCGCGCGCGCGGAAGACGAGGGAAAGGCAATAATCAGGATGGACAACCTCATACGCCACAACGCTGGAACCGGCCTTGGGGAAAAAGTCACAATCAGGCGCGCAATTTACGCTGAAGCAAAAAGAGTCGTCCTTGCCCCGACACAGGAAGTCAGGATAATAGCGTCAGGCTATGACAGGATACTCAAAAAAAATTTCATCGGCCGCCCGCTTGCAAAAGGAGACAACGTCTGGATAAGCGTGTTTGGCTCGGGCTTTGTCTACAAGGTCGTTGAAACCGCGCCAAAAGGCATCGTCAAAATCACTGATTTCACGCAATTCATCCTCCGCGAAGAGCCGGTGAAGGACGAGGTTGACCAGCTCCAAAAAATTTCCTACGAGGACATCGGGGGCCTGGAAGAACAGGTGCAGAAAATCAGGGAAATGATAGAGCTTCCACTGCGCCACCCGGAAATTTTCACGAAACTTGGCATAAACGCACCCAAGGGGGTTTTGCTGCACGGGCCCCCGGGAACGGGAAAAACACTCCTTGCAAAAGCGGTTGCAAACGAGACACAGGCACACTTTATTGCAGTCAACAGCCCGGCAGTTATGTGTGTTGGCGGCGGTACAAGGATTCTCACCAACCCGCACGGAGGAAAAGCGGTTAAGGAACTCTTTTTGGAGGCTGAAAAAACCGGAAAAACAATTAAAGATGGAAAAATGAAAATAATTGAATTAAAAAAACCTGGAACTGTTTTTTCCCTTGATAAAAACCTGAAAATAAAGCAGGGAAAAATCACTCACATAACCAGGTTAAAGGCAAAAACTTTCCGCATAAAAACAGGGCTTGAGGAAGAAATTGTCTGCTCGGAAAACCATCCTTTTGCCTGCATGGACTCATTTGGGAGCATCGTGTGGAAAACTGCAAAGGAACTCTCAAGAAAAGACCTGATTGCAATAGCCAAAACGCTTCCTGAAGGAAAAACCAGGAAATTCAATTATTTGAAAAATTTTGACGCAGGCACGTGGATTAGGACAAAAAAAGGGGTAATGAAGCTTGGAGAGTTTAAAGGAAAGCAAAAAGAAATAACCGGGATAAAAATTGCTTCCAAAAGAAGAAAAATAAAAGAACACGAGTTTACTGTCCTTCCAAATAAAAGTTCGCCAGAACTTCTGAGGATTTTGGGGCTCATGTATTCAGAAGGAAACCTGCAGCAGGATGGCCTCCAATTTGCAAACAGGGATGAAATACTGAAGCAAGAGTTTGCAAATCTTGCAAAAAAACTCTTTGGAATAACGCCTAAAATAAAAAAAGAAAAAGTTTTTTGTTACTCTGTTGCATTAAAACACTTTTTCGAAAAAACCCTTCAATTCCCGCCAATTGGGAAAAAAGGCAATTATTCACTGCCGGAATGGATTTTCGGATTGACAAAAAAAGAAACAATGGAGTTTTTGACCGGTTTTTTGGAGGGCGATGGCACTACAAGCAAAGGGACTGGCGGGTACCCGACCATCCGGTTCTATTCAATTACAAGAAATGTCCTTGAGGATTTGTCAATACTTTGCAGGAAATTAGGGATTATAACTAAAATTGTCCCTTGGAAGACAGAATTTTCCGACATGCTTGCACTTGTAGTTGTCGGGAACCGCTCACGCGAAATATTTGCAGAACAGGCAAAGTCGAACACAGAAAAATTTTCAATTATAAAGAAATGGTACGCCGGGAGAAAAAAAACTGGAGATGACTTAAGAATACCAAACATTTCCCCGCTTTTAAAGCAAGTAAAGCAAAAAAATAATTATTTTTACGGCAAAAACCTTCCAGAAGGCCCGACAGAAAGGTATATTTCCGGCAGGGATTACCTGACACAAAGAAAACTGGAAGAAATAACGCAGTTCATGCCTGATGCACGCCTTCAAAAACTTGCAAAAGCGCAAGTCAGTTGGACAAAAATTGAAAATATAAAACAGGAAGGGAATAAAGAATTGTTCGACCTGAGTGTCGAGCCTTACTCAAACTTTTTAGCAGGGCATTCATTGCTTGTAATGCATAACTCAAAATTTGTCGGGGAAGCCGAGGAAAGAATCCGGGACGTGTTCAAGGAAGCGGAAAAAAACTCTCCAAGCATTGTTTTCTTTGACGAAATAGACTCGATTGCCCCAAAGCGCGAAGAAGTAATCGGGGAAGTCGAGCGGCGCGTTGTTGCACAGATTCTCGCTGCAATGGATGGCATGGAGTCGCGCGGAAATGTCATTGTTATCGCGGCTACTAACAGGGTCAACAGCTTAGACGAGGCACTAAGAAGGCCCGGCAGGTTTGACCGCGAAATAGAAATCGGGGTTCCTTCAAAAGAGGGCAGGAAAAAAATACTCCAGATTCACACGCGCGGAATGCCACTTGCAGAGGATGTAGACCTGGACAACTTTGCAAAAATAACGCATGGTTTTGTAGGCGCGGACCTCGAGGCTTTGGCAAAGGAAGCCGCGATGAAAGCACTGCGCAGGTACCTGCCAAAAATCAATCTTGAGGAAGAAACGATTCCTGCAGAGGTCCTTGAAAGCCTTGAAGTCAACAAACAGGACTTCCTCGATGCACTGCGCGATGTACAGCCAAGCGCCCTGCGCGAAGTCACAATTGAGATACCAAACATCCAGTGGAACGACATCGGCGGGCTTGAAAACGTGAAAAACGAATTAAGGCAGGCAGTTGAATGGCCACTGAAAAGGCCTGATGACTTCAAAAAACTCGGAATCAAGGCACCAAGCGGGATACTGTTGTACGGCCCGCCCGGAACTGGAAAAACACTCCTTGCAAAAGCGGTTGCAACCGAAAGCGAGGCAAACTTCATTTCGGTAAAAGGCCCGCAGTTAATAAGTCTTTGGGTCGGCGAAAGCCTCCCTTATGAGGAAGAATTGCTTGTTTTTGACGGGAAAAAAATATTCAGGGAAAAAATTGGTAAAATCGTGGAAGAAAAGCTTCCCCTGCAAGTGGTTACGTTTGACAACGATGGGAGGGTTCTTTTTTCAAAAATCGTAGACTATATTAGTCATCCGCTAAACGGAAAAATGCTTGAGATCACCACAAGAACAGGCAGAAAACTCAGGGTAACAGACAAGCACTCAGTATTTTCCTTGGTTGAAAACGAGATTGAATCTGTCACGCCGGATCAATTAGTAAATGGAAAAAGCGTTATTGCGATACCGGCAAAGCTACCAAATGTTTCAATTGAAAACCAGTTTTTAAATTTGCCCGAACTGTTTTCAAAAAAAGAAAAGTATTTCATTGAAAGCCCACAAATAGTGGAGTCCATTAAAAAAACAGGATATACAGTGGCTGCCAAATTATTGCACAAAAAAACCAAGTTTTTGTATGAGATAGTTGATAAAAAATTGCCGGTTTCACTTGCCAGCTTTTTGCTATTACTTAAATCAGCAGAACTTGCCCCCCAGTGGCCCATTGCCAGAATTTCCCGTAAAGGTGCAAGACACTCTTTGCCCGCGTTGTTGCCGTTAGATGAATTCTTCTGGGAAATGACGGGGTTATGGATTGCTGAAGGTGAATTCAATAACGAAATGCTGAGGTTTACAGCCGCAGATCAGGAAATCCGCACCCGCTTATTGAAAGCTATTGCACACTTAGGATTGCAAGCATCACAATATGAATACTCTATTGTAATTAACAGTACAACGTTGCATGATGTATTTGTAGAAATGGGTTTGAAATCAGGGGCATTTAATAAAAAAATACCCGGGTTGCTGTTCACTTCCAATAATGTTCAAACAAATGCATTCTTGAGGGGTTATTTTAGTGGGGATGGAACCTTCAGATTTAATGGCCATAGCGCAATGGTAGAATCTTCTACAACCAGCAAAACTTTGGCCAATGATTTGCTTTATCTGTTGCTAAAACAAGGGATTGTTGCCTTTTGCAGAACTAAAAAAGAATGGACCGGCAGCATAAGCTTTAGGGTACAGATTTTTGGAGTTGAAAACCTGAAAAAATTCCAAGCTGCCGGATTTATAGACTCTCACCGTAACAACGCGCTCCAGAACTACATAATGGAAGTACAATGGAAAAGAGGCAATGCAATTCCGGTTAATGAAAAAATCAAAAATCTTCTGAGAGAGGCATTTGTCAGTTATGCAAACAATCAAACAGTCAGCCTCCGAAAAGTGCGCGAAGCGCTAGTTATGGTGGATAGCCAAAAACAACAATACTCCGAACTCTGGAAACTATGCGAATCAGATATTTATTGGGACTTGGTGAAAAAAATAGTGCCTGTTGAGTATACGGACAATGTTTTTGATGTTTCAGTTGAACCCTGCCAGAATTTTATAGCAGGTTTTGGCGGCATTTTTGCACACAACAGCGAACGGGGAATCCGCAAGGTTTTTCACCGCGCGCGCCAAGTAAGCCCGACAATAATTTTCTTCGACGAGATTGACGCAATGGCAAGCATGCGCGGCCAGGCATTCGACTCGGGCACAAACGAGCGGGTCGTAAACCAGTTGCTCACGGAGCTCGATGGAATCGAGGAACTAAAGGACGTTGTCTTCATTGCCGCGACAAACAGGCCTGACCTCATTGACCCCGGCCTGCTGAGGCCCGGAAGGATAGACAAGATAATAATGATCGGGGCCCCTGATGAAAAAGCAAGGCTTTCAATACTCAAAGTGCACACGAAAAAAACCCCCCTTGGGAAAGACGTCAGGCTTGAGGAAATCGCAAGAAAGACCGAAGGCTACAGCGGCGCCGACCTGCAGGGAGTTATACGCGAAGCCGCCCTCATTGCAATCGAGAAAAACAGGGGAAAAACACTTGAAGTAACCAAAAGCGACATCGACACCGCCCTTGAAAAAATCCCGCCATCAATTTCCATGGACGTAATGAACGCCTACGACCAGTTCCGCAAAAACTACTCCACAATCAGGCTAAGCTACGTGCGCTAAAACCCGAAAAAGCCCGGCAGGAAAATGAAGAGCGCAAGCGGGATGAAAAAGACCGCCCACACCAAAGCATTCCAGTTAATGACTTTCGAGCCGTCAAGCGGGGGAATCGGAAGCAGGTTGAAAGCCGCAAGGAAAAAATTTATGTACGCAACATACCCAGCTATTTCCGACACAATGCTTCCCGCAAACAAAAAAGCCACTGCGGAAAAAGCAAGGCCGATGACAATGTTTGTAAGCGGGCCGGCAAGTGAGATTATCCCGTTCTGTTTCCTTGAAACCTCGCCAAGAATGTAAACCGCACCGGGAGCCGCGAAAGTGAACACCCCGTTTGTGAGAAAAGCAAACAAAACCGCCAGGACCAGCCCGAAATTCCAGGCACGGAACTCCGCATGAACCCCGTAATGGAGAGAGACGTACTTGTGCGCAAGCTCATGAAGTATAAAACCAAAGCCAACGGCTATGAGCACGACAAAAAAATTGAACAAAAAATCCCCAAAAATCCTGCTTGAAAAAAAAATCTGGGGCCCTGCCCAGGCGAAAGCAAAACTCACCGTCAGCCAGCTTACAATGAGGTCCCTTTTTTCCCTGTCCACCAAAAAACACCAGTAAAACACATTAAAAAGGCAAAAACAATAAAAAACCACAACAAAACGGTTTTCGGCGATTGACGAAATATTTAAGTTTGTTTTCAGGCATTAGTCCATGGATGAACCGGCGCGGGTTTTCCTTTGCAGTAATTGCCCTTGCGGCACTGGCTGCGACAATCTCGCTTCAAAACACGCGCTTTAACGCGGAAAAACAAGCAGACACTGTCCTGACACAGGCACTTGAAATGGAGAAAGTCACTTTCACAAGAACCCAGATGGAAAACATTTTCGACGACACGGTGAAAACCGCGCTTGAAAACGAAATCAAAAACAACAACCTTGACGCGCAAGAAATAAAGAAAAAAACAGTGGAAAAAATCATTTGGCTTTCTGAACAGGGCCTGTTTGACTCAGGCAGCATAAAAGCGGAATTTTTCATTGAAAAACATGGGGCAAAAGAAAAAATCTCGGACACTATCCTGGGAGAATCCTCTTCAGTCCTTGTCATAAGCGAAGAAGGAATCACCACTGCATGGTTTTTTTTCACAGGAGGAATTCTGCGGGACACGCATTTCAAGGCACGGATAAGCGGGCCGAATTATTCAACCGAATTCATGCTTCCCATCGGCTATTCAATGGCAGCGGTAGTGGCCCTCAAATGAACACCATTGACTTTACAATGTCGGCAATAATCGTGCTCCTTGTAACAGGATTCGGGCTTGAGGCGGCCACGACACTGCATGAAAAAACCCAAGGCGCGTTCTACGCGTTTGGGGCAAAGGTGGAGGCGGAAAAATGCGCAGCACTCATCGACTCGTTTTATGCAAACAGCGGGGGAAAATTCGCGGAGCTTGAAACAGAATGCCACGCGGCAGATGAAAAAATATGGGCGGCAAAAAACGGTTTTGCCAAAAATTCCATGACAATCGCGCCTGCAAAAAAAATCTCTACAAACGAAAACGGCGTTGTAATCGAAGTTGAAGTGGAGGCACACTATGCGGGATAAAGGAGGGCTTTTTTCTTTCCAGGGAGCTTTTGCATTAATCGGCATGCTGTTCATAGCCATGGCAATGATTCATTCGGTAAGCAGCCTGGCTGGAAAAACGCTTGCAAACGAAAAAAACGCCGAGTTTTGGAGAAAAACAATCTTCCTTGCAGACGCAATGGTGAAAAACCACAACACGGAAAACCCTTTTCTGGGCGCGGCAGTCTTTGACCCCCTCCTTGGGCGCGTGAGGGCAAACGTCATTTCACTTGAGGCACTCAGAAATGCAGGCAGGGAACACGCGCAAATCGCAGGAGTTACCGTGAAAAAAGTAGAGGCGGTGCATGAAAACGGGGAAAAGGAAACAATCTTTGATTACGGCAAAACAAGTTTTGCAGAATGCCTTGCCGCACAGAGATTCATCGTAGACTTGGAAAAAAATGAGAAAATTCTCCTTGAGGTGACTGCCTGTGGATAGGCACGGCCATTATGCGCTTTTTGACTGCATTCTCGGGTTCATCGTCATCGTTGTTTTTCTTTCCACGCTTGAGGCACCTGAAATGAACAATTTCACAAGCCTTGCAATTGCACAGAAAACCCACGACCTATTGGCAGTGTGGCAGGCAGAAAAGATTGTTTCACCAGAAGAGTTGAGAAAAGATTTCAGGCTGGCTTTTGGCGAAAAAAACGGCGAGATAATTGCGGGAGAGGAAAAAATTCCCGTAGGAAACCCCCACGGGGCAAAGGCGTTTTCTTCCGAAACTTTTTTCCTTGACGAAAACCTCAAACCAGTCAGGCTAAGGGTCACCGTCTTTGATTAAAACTCCCGTCCCTGTGCGCACCAGTTCAACCCTGACAGGCCCGCTTGTTTCAGGGACAAAAGCGTTTACATCGGTTGAAGTTTTTTGCGAAAGAAGTTTTGACTGCACAAGAACCGGGCTTTTTACCTCGATGAGGACAAAACCATCTTCTGAAAAAATCCTCGCGGAACCGAAAAAACTCGCCTTTGCCTGAAGGATTGAGCCTTCGCCGAAAAAAGAGAGCATGTCGGATTTTGCGTTCAGCTCGGAAAGAAAACCCTGCGCTGTCTGGATGTCAAGTGCAAAAAGCCCGGAAAAAAACACTGACTTGGAGGCCCCGACGAGGACAAGCAGGACTGCCGTGGACGCTGCAAGAAGCATTAGAAACTCAATGCTTGACTGGGCTTTCCCTGCACTCACTTTATGTCACTTATCTGGTCAAAAATGTCTTCTGCCTTGTCCTCAATGACTTCAGAACCCTCCTTGGTTGTCTTCTGGAGTTGTGTTATGAGGAGCAGGGCAACTGCGACCACCGCGGCAAAAATTATTATGAGTTCCACTGAAACCTGTGCCCTTGAATGAAACCTAGAAACCATGAAAAAACGGTGAGCCAAAGAAAATAAAAAGCTTTTCGTCAATTGACGAATAGGCTTGTGGGGTTTTTCAGAGTTTTTTTTGGAGCGAAAAAATCGGCAGGGAATTGGTTTTTTTCAGTTCAGAAAGGATTACCGATGCCTTTATGTCCAAAACGCCGTCAAGTGTTCCAAGCGACTCGATGAATTTTTCAGCCATTTCAAGGTTTGGGACCACGAGTTTTGCAAGCAGGTTGTATTCCCCAAGAACCTGGTAAAGCTCCACAATCGAGTCAAACTCCCGAAGCCTCTTGACCAGATTCTTGTTTTTTGAAATCTCTGAACGAATCTGGACAAAAATAGGGTTCTCATACCCAAGCGTCTTGAGGTCAAGGTTTGCCGAAATTGACGCTATAACGCCCTTGCGCTTGAGGCGTTCAAAACGCTTCTTGATAGCAACGTCAGTCAGGCCGACCTCCTTTGCAATGGCACTGAAAGAAATCCTGCCGTCATAAAGAAGGCTCTGAAGAATACGCAGGTCAATCTTGTCAAGCTCAGACACAGGCAAAAAAAAATCCCCCCCACAAAAACCAAATGATTAACTAATTGAACAAACAATTAATAAAAAGTTTGCAAACTTAAGCGGGTTTTTTGCGTGTCATGTTTTTAATTAAGTTTTCCAACAAATCAATGGATGCCTGAAAAACTTGTCAACCCGTTCATTGAAAAAATCGCAAAAGAGTTCCAGGAAGCCGGAGCCACGAAATGGGAAATACTCAAGATAATCCAGCAGCTAAAGGGCCTGGAGCTTGACAAAAAACAGACCCTCAAAAACGCTTTCGAACAGCTGAAAAAAATAAACCCTGACGCGGCAAAAGTCTTCTATTCGTTCCGCAAAATGAGGGTTTTCACTTCAAAAGAAAAGCTTGAGCCATTCAACAGGGGAAACATAACCAAGTCGCTTGTGAATGAAACACGGCTCAATAGGCAGCTGGCGGAAAAAATAAGCTCCGAAGTCGAGGAAAAACTCAAAACGCTCGGAACACGATATTTCACCACTTCACTTATACGGGACATGGCTGCAGAAAAACTACTTGAATTCGGGCAGACAAAAACATACTACCGGTACTCAAGGCTCGGGCTCCCCGTTTTTGACGCCGAAAAAAAAATTACTGCAAAAGAAGCAGTGCCCGAAAACGAGATTTCAAGGCAGTACAACTGGCTTGCGGCAGTGCCACAAAAAGCAAAAGAGCTTCACTTCAAGCAGAAAATATTTCTCCACGGCATCCACGATTACTCGACAAAACCTTTCGCCGCGTCCTTCTTGCTTCCCTGCGCGCAAAAAAACCATCCTTTCTCTTTCCTCGAACTGCAGGGAATTTTTTTCACACAGGCAAAAAATACTACAATCCAACCGGCCCTCAGGGGATTAAACGAGTTTTTTGCAAAACCACTTGAAAAAAAAAGCGCGGCTGAAACAAAAGCAACCGCAGTGTTCGCGCTTGAACAGCTCAACCAGTCGTACATGCATAACACCGGTCATTTCACTCCGGCAGTCACGCTCAACATGTCCCCCGGCGAGGAAACGGAAATGCCGCAAAGGCAAAAAGAAAAAGCAGTCGAGTTCGCAAAACATTTCGCAAAAGCGTTCCAGGCAGGAAAAAGCAGGCATTTTGCCCTGGCAGCGGCAATCGATTCAAGGTACAAGCTTAAACTTTTCGAGAAAACACACTCCATGATTTTCCTCAACTGCCAAAAGCAGAAAAAATTCCTGTTCACGGAGCAAATCCACGGTAGCACCAGCACGCTTGGCATGGCAGCAGAGCTTTTCCAGGAAAAGTTTTTCGACAAAAAAGCAGGGAGCCCGAAAGAAGATATGCTGGCGGCGCTCAAAGCCCTGCAGGAGGCATTCTCGGAGAAAGAAAAAAGAATTTCAACACCCGAATGCGACAACGCGATAATTGTGAGGGCCCAAAAACCGGAAAATTTCGCGGAAAAAATTTCAGTTATTTCCGCGGAGGCGAAAAAAGCGCTTAAAAGCGGCACAGGAATTTTCATTGAAAGCGACTGGCAAACAGGGATTGAGGAAAACATGGGGCTGCTCAAAAATGGCCTGCAGAAAAACTTTCACGCCATGGACGCGGACGAAATGGAGTCATTGTTCTCAAAAAACGCGCTTGCCTGCACCATTGAAAAAAGAGAGTGACAAAACTCACTGCAGTTTCAGTGAAACGTTTTTCACGAGGCCCATTTTTTCCATGTAGTAAATAGTCTTGACAACCTCGATAAACGGGACAAGAAAAAATGAAACCACAAGAAGCGACAAAAACTCACCCGGAAGCAAAAACACGTTGAGGGCAAACTCCAAAACCGAGAGGGCAAAAACAGCCAACAGGGCTGACAAAAAAACCAGGAACGTCGTTTTTTTGTGCTTCAATGAAAACTCAAATGCGTTCTGCAGTGATGACTGCATGCTTTCCTCGTCAACAACTATCGCCTGGGGCAAAAACATGAGGAAGAACACTACGGCGGCTGAAAGAAGAAAACCCAGTGCCTTGAACCCTGCAAACCCCAAAAGAACGGAAAGGAAAAATGATGCAAGCGAAAACAAGGCCAGAAAAACGAAATACTTGACTGCAAACCGCCTTATTTTCTCGGAAAAATAATAGTGGAGTTTTACCCGGCTCAGCTGTGAGCGCACCGCAAACACAACCGTGATTGTGAAAACCGAGTATGCGAAAATAAACCCAAGAAACACGAGGCCAAAAATCAGGGATTCGAGATACCCGGCAGCCGGGACAGCATAAGTGAAAAAAATCGAGCCGCTTGAAGTAAAAACCCCCTGCATGCCGAGAAAAAAAAGCACGAAAACCAGGAGAAGCCCAAACCCAAGCACGCTTGAAATGTTTGAAAAATAAAGCTTCAACGCAGTCCTGAAAATAAACGACACCCCCTTAACCCCAAAAAAAACAATTCCTCGAAAACTTTTAAAAAACCCCCGCAATAACGGGGAGTGGTTTAAGCCTTTGCCCCTTCAAGCTTAAAGTAAATAAGTCTTGCCGCCCAGCCGAAAACTGCCGAAAGCAGGAAAAGAACAAAGGCGCTCTCCAGAAAAAGCCTGAAAAAATTCGTGCCCAGAAAAGACCCGAAAAAAGGCCCTACCCCCGGCAAGCCTGACAAAAAGCCGATGATTACGTTTCTGGTATCAGCATTTGCAGACAGGTACTCAAGAGTGTTCTTTGCACCCTGCTGACCGCACGCCTCATTTGTCGAAAACCCGAAAACGTTGCAGAAAAACCAGAAAGACGCAATGTAGAAAGCCACAATGCCCATCACGAGGACAAACACCCCAAACCACGGCGTGCGCGTGAACCTTGTTTCAAAAAAAGACTCAATCCAGTCAACAAGGAAAAACATGAAGAAAAAGCCTGCGACAGGCAGGAGGGCATACATGTAGTCAAGGCGGAAAATATCCGTTGTCAAACCCCATTTCCGAAAACCGGTCAGGTCGCTAAGCGATGAAAGCACGAACAAAAAAACGTAACTGACAATGAAAACAAAGCCAATCTTTAACGCGTTATCCCGGTTCATGAAAAAAACCTGTGCGCAGGTTTACGCCGCATATGTGCCCCTTCCTGCGAAGGGACGGTAATATTTTGGGTTAACATGAAAACACACTACTTTTTGTAACATTAATAATTAAAAGCTACAAGAAAGAGGCCCCCTTATGCTTTTAAAACACCTTCACGGGAAGAAAATATTTCAAAGATTTCAAAGAAAAAAAAGGTTTTTTTGATGAACGAAGGGCTTCCATGGATTGAAAAATACAGGCCAAAAACACTCAAAGAAGTGGTTGGCCACGGGGAAATAACGAAAAAACTCGAGGAATACGCAAAAAACCGGTCGGTTCCGAACATGCTCTTTGCAGGCCGCGCAGGAATAGGGAAAACCTCAGCGGCAATCGCCCTGGCAAAAGAACTGTTCCCAAAAAGCTTTGAACAGAATTTTTTAGAGTTGAATGCGAGTGATGCAAGAGGCATCGATGTCGTTCGCGGGACAATCAAGGACTTCGCGCGCACGCTTGCATTCGACTCTTCCTTCAAGATAATTTTCCTCGACGAGTCGGACGCCTTGACGCAGGACGCACAGCAGGCACTCAGGAGAACCATGGAAAAATACTCGAAAACATGCCGCTTCATTTTGTCATGCAATTTTTCATCAAAGCTAATTGAACCCATACAGTCACGCTGTGTCGTTTTCCGCTTCAAGAGCCTGCCTTCAAAAGACGTTGAAAAAAAAATCTTGGAAGTGGCGGAAAGCGAAAAAGTGGAGCTTGAAAAAAGCGCGCTTGACGCAATTGTCTACGTCTCGGAAGGAGACATGAGAAAAGCAATCAACGTCCTCCAGGCGGCCTCAAGCGCGGACAAAAAAATCTCGGACAAGGAAGTTTTTTCCATTTCAAGCCGCGCAAACCCCGCGGAAATAAAGGAAATGATTACGCTTGCGCTTTCGGGAAAATTCCTCGAAGCACGCGACAAACTCGATTATTTGCTCTACGCTTACGGCATGAGCGGGGAAGACGTAATCGGGCAGCTCTACAGGGAAATGATGAACTCAGATGACACCGTAATCCCGCTCAAACTCAAGGCAGACCTTGCAGACATCATCGGCGAATACGATTTCAGGCTTGTAGAGGGCGCAAGCGAAAGAATACAGCTTGAGGCAATGCTTGCACAGTTTGCAAAGCACAAAAAACAGCACGAATAAATTTTGCCCCGCGTTCAAGAAAAATCCGATAGTCTGGACTGGAACCTCACGCGCCCCATGAGACTGCTCGTTTTCTCATACAAAGCAAAAGGCACCTGCAAACGCGGGGAGACAAAAGAAAAAGCCTCATTCAGCGAAGAAAAAACCTGTGGCTTTTTTTCAAGCGCCTTTTTCATTGTCTCGCGGATGACCCACACCCCAAGGCCGATGTTGTATGTTTCATCTATTTCACGGAAAACGAAAACCGATGCCTGGCGCTTTTTGCGCACGAGATGCTCTGCAACCGGCAGGCGCGCGGCGTAATAGGCCCCGGTAATGTTTGACGCGTAATCCCTGCGCCCGTCATAACCCTCGTGGTCGCACAGGACATGGAATTCTTTTTTTTCAGCAAAAGCCGCCCAGCCTGCGCCAGGAAGCCAGGATTCAAGCATTTCAAAACCCCACTCACGCGGGACAAGCACGACAAAAAAATGGTTTCCCAAAAAAGATTCTGCGTAAACTTCTACTGGCCCAAGTTCCCTAAATGACTTGATTTTTTTGTCCACTAAAAACCCTGACAACCGGGAATCCACGCTCGTAATTGACCAGCGCGTTGGGACAAGCTTGCGGTTTTTTTTAACCCCGAATGCGCCGGAACTGAGCGCCTTGTACAGGTAATGCACGGGCATGCCAGATTGGAACAGGCCTTCCAGGGCTTCAATGGCTTTTGCGTCGGAGTCACTCCAGAAATACTCCGCCTTCTTCGGGAGCCTCGGCGAGCCTGAAAGGGACATTTTTTCAAGGCGCGCACGCGCGCCAACCGGGGCAACAGTGTCACTAAAAGACAGGACATGTTTTGGCTTTTCTTTCAACTCAAACTCTGCAGACACGGGGGTTCTTGAAAGCACGACTTCCTGCATTTCCAAAAGCCCGCGCTTTGGGTTGGATGCATCACTTGCCTTGACAGGCACACTTGAAGACAACAAGCGTGCGCGCATGGAAATGATTTCGCGCGCTGACATGCCGAACCATTTTGTGGGGTCATCGAAAAAAGACGAGTCCTTTTCCACCCCAGGCAGTGATACAGGGCCTGCCTGGATGTTGGGGTAATTTTTGTGCGTGACGAGAAAACCAGGCGGGTTCGAACCCTCAAACCTCGTGCCCTTGACCAGTGCAAGCGACTGTTTCTGTGACTCGAATTTTTCCATAATGGGGCATGCCGACAGGCCGCACCAGAGGCGGCCCTTGCAGCGCACGCAAAGCTGTGGTGAAATCTTTTGCATGAAAAAATGAGGGATGGAAAAATGGTAAAAGAGTTTTTAACGAACAGGAGGCTTTCTCGATGGGGGTCTGCGAGCCCTGCTTGTTAGTGCGCGCTCAAACATGGTTACGGCGAAATTCACGCTGGCTTGAAAATCAGCCCGGTTTCCCACTTTACGCTGTCTTTGCAAAAAATCCGCAAAATGCCCAAGAAACTCTTCTGAAGTTGCCGCATCAGGGATTCTGCCTGTGTTGGAAAAACGCAGCCTGAACCAACCCATGAAGATATCTTTAAGCTCGCGTCTTTGAACTGGATTGAGCACTTGGCCAAAATGTTTACTTATGTATTTTCCTGCATTGGCGTAAATCCTGTAACGCCTAAAAGCCCTTTCCCTGCGGGCAGGAATCCGTGAAAAAACCCCGCGTTCCACTCTGACCACGTTTTCCGGCTGGTGGGGCTGAAGAAAAGGGTATTTACGCCTTAACTCAATAGTTCCTTTGGGCAGAGGCTTTGAAGGGTCATTGGCAGTGTTTATAACATAAGTGAATACCCTGCTTGCCTGCTCAGGGGTTATTTTCTCCGTTTCCAAAAGCTTGCTAAGTTGCTGCCCTATATCTTCCACGCGCCAAACACGATGATTTCCTATTTTAGAGAATGGCTTTAAGTGGGGTAAACGCGATGCAAAAACAGGGTGTGCTCTCCAGCGCATAAGAAAAAATAACTTCAAGCCGAGTTATTAACTTTGCCTTTGGAAAAGGGAAAAAAAGGCATGGTTTTTATACGCTTTTTTGCTTAAAATATGTCAAACCATGAAAATATTTTAGGCATATTAGCATGGTTTGACAGATAACACCTTGCAAAGCGAAGCTTTGCGAGGCCTCGCAAATGCAAAAGCATTTGCAAGGAACCATGAAAAATTTGCCGAATTATTTTTTTGGTTTGTTATAATCTTTGTGGATTTCCCATGTTTGATAAGATAACCCTCGTTTTTCCCGACGGGAAGAAAAAAGAGTTCCGCAAAGGGGCGACGGGGCTTGAAGTTGCAGCAAGCATCGGCGAGCGGCTCGCACGCGACGCACTGGCGGTAAAACTGGGCGAACGGACAATCGAGCTTGACGCACCGCTTGAAGAATCCGGAAATTTCCGCATCCTAACGTGGAATGACGCTGAGGGAAAAAAAGCCCTCTGGCACACGGCCGCACACGTGCTCAACGAAGCAGTGCAGGAAGTATTTCCAGACGCATTGCCCGCAATCGGGCCACCAATAGACGAAGGTTTCTACTTCGACTTTGACGTTTCACACCCGTTCACGAAAGAGGATCTTGAAAAAATAGAGAAAAAAATGATTGAAATAATCTCGCGCAAGGAAAAAGTGCACGGGAAAAAACTCGAAAAAAAAGACGCAATCAGGCTGTTTGAAAAAAACCCGTACAAAAAAGAGCTAATAGAAGAATTCACAGGAGCGGGAAAAACACTGACTGTTTACTTCACTGGAAAATTCGCCGACCTGTGCAAGGGCGGCCACGTGAGCGAAACCGGGAAGATAAAGGCAGTGAAAATACTCAAGACATCCGGGGCCTACTGGCGGGGGGACCAGAAAAACAAGTCGCTTCAGAGAATCTACGGCATAGCGTTCCCTGAAAAAAAAATGCTCGACGAGTATTTGGAGATGCAGAAAAAGGCCGCTGAAAACTCTCACCTCAAACTCGGAAAAGAACTTGACCTGTTCTCAATGCACGAGGAAGCACCAGGCACGGTATTTTTCCACCCGAAGGGAACGGTGATTTACAACAAGCTAATGGAGTTTTTGCGCAGGGAACAAGAAAAAAGAAACTACCTTGAAGTAATCACGCCCATGATAATGAAGAAAAAACTGTGGGAACAATCAGGGCACTTTGAACACTACAAGGAAAACATGTACTTTGTCGAAATAGACGAGGAAGACTTTGCGGTCAAGCCGATGAACTGCCCCGGGCACATACTCATCTTCGGGGAAAAAAGAAGGTCATACCGGGAATTGCCACTAAGGATTGCGGAGTTTGGAACCGTCCACCGCCACGAACTGTCAGGAGTCCTCAACGGCCTGTTCAGGGTCAGGAAATTCACACAGGATGACGCACACATTTTCGCAAGCCACGGGCAGCTGCGCAAAGAACTGGTCGACGTGATTGACCTCACCACGACAATCTACAACAAATTCGGGTTCGAGTACAGAGTGGAGTTGTCCACGCGCCCGGAAAAGGCAATGGGGTCAAAGGAAATCTGGGAGAACGCGACACGCGCCCTTGAAGACGCGCTCAAGGAAAAAAAAATCAATTACAAGGTAAACAGCGGCGACGGCGCATTCTACGGCCCCAAAATAGACTTCCACATAACGGATTCTTTGAGGAGGAACTGGCAGGTCGGCACAATCCAGGTGGATTTTTCAATGCCCGAAAAATTCGGGATTTACTTCATCAATTCCGAGGACAAAAAAGAAACCCCGGTCATCGTGCACAGGGCGATTTATGGCTCGCTTGAAAGATTCATTGGAATCCTCGTGGAGCACTTCGGCGGAAGCTTCCCCACTTGGCTTGCCCCCGTACAGGCAGTTCTTTTTCCCGTGAGCGAAAAGCACGCGGATTATGCAAGAAAAATCCACGCACAGCTCTCCAAAGCAGGCATCAGGACGGAACTTGACCTGTCAAACGAAACCGTTGCATACAAGGTCCGCAACGCACAACTCCAAAAAACGCCATTCATCCTTACCCTTGGCGAAAAAGAGGAGAAAAATGGGACGATTGCAGTGCGCGACAGATTCGCCCAGGTCAGTTTTAACGTCAAGTTGCAGGATTTCCTGGAACAATTCAACGGCCAATAAAAAAACCCTTGCTGGAGTTTATACCCTGCGGGGCACACGCGCCGCATATGTGCCCCATTTTCAATGGGGCGGTAATAGAGTATATAATTTTGGATTACTATAAAAAAAATTTACTCATCTACTTGGCGGCGGTTCAATAGAAATGTATTACAGTCTCCCCGAAGAGGAGACACATACGCGCCGCGGGCCCACGCAAAGGCGATTTTGCCGCAAGGCAAGTAGGGCCGCTAGGCCGCACGCGTCGCTTGTGCCCGGCAGGGTACGAGCCCTGCACGGGCCCCGCTATTATTAAATATCATAATTGCGTCTAATCTTAGACGCGTTTATGCCTAATTACATGGATGAAATGATTGAAAAGATAAAAAAGAAAAAAAGGCTTGCAGAACAGGAAGCAGGCGAACCCAAACCAGTGGAACCGGAAGAAGAAAAAATCCCTGAAATTTTTTCCAAGGAAAAAAAAGGCGAAAAAGAGCAAAAAATCTTCAAAAAGGCTGAAGAGCCAAAACCTGCACAAAAGACAGGTGCCGCAGAAACACTAACCCAGGGCCAGGTTGAAGAGGCACGGGAGCAGGAAAAGGACAACCGGAAGAAAAAACTGGTCACGTCCTATGGAAACGCAAAAATATACACGGTACAGGGCGAATTCATCCCCGAATACACGACCCCTGTCCCAAGGCCCACCGCCGCGGAAAAAGCGATAATCAACACTATAAAGGAAGCCGCCACGCGCCTCATTACAATTGCGCCTTTCAAGATACGCGACCAGCAGGAAAGGCGGAACGTCTACTACCAAAAAGTAATCGAAATACTACAAAACTCTCCACAACTTGGAATACCCCAGCACAGGTGGGAATTTTACGCGGAATCCGTGGTCCGCGAAATGGTCGGATACGGCCTGATAGACCCGCTTGTAAACGACGACAAAATAGAGGAAATAATGGTAATCGGCCCGAAAAAACCTGTTTACATTTTCCACAGGCAATACGAAATGATGACCACAAACATCGAGTTCTACTCGGACCAGGAAATAATAGACCTCGTCAATAGGATTGCCAGGCTCGTGGGAAGGCGCGTGGACATAAGCTCCCCAATGCTTGACGCGCGGCTGGCTGACGGGAGCCGGGTGAACGCGACCGTTGAACCCGCGTCAGTTGACGGCTCGACACTCACAATCAGGAAATTCCGCAAAGACCCCTACAGCATAATTGACCTCATAACCTCAAACACTATAAACACGGAAGTCGGGGCATTCCTGTGGCTCTGCGTGGAAGGACTCAATGTAAAACCCGCAAACATACTGATTTCAGGGGGCACGGGGAGTGGAAAAACCACAAGCCTCAATGCCCTGGCTGCATTCATCCCGCCCTATGAGAGGATAATAAGCATTGAAGACACCGCTGAACTCAACCTGCCGTTAAAACACTGGATAAGGCTTGAGGGAAAACCACCCGGGCTTGAAGGCAAGGGGGAAATAACACTTGACATTCTCACAAAAAACTCTCTGAGGATGAGGCCCGATAGGATAATCGTCGGGGAAATACGGCACGCAGAGGCCTTCACGTTTTTCACGGCAATTAACACGGGTCATTCCGGTTGCCTTGGCACCATACACGCCAACTCCCCAAGAGAAACCGTGGTGAGAGTGGTTTCACCGCCCATGAACGTGCCAGAAGTCATGCTCAGCGGGCTTGATTTCATCCTCGTTGAACACAGGCTGCATGACAAGAAAAAAGGGACAATACGCAGGGTAACGGAAATAGCCGAAGTCGCCGGAAGCCTTGAAGGGAAAACCAAGACAGTGGCCATATTCCAGTATGACCCTGCAAGCGACTCGATTTCAAGGACAAAAAACTCTTCAGAGTACCTCAAGGCGGTTGCGATATTTTCCGGAAAAACGGTTGACAGCGTGGAAAAAGAAATAAAGAAAAGGGAAAAATTCCTCAAGGAACTTATAGACAACGAAACGCACGCAATGGACAAGGTGACACAAATGTGCCTCGATTTTATTGACAAGGAAAAACCAACAGGCTGAAAAAAAAATGAATTTTGAAGACATCAGGAAAAAAATCGAGGAATCAAAAAAACAGAAAAAAGAACAGCAGGAGGAACAGTTAAGGATTGACCCAAAAACAGTGGACAAGATTGTCTCCGAAATGAAGAAAAAATACCGCGAAGAAGGAAGAGCCCAGGAGCCGGCAAAAGAAAGCATTTACGAACTGCGCGGAATGGTCAGCGGAACAGAAAGCGTCAAAGTCTCGACACAACCGGTTGAAGAGCTCATAGAGATAAAATCCCCGCTTGTAAGCACGCTTGGAAGGATTTTTTTGTCAACACGGCTCCTCCTTGAACCATTAATCAGCGGGGTTAAAAGGTTCCCCATTTCAAAGGAACTCGCGTTTTACCTGTACAGTGCAAACGTAAACTATTCCGCAAGGCAGTACCTTGCGCTCTCGGTAACGATTGCAGGCCTCGCGTTTGTTGTTTCCACGGCAATTGGAATTGTGGCAAGCATTGCACTCAAATTCGACATCGCACTGGCTTTTGCGATAGGCATTGGAATGTTTTTCCTCACGCTGATAATGGTGCTAATGATTCCGAAAAGCATTGCACAAAAACGCGGGAAAGAAATAAGCAGGGAACTCCCGTTTGCGCTTCGCCACATGTCAACCGAGCTTCGAGCCGGCATAAGCCTCTACAAGACACTTGAAACAATCGCCTCAAGCAACTATGGGTTGTTGTCAGTGGAGTTCGCAAGGACAATCAACGAAATCGAGGAGGGCACCGGGACTGAAGAGGCACTGCGCCACTTTGCCCTGCGCACACAGTCAAAGTCACTGCGAAACGCCTTGTTCCACATCATCAGGGCCCTAAAGACCGGCGGAAAGCTTTCAAACGTCATGAACGAAATAGCAGAAGACGTGTCATTTGACTTGCAGCTGAGCATCCGTGACTTTGCCGAAAAAATGAACTTTTTCGGGGTAATATTCATTTTCGGCGCCATCGTCATCCCCGTATTCATTGCAATAATCGGGACAATCCTCAACGCGCCGCTTGGACTGCCGATTGCAAGTGTCAGCATGCCGCCATCAATAATCCTTGCATTATATACCATGATATTCCCGGGAATCCTAGGGTTTCTCATTTATTACATAAAATCAATACAGCCAAGCGTGTGAAAAAAAAAATGTCACTAAACCTCGCATACAGGGCCCCGTTCTTGAACCGGATTGGGGCGTTGAAAAAGTACCAGAGAATGTTTGACCAGATAGAACTGGAAATAGACGCGGTCATCTGGATAGCGCTAAGCCTGGCTTTAGCCGCGGTTGCGGGAGCCATGTTCTATTTTTACCTCCCCGGGTTTTTGCTCATCGGCTTTGGGACGACAATCGTCATCCTTGACCTGCTGCTTGGATACCCTTACATAAAAGCAGTGCAAAGGGTAGACAGCATAGAGGAAAACCTACCGGATGCCCTAAAGCAGATGTCTGACACGCTCAAGAGCGGCGGGACAATCGAGTTTGCCCTGCGCGAAGTGGCATACTCCGAGTACGGGCCGCTCAAAAAAGAACTCATCGAGATACTGAGAAAACTCGAAGAGGGAGAGAATTTTTCAAACGCCCTGACGACCCTTTCGGACAACGTTGACTCCCGCATAATAAACAGGACCGTGACCATAATAATCGACTCCATCAAGGCAGGGGCGGGGCTTGCGGAAATACTCGATGAAATCAGCGACGATGTCCGGGAAACCCACAAGATTGGCAGGGAAAGGAAAACAAGGACACTGCTCCAAGTGATTTTCATGACCGCAGCCGGCGGGGTGGTGGCTCCAATGATTTTCGGTTTCGTAGGCACGATAAGCAACGTCCTCATCAACGCCGCGGCATCCATTGGAAAGCCGGAGGAAAAACTTGCCGCACAAAAGGCCGCCGAGACGATTAACCTGGGGGTGCAGTTTTACATGGTTGCACAGGTAATAGCCGCAAGCGCAATGATGGCGCTCATGAGGGAAGGAAGGCTCTCCAAAACCATTATATACTTCCCAATCATACTGTTTATTGCAATCCTGTCCTACACGGCTTCAAGCGTCCTTTCAAAGGCACTTGTAGGCGGGGCATGAAATTTGGTGACGGCATGGAAAACAATACTACCGCCCTGTTGAAAACAGGGCATGTACGCGCCGCGGGCTCGCGCAAGGGCCCGCTTGGAAAAAGAGCCCAGGCAAGCGTCGAAACCCTCTTGCTAATCGGTGGCGCGGTTGTCCTTGCAATGATTGTCGGCATCACGCTTAAAAACATCTTCAACACCCAGCAAGGGGAAGTCAGGACAGGCATAGAGCAGACAACCGAAAAAGTCGGCGAATGAAAAGACTTAAATAATAGTTTGAAAAACCATGTTTATCATCAATTCAAGCTTATCGGTTAAAAAATAAGCTTCAAAAAAAAAGGTGAAAAAGGGAGGTTTTGAATTTGAACAAAAAAGGACAAGGAGCACTAGAATACCTCCTCCTGATAGGAGGGGCAATCCTAGTCGCAGTCGTAGTAATAACAATACTATCACAGGTGGGAGGCTCAAGCGGAAAACAGACAGAATACAACGCAATCAGCGGAATATGCGCTTCAAAAGCAACCCAAGCAAACTGCACAGCCGCAGAAGTACTAGTTGGGAGTACATCTTGTGACTGCATATGGACCACTTCTTGCGCCGTGGAAACACCACAAGCAAGTTGTGTAGCAGGCGACTAATAAAAAAATTTATTCATAGCGAAATATTGGAAGAAAAAAACCCTTGGAAAAAATTTCTTCCTTTTCTTTTTTTCTTTTTTTGGTGAAAAAAAATGCCGCGCGGACAAGTTTCATTTGAATACCTATTGACCCTTTCATTCGTGCTCATATTAATCGCGGCTGTAATCATAGTCGCTCTGCAGGTTGTCAATATCACACTTGTAGTGAAAACAAAAATACTCGACAACAGGGCATCCACAATAGAAGCGATAATGACCTGACACCAATCTTTGGGAGCAACTAAAAAAAACTGTAAGGTAAATCAGGCAGGTTTTTATACCACAATTGTCCATTATACTACAAGAAAAGAGGCGTTGAATTTTGAACAAAAAAGGACAAGGAGCACTTGAGTACCTCTTGCTTATCGGCGGAGCAATACTCGTCGCAGTCATTGTAATAACGATAATAACAAGTGTCGGCTCTGCAAGCGGAAAACAGACAGAATACAACGCAATCAAAGCATTATGCGCCGGCTTCAAGACCCAAGCGGCGTGCGGGAACTCCGAAGTAGTTGTCGGTTCAACGTCATGTGATTGTGTCTGGCCCATAACTACAAACGCATGCGAAGTGGAAGCACAATCACTTTGCACACCCCCAAACGCAGATTAATAAATTACGCATAGCATTTTTAACGCGTGATTTCTTTCCAGGGGCAAAAGGATTGAACAACTGATTTTTGAAACGTCTGGCCAGGGAAAAAACAGTTCCCGCTCTCCGTTCATGAATTAAAAGCTTGCGGCCAAAGAATAAATAAGTTGAAAAATTATGGAACTTTTACTCTTCACTATAACACTTGCCGGCTTGCTGATTGCAACCTACACTGACCTGCGGGAAAGAATCGTCTCGGACTGGGTTTCCTATGGCATGATAATAATTGGGTTGGGTGTAAGCGCGTTTTACTCGGTTTCTACAGGGGACAGTTCGTACGCGATTAACTCTTTCCTTGCGGCAGCTGCGACTTTTGCAGGCTCACTTGCGCTCTGGAAACTCGGCTTCTGGGCAGGCGGGGACGTGAAACTCTTCACGGGCATTGCAGCCCTCAACCCCGTCAACCACAGGGCCATTGGAAACCTCCTTGGGTTGCAGGGGGAACTGTTTTCAACCACGGCCCTGCCAATCTTTTCACTGTCGCTTTTCATTTACAGCGTCTACGCCATGCTCCCCCTCGGGACCCTAATTGCACTCAAAAAAACCGCCAAAGACACGCAGGCCATAGGCGAGCTGAAAAAAACACTCGCAAAAACAGCCACTACGTCCTTTTTCTTTGCCCTGGCCGCAGCAGGAACAGACACGATTGCAAGAAACCTCGGCCTGCCTTTTTGGGCAGCCATTGCCGCAATGCTTTGCCTGTTTTTTTTCGCCAAAAAAACCTCCAAGCCAATTTCCCTTGCCCTTTTCGCAACAGGGTTCCTGCTTGACAACTCGGTGCTTGTGGAGGCAGGATTCATTTTCACGCTCGGAACAGCACTTGTTTCAATCGTGAAGCTTCTTTTTTTTGCAAGAACCCGCCTTGGGGAAAAAATCATGGTAAATGAGCTTGAGGAAGGCATGATTACCGCAGTCACGCTCGTGGAAAAAAACGGCCGGGTCACAGAACAAAAACTTTCAATCAAAAGCATTTTAAAGCACGTAAAGGAAAATAATGTAGAGGCCCTAAAAGAAATGCTGGCTCCAAGCGCAAGGACAATCGTTTCAAGCTCACAGGCAGACGGCCTGACGCTTGAACAGATAAATGAACTGCAGAAACTTGCCTCAATGGGGCTTATCGAAAAAGAAATCAGGATAAAGGAAAGCACGCCTTTTGTGCCCGCAATACTTGCAGCATACATCATACTGCAGGCAACCGGCGATATTGTGCTTAACGTGGTGTTCTGAAAAAATGCGGAAAGGACAAATCTCCATAGAATACCTGCTGATAATCAGCCTCATGCTTTTATACATCACCGTCATAATCCTCCCAAACGTCGACCTGTCAGCAAAGACGGCAAAAGAAATAGCAGGCATCAGCCAGGCAAGGCTTGCAGCGGAAAAAATCCTCAGCACCGCAAACGAAGTGGCGCTAAGCGGCGAGAAAACACGACAGACAATCAGGGTCTACGTCCCCGCGCGGACATTTATAGACTGCAATATCACCTCGGTCGGCATGCCAGCGACAATATCTTTTGACTACAACCTTTCCCTCGGAATACCCGTTTATGCGTGTGATGAGCGCGACGGCGGAAATGAGATGCCTGAAGGAACCGAGTGCTCAAAGGATTTCAACACGGTAAGCGGCTTTAATTTCACGTGCACGCTCGGAAGCTTCCCCATCTGGGGGGATGAAAAGGGCAAAATCACCGGCGTGAAAGTGGAAAAAAACGACGCCGAAGTCACGATTACCGGAAACATAGAAACATAAACTGGGAAAAAAAAATTGCTCTATGGAAAGTTGATTGCCGCATGATGACAAAAGGCCAGTCAAGCATTGAATTCCTCCTGGCGCTCCCCGTAGTGTTCATACTAACCATTTTCATTGCAGGGGAATTTTCAAGCCTTTCAAAAACCACTGTCGCGCTTGCAACCGTCAAAGAAAGCTTCTACGAAAAAGCCTCCGATTTGAACCAAAACGCAATGACGGAAAAACTCGAATATCTTGTATGCGGGGCTACAATGAACATAAACCTCCAGACACTCCCACAAGGGCTGGACCTGGGGCAGGAACTGGAAAACATGGAAACCCAGGCAGAACAGGCCTCAGGGCTAAACGTTGAACTTACCATGAACGGCACTCTGCCAGACACGTGCCCATGAACGGTATGCGTCCGTTCACACCGCGGGCGTTTCGCTTCGCTCAACAGCCCTTGCGTCCGTTCACACCGCTGTTTGGCTTAAAGCCAAACTTGCGTCCGCAACAAACCGGCAAAAGAAACATTAACATTATTTTCGTCAATTGACGAATATTTTTTATTTGTTTTTCTGCACCATTTTCTTCTGAATGCACATTTCACCTTCCCACCTCAGGGCCGCACTCGCGGTGGTTTCTTTAATCGGGATGGCAGGCCTTTTTCTGGCGGACCTGCAGAGCCAGCCTGTAAAAACAACTGCCACCGGGGCTTCCGAGCTTTCCGAGAACAAAAAAGCCCTGCTTGAAGGCAAAGCAACCAATGCCTTTGTGTCAAAAAACACCCTTTTTTTCACGCTTACAGACCACACAGGAAGCATAAAAATCGTGAAATTCAACCCGGAAAAAGAGGACCTCAAGGCAACAGGCACCATAGGCTTTGTGCGCGTAATTGGAAGGGCGCAAAAATACGAGAACGAGCAGGAAATAATCGCGCAAGAAGTGGAAAAAATTGAGTGAAACAATCCTCGTGGTTCTTTTGGGGGTCGGAGCAGGCCTCGTGACAGGCCTTGTCCCGGGACTGCACGTGAACACGCTGCTTGCACTGTTTTTCACGCTTCCCGCACAAACCCAGGCAGATTTCGCCTTCGGAGTCATTGCTTTAAGCATCACACACTCTTTTGTCAACTTTATCCCAGCCACGCTCCTTGGAATCCCAAGCGAGGACAAGGCCCTCGCAGTGCTACCCGGGCATTTTTTTGCAAAAAAAGGCATGGCTCTGCACGCAATCAGGCTGACAATAGCAGGCGGCCTTTCCGCATTGTTGTTTTCAGTTGCACTGACACCGTTCATGGGAAAACTGCTTGAAAAAACTTTCAATGACTTTGCCCCACTCACGCCGGTTGCCCTTGCAGGAATCCTCGTTTTCATGATAGCGAGGGAGAAAACCCTGGAGAAAAAACTGCTCACACTCCTTGTTGTCGCCCTTGCAGGCCTGAGCGGTGCAGCGCTTTTGAACAACTCGCTTTTCCAAAGCAACCTCTTCGTACTCGTAACCGGTTTTTTCACTATGCCCATGCTCCTCATTGCCCTTTCACAGAAAAGCGCCCTCCCAAAACAAAATTACGCGGCAAAAAAAATCCACTCGGGAAAAGCACTCAAAGCCGGGTTCTTGTCAAGCATCGCTTCCTGCTTCACGGTGTTCCTGCCCGCCATCGGGCCAAACGAGGCAATCCTTGCCTCAAGCGAGTTCTCGGCAAAGCCAAGCCGCACCCGCTACCTCCTTTTAACAGGCGGAATCACGACAGCAAACTATGTGACAAGCATTGCAGCGCTTTACTTCATAGGCAAAACGCGCACAGGCACGGCAGTGTTTGTAAAACAGGCACTCCCGCTCACAAGCGAAACACTCTTCTTTGCAATGGCAGCCGCAGTCACGGCAGGCGGACTAGCGGGCCTTGCAACCGAAATAATCGCAGGCCACGCCGTGAAAAAATTCGAAAAAACAGACTACGCCCTCCTGACCAGGGCAACGCTTGCATTCATACTCGCACTGATTCTCCTGCTTGCCGGCCCACTCGGGTTAATCGCGCTCCTGACTGCAACCTGCATCGGGCTTTTAGCGGTTTCAAGCAAAGTCAACCGGAGCTGCTGCATGGCATTCCTCATACTCCCAACGATATTGTTTTATGTAAACCACTGAACAAAAAAAATACTGCAAATGTTCTCAGTCAAAAACGAAGTCATCGAAGCATTCCTCGAAGCCTCAAAAAACACTTTCCCGCACGAATTCATCGGCCTGCTTGCAGGCAATGAAAAAAACATGGCCGTCGAAGAACTCGTCGTCGTCCCCGCGGTTTTCGGGGAGACATTTTCACAGATTTACCTCCACATGCTCCCGCTAAGCGAGCCAATCATCGGCACCTGCCACTCACACCCATCATTCTCAAACAGGCCATCCAGCCAGGACGTGCGCACATTCCAAAAAACAGGCACACTCCACCTGATTGCATGCAGGCCCTTTTCAACCACGTCAATAAGGGCTTTTGACCAAACTGGAAGGGAAGTTAAAATTAAAACAGTTTAACAACCCCCATCTCTGCATGAGGATAGCCCTGATAATAATCGACGGGTTTGGAATCGCGCCACCTGGCCTTGGCAACTGCATTTCGCGTGCCAAAACCCCTTTTTACGATTCGCTTCTCCGAAAATTCCCGCACACGGAACTTGAGGCAAGCGGGAACGCAGTCGGCCTGCCCCAAGGCGCAATGGGGACAAGCGAAGTAGGGCACCTGCACATGGGAGCCGGGAGAACCGTCTGGCAACCGCTTGCACTGATTGACGCACAGATAAAAAACCGCGAGTTCTACAAAAACAAGGCCCTTCTAAACGCAATGGAAAACGCAAAAAGCCCAGGCGCGGCACTGCACCTGATGGGCCTGTGCTCGGACGGCCAGGTGCACTCCACGATAAGCCACTTGCTTGCACTACTCGAAATGGCAAAACAGGAAAAAGTGAAAAAAGTCTTCATACATTTTTTCGCCGACGGCCGCGACGTAGGCGAAAAAACCGCGAAAAAATACGCAGAACAGATAGAAAAAAAGACAGCAGAACTTGGAACCGGGAAAATAGCCACGCTTGTCGGCAGATTTTACTCAATGGACCGCGACAACAATTTTGACCGGACACACAAAGCATTCGAACTTCTCACGCAAGGAAAAGGATTTACAGCGGGCAATGTTTTCGAAGCCATTGAAAAAGCCTATGCGCGCAACGACCAGACAGACTATTATATCCAACCCACCGTTATTTTGGAAAACGCAAAACCCGTTGCAACAATCAATGACAACGACGCAGTTGTTTTTTTCAACACGCGGACAGACAGAGTGAGGCAGTTAATCAAGTGCTTTACACAGGATGAGTTCCCGTACTTTGAGAGAAAGAAACGGCCCGCCGTGGCATTTTACTCTTTCGTCCAGACAGATGAAACGATACCGGAAAAAAAATGCGCGCCCGTCTTCAACCCCGGCAAAGTAAAAAACAACCTTGGCGAAATAATTTCCAGGGCAGGCATGAGGCAGCTGCGGGTTGCGGAAACGGAAAAATACGCACACGTCACGTATTTTTTCAATTCCCAGGCGGAAACGCCGAACAAAAACGAGGAAAGAATACTCGTGCCTTCAAAAAAAGTGCCAAGCTACGACATGGCGCCAGAAATGTCCGCGCACGAGATAACTGAAAAGGCATGCGGACAGCTTGCCGCGAAAAAATTTGACTTTGTGGCAATCAACTATGCAAACCCGGACCTCGTGGGGCATTCAGCGAACATTCCGGCAATCGTGAAAGCAATTGAAGTGGTCGACGCTTGCCTGGAAAAAGTCTGTAAAACCGCTTTTGAAAACGATTACACTGTCATTGTTACATCTGACCACGGGAATGCCGAGGAAAAAATCTCGCCTCTCGGAGAAAAAATCCCAAGCCATTCCACAAACCCCGTGCCCTTCATACTCGCGTCAGAAGACACCGGACTGCAGAAAGCACGGCTCCGAAAACACGGGGCATTATCAGACATTGCGCCTACAATAATAGAACTCTTCGGGCTTGAAAAGCCAATGGAAATGACAGGAATGACGCTGGTTGAAAAAATCCGCTAACCTTAAATAATTCCAGAAACATTATCCTTGGGATGAACAAAGGACAACTCAGCCTTGACCTCTTGATAGCACTCGTGATGACGCTCATACTAATACAGGTGCTCCAGGGCTTTGGCGACAATTTTTCACTCAACCAGGAAAAAACCGCGGTAAGGCTCCAGGCAAAGCGGGTAATAAACGACCTGGGGCTTGCATTCAAATACGCGCATACACTGGAAAAAGACAACAATTACACCATAAACTACGCCATCCCGCTCATGAGCCTTTCATCCGCACAGAAAAATGGCTCACGCGCACTGGCAAGCTGTGACATCGAAGTAGACCCAGTGGAAGGCCTGATTAGCCTGACCATTGACCAAAACCACTACCCGCGCCTTGGTGAAACCGAAACAATAAGTGAAACCATTCCATACGCAGGCAGCCACGACCTGAATACAGGCTGTGGCTCCCTCTTGGCAATCAGGAAAACAGGAAGCTGAAAAAAATGAAAACGCGGGGGCAGATAGTTTCGCTTGACTACGTGATTTCACTCATACTCATAATGCTTGCAATCGGGTTACTCCTCAATTTCTTTGAACTGCAGGCAGTGAACGCAAAAGAGGCACAACTGGAAAACGAGCTGAAATCGATTGCACAGGGAGCCACAAGGCTTGCGCTTGCAAGCCCCGACATTGCATGCATACTCACAAACAATGCAGACACAAAAGACATCGGCGTTCTCCCAAACTGCATACCAAGTGAACCAGGAAGGCTGACAAAAGAAAAGCTTGGAATACCCGCCTGGTTTGGATGCGCTATAATGCCTGCTGGAATTTTCACAGGCACAGGTTGTCTGGATGAAACCCCCGATGACGTGGAAAACTATTATTCCATGACAAGAAAAATACTCGTAAAAAACGGCGCTCCGGATGTAAACAAACTGGCGCTGGAAAAATGCGTGAACAGCGTGAACTGCCCGTTGGCTGACGCCAATCTCACAATAGCCGTTTGGAGGCAATAGGCATGAAAAAGGGGATAATTTTTTCGGTTGACGCCACGTACGGGATGCTTGCAGTGTTCTTTGTCCTGAGCCTCTTGTCGTTCCACTACATCGAAGCTGGAAATACCCCTGATTTTGCAAAAAAAACCGGGCCCGAGACAAACGACGGGGCAATCATTGGTTTTTACACGGCCAAGGACGGGGTGGGCCTGGGGCTTGACGAACCGGGAAGCCTCAATGGCCAAGAGTTTTACGAGTGCACAAGACACAGGATATTCAACCTCCAACCGGGCAGCGGCCAGTCCGACTTTAACTCGCCAAAAGAATACTGCAGGGTGATTGAATGGAAAAAGGAATGACCAACTCGGCAGTAGCCCTGATTGCAATCACCGCCCTGGTCGCGGCTTTTTCCCTGTTCGGGCCACTTGGGTTTGAAGGCGAAAAAAGCGCGGTCTACTCTTTCATTGAAAAAACCGACCAGAAAAAACTCGTCATGCGCTACCTCGCAGACCAGGCAGTAACGGAAGCCTTTGCAGACCACGCGCTTGAGCAAACAAGTGGAGGGAATTGCGATGCACTTTCCATCAAAGGCACGCTAGACTCACAAACAGGAACATATTTAACTACAATAAACAACCAGCCGGAAAACCAGGATTGCAATGCGACTCTTGTTGACTCAAGCCTTGTACCGCCAGAACCTCCAAACACCGGCCTTGAACAATACAATGCAGCCATAGAAGTAAAATGCAAAACCGGAATGCCGGAAGAAAGGATTTTTGTAGAGATAACAAAAAACTACGACTTCAACAAACTGCGGCTTGACACCATTAACAGTAATCCGTGCACTGTAACCATAAGAGACCTCGACTCGGAAACCGAGTTCACACAGTGAAACTAAAATAGTTTTTCAAGCTCTCTTGCAAAACCGGAACCATACTGCATTGCTTTCTTTGGCCTGAAAACAAGTTCTTCTGAAAGCCCAAGCTTTTCACCGATTTTTCGCACAGGGTGCTTTCTAAGATTGTCACTTGCGGACTTTATTTTTTCTGACACAGGGACAGCGAGTGCCTGCCTCAAAAATTCCATCTCCAAAAAAGGCAGGCGCAGTTCAACGGAATTCGCCATCGACAACGCATCATCGCGCAAAAGGTCGTGAAACCACATTTGTTCAAGGGATTCCCGGATTTTTTTTTCAACCCCCGCAAAACCAGTCTCACGCAGGGCTTTCATGTAGTATGAGTAACCGCAGAAAACCTCGTCGCTTCCCTGGCCAGAAAAAACCACGCGAAAACCTTTTTTGGAAGCCTCCTGACATGCCCCAAACAACGGCAGACCGATTCCAAGCTGCATTTTGTCAAAAAAAAACAAAGAACTTGCTGCACTCAACGCCATTTGCGGGACTTCGTCCTTTGCAACAACTTTTGCAACAAGTTTCAGGCCAAACGCTTGAGCCGTGTTGTCTGCAACCGAAAGATCATGGCTGCCTTCAACCCCACACGTGAAAAGGCAGGCTTCTTTCACGCTTTCAGAAACCGCTTTTGCAATCACACTCGAATCTATCCCGCCCGAAAAAAGAACGCCCGCCTTTTTTACAGTGCGCGTCTGCAATTGAACGCTTTCCTGAAACGACCCGAAAAGGGAATCAAAAGAGTGTTTTTTTGGCACGGTTTTCAAAAAATCCGCAATCGAAAAAACTTTTTTCACCCGAAACCCTTTTTTTGAAACAGTCAGGCAAAACCCAGGTTCAAGAGGGCGCGGGAACGCTACCCCGATTCTTTTCAGCGCCTGCGGCTCGGAAGCAAAAACAAAAAAATCACCCGTCCATCCAAACCAAAGGGGCTTCTCCCCGATGATGTCACGAAAAGCAACAAGTGTATCCTGCAGGGCAACGGCACAGGAAAACACTCCACGCGAAACAGAAAAGAATTCCTCAAAGTCAAAGCCGTGCTCCTCGAGGAAATGAAGAATCGCTTCAGAATCGGACGTCGAGACAAAAGAATGTTTCCCCGAAAGGCCACTGCTGATTTCCTCGTGGTTGTATATCTGGCCGTTGTGGCATAAAAAAGCCTTGCCATCACAGGATGAAAACGGCTGTTTTCCATGCCCTGTAATTGAAAGCAGGGAATGCCCGATTCCAAGATGGCCCGGCAAAGGTTTCTCCCCGGCTAGCCCGGCAATGGTTTTTGCGTGCACGGCCTGGCCATTCACCGCGACCCCGAAGCCGTCAGGGCCCCTGTGGGGCATGAATGAAAGCAGTTCCACAAGAACGGGAAAAACGTCCTTGCCACCCCTGGCTACCGCACCGGCAATCGAGCACATGCAAACAAGTATTCCATAGAAAAAAGGTTAAAAAAAGAAGAAAAAATGGTTTTGCATTGCGCCATATTTTAACTCTTTTTCGGGGCACTGGCTTTAATGCAGTGGTTTTATGCGCATTTTAAAGATTGACACAAAAAACGGTTTTTTTGAAGTCGTGCCGGACAACCTTGACGACCTGTGGCACCTTGAAAGAATCATCGAGCCCATGGACACGGTATGCGCAAAAACAGAGCGGAAAATAAAGCCCAGAGAGGAAGGCATGGAAGTCACCAAGGAAAACGTTTACTACGAAATCGAGGCTGAAAGGATAGAGTTCCACGAGTCAAGCGGCCACCTGCGTATACTCGGGGTAATAGTTGGCGGAAAGCCCCCCGAGCTCGTGGAAATGAAGGCACACCACGCCCTTGACATTTTCCCCGGAAAAGAAGTCAAAGTGAAGAAAAAAGCCCTCAAAAACCACCAGGTTGAACGCCTAAAAGAAGCCAAACAGGCATCAGGAAGAGGCAAGACACTCATCATAGTGCTTGACGACGAGGAAGCGGAAATCGCCCTGCTTGCAGAAAAAGGCTTTGAGACAAAGGCAAGAATCAGGTCGCAGAAAAGCGGGAAAATGTTTTTCACCCAGGAAAAAAAAGACGTTTTCTTTGAAACAATAGCAAAAAAAGCCGTCGAGGAAGCACCGCAAAAAGCCATCTTTGCAGGCCCCGGCTTTACAAAAGACAACTTCAAAAAATTCCTCGAGGACAAAAGAATAAAACTCCCCGCATTTTACCTGCACACAGACTCAGTCGGGGTAACAGGCTTAAACGAGCTCATAAAAAGCGGCGCGATAGAGGAAATAATCACGCAGTCACAATTGGCGAAAGAAACAAGGCTCCTGGAAAAAGTACTTGAAGAGCTGGGGCGCGGAAGCGGGCTTGCGGTTGTAACTCCTGAGGAATGCGGAAAAGCAATCCGGACAGGAGCCGCCGAACATTTTCTATTAAGCGATGATTATCTCCTCAAAAACAGGAAGCACGCAGAAGAACTCCTTGCAATGGTTGAACAAAGCGGCGGAAAAATACACATAATCTCTTCAAAGACCGAAGCAGGGAAAAAACTAAGCGGCCTTGGCGGAACCAGTTGCCTTCTGCGCTACAGGATGAAATACTAAGAAAGCCGGATTTCTTCCCAGCGCACTTTTTTTTCCTCCACAAGTTTCCTGATTTTTTTCTGGCGCTCGGAAAGAACCGCGCCACCGGACTTGAACTCGCAAAAAACAATCCAGTCGTCTTCAAAGGCAATGCCGTCAATGGGCGCGCCAATGAAGCGAAAATTCCCGGGGGAAAATGGAGTCTTGCCGGAAAACGGCATTAATTGCTCTGACATTTTTCCAAAGCGCACGGCAGAACTCGACCTGTCAAACAACAAGTCAGAAATCCTTTGTTCAAGCACAGAAATTTTACGCAGGAGAAAAAAAGCCGCGGCTCCAAGCAGTATTGCCAGGGAGAGCAGGACGAGGAGAACCAGGTCTGCCAAAAAAAAACAGCCCCCCTTTTTTTTCTGGCTAGTAGTATTTGACGCCGTCACCAGTCAGGGTGACAAGCTTGTAGTCAACGCCGATTTCCCTGAAAGCCGCAATGAGCGCCATGTGCTCCTTACCGGAACCAGAAACAATTGAAACCACAAGCTCGCCCTTTGGCAACTTGGACTTTATTTCATCCTTTATGACGTCAAAGCCTGCGCGGTTGTTAATCAGAATCCACTCGCATTCCTTGGGGGGTGCAAAATTTTCTTTCACCCATTCAGTGGAAATAAGGAGCCTCTTGTCAAATTCCTGGTCGGAAATAATCCTTGCCACATGACCCCAGGTGCCCTTTCCGACACCCAGAATCGCGATAAAAATCTTATCCATAAACCAT
>JACQJF010000048.1 GCA_016198165.1 Candidatus Iainarchaeum sp. | reverse complement strand
CCCGAAAACCTTTTTAAAGCTATAACCAAAAAAACGCCTAAAAAAGGCATTTTAACGTGTTTTTGGGCAAAAACAAAGGGAATTGTCTGCGAAGTGCTGGCTGTACCTGGAATTTCGGCTTTTTTTGGAAAACGTACTTTCCCAGGCCCCCCACCAGCAAATAAAGACAGTGGATGGAACGTTTTTTAATGCCTTTTTTTCGTAAAAACAATTGCACTATTTTTTTTACTCTTAATGGTGATTTCAGTTGACTGACGCCGAAAACACTCCGAAACAGCAGCCGCTTCTTGAAAAACTGAAAAACCCGGAAAAATTCAGGCAGGCAGTCATATTCGCCATCCTGGTGCTTGCAGTACTTGCGATAATCCTGGCTTACTCTTCACTCATAATTGAAATCGTTTCGACAAACTTTTTTAACGGCAACTCGCTCACAAGCTACCTGCCTGCAATCACACAGGTAGTTTTCCTAATCTTTGGAACCGCCGTGTTTCTCACCGTGACCAAGTACGTTATCTCAAAGCACCTGGAGAACCGGGGAAAGAAAAAAGAAATCAAGCTGATTGTCTCGCTTTACTCGTACGTCGTATGGGCACTCATGATAGTGCTCATAGCTTCAACGCTCTTCAAGGACATCGGCATATTCCTAGCCTCCCTGGGGTTGATCGGTTTTGGCCTGACGCTTGCACTGCAAAAACCAATCCTCAACCTCGTCGGGTGGCTCGTGCTCGTGCTCAAAAAACCATTCAACCTCGGAGACAGGATAGAGGTAGCTGCCCACAGGGGTGACGTGACAGGAATAAGCATCATGCACACCACGCTGCAGGGAACCAGGGTGAACAGCCACGAGAAAAGCGAGCAGACAATCACCATTCCAAACGAGTTAATCCTCACCACGCCGGTGATGAATTACACCAAAAGGTTCGACTTTTACTGGGACGACCTCACTTTCATGGTTACCTATGACAGCAACTGGAAAAAAGCGGAAGGCATTCTTTTTGACATTGCATCAAGGACAACGAAAAAATACGTCACCATTCCGGTGAAAAGCGGAAAGGCGGACAAAAAAGAGCTTGAAGACGCGATTTTCCTCCTCAAAGAGGCTTCAAAAAAACTCTCAAAAGGCATACTCAAGGAAAGCCTCAAGGAAAAAATCGAGACCATGAAGACAATCGAGCAGCAGGCAATCGAGGAACCACCCTCGCCCCACATCAGGGTTGATGCACTTGATTCCGGGATTGGCTTAAACGTACTGTATCTTGCAGACATCCGGTCCATCCGGCGCATGAGGACAGAGATAACGAGGTCATTCCTTTCAGAAGCGGAAAAACAAAACGATGTCCAAATAGCTTATCCGCACATGCAGATTGTTTACGACCAGAAAAACCACAACCCGCGACTCAACAAGCGGCTCCCGGAATTCTCTGAAAAACAGGAGCCCCAGGCAACCGCAAGCGTTTAAAAAAACATCAACGGTTGGTTGTTTGAATGGCAGACCCGGCTTTCCCCATCCTCGTATTCATTTCCGTATTCCTGATTACCGACCCTTTTGCAAACATCCCCATATTCATGTCCTTTCTCCACCAAATGCCAAGGGAAGAAAGGATGAAGACCATACGCAAAAGCCACGCGATTGCCATTGTCGCGTTTTTTTTGTTCAGTTTTTTCGGCCTGGCGATTTTCGAGTACCTTAGCATAGAGTTTTTTTCATTCAAAATCGCAGGCGGCTTCCTGCTCATGCTGATTTCCCTTGAAATGCTGTTCGGAGTGAAAACAAGGACGGAACTTACCCCGAATGAACAGCAGACCGCAGAGGAAAAAGAGGACCTTGCAATCACCCCGCTTGCAATACCATTGATAACAGGGCCCGGGGCGATAACCACAGGCATCGTGCTTTTTTCAAGGACCAGGACGAACTTCCAGGCCTTTGAGTTTGTCGTTGCATCAGTCGCAGCCTATGCCATGGGGTACTTTTTGTTCACGCAAAGCGACAGGATAACGAAACTATTTGGCGCAATCGGCATGAAAATCGCGACAAGAGTCATGGGTTTGCTCCTCATGTCGCTTGCAGTGCAGTTCGTCATAAACGGCGTAAAAGAATCAGGCCTGTTTTAGGGAAAAAAATTATTTTTCCTCAAGCCTTGGCCCGTGCCTGTAATGGGGAATGCGGGGGACTGCCACGGCATAAATCATTGCAATTAAAGCAATCGCGTACCAGCCAAAGCCAATCGCCATCCCGATTGAAGCGGAGAACCAGATGCTTGCCGCAGTCGTCAGGTTCCTTATTTCACCAGAATTGTCTTTCAGGATTATTCCTGCACCCAGAAAGCCAACGCCCGTGACAATTTGCGCGGCAATGCGTGCGGGGGAAGCAGGGTCAAGCCATATGGAGCCAAAAGTGAACAGCGCGGAACCCGCAATCACAAAAGAGTGCGTGCTGATTCCAGCTGCTTTTCCGCGGCCTTCGCGCTCCGCACCAATCACATAACCAACTATCAGGGAAAAAACCAGGAGGGTTGCAAACTCCACTTCAAAACCGCTTACAAAATCCTCTAACATAAAACAAACAACAAATAAGAATTATTTAATACTATCCAAGGCCTAAATATTTGAAAAACAATGTCAAGAATACACAAACCAGCCGGCTCAAGGCAAAGGCAGGAAGCAATAAGGCGTTCCGCTTTGAGGCAGGCCAGGATGTATGAATT
>JACQJF010000047.1 GCA_016198165.1 Candidatus Iainarchaeum sp. | reverse complement strand
CACAAAATCAGGGTAAAGTGGGCGTGCAAGCGGGGACTCGAAAAAAAGCGGCACCTCGACTGCAACAATTTTTTTCGACGGGATTTTTTTCACTTTTTTCCTGATTTGCGAAAACACGAGCGGATGCACAATTTGGTCCAGTTTTTTAAGCATCGGTTTGTCTGAAAAAACTTTTCTTGCCAAAGCACTCCTGTCAACTTTTCCACGTGCAATAACTTCAGCGCCGAATTCTTTTGCAAGTTTTTTTTGCACTTCATTTTTTTTGTAAAGTTCCTCAACTATCTTGTCAGAGTCAAAAACCACGCAGCCACGACTCTTAAAAGCCCTTGTGACAGTGGTTTTTCCAGAGCCAAAACCCCCAGTCACTATAACCAAAACCAATTCAAACCACCATTGATTTTTGCACCTTTAGGCTTCAAAAAACCAATTCCTTTTTTTTCCTTAGCCTTCCCTGTCTTCTTTATGAGCCTAACACACGAGATTTTCAGGGAATACGACATACGCGGCCTTGTCGACAGGGAACTCTCACCCCGGACAATGGGGCTTTTGGGGAAAGGGATAGGCACTTTTTTCCGCAAAACAGGCGGGGAAAAAATAGCCGTGGGGCACGACAACCGCAAAACATCCCCCGCTTACGCACAGGCGCTTGCAAGGGGACTTGTTTCAACCGGTTGCCACGTGACCCTTGTCGGCCTTGCCACTACGCCAATGGTTTACTTTGAAACCTGCAAAGGCAATTACGATGGATGTGCGATAGTCACGGCTTCCCACAACCCGCCTGAATTCAACGGCCTGAAATTGGCGTCAAAAAAAACCGCCCCGGTTTTCGGGGAACAATTGCAGCAAATCAGGAAAATAATCGAGAAAAAAGAATTCCTCGCGGGAAAGGGAAGCCTATGCGCAAAAACCGTTGCCGATTCCTATGCGGCAATGCTTTCGGGAAAGATAAGGCTTCCAAAGAAAATCAAGGTCGTGGTTGACACGGGCAACGGCGTTGCAGGCATGATTGCGCCAGGTGTTCTGCGCTCGTGGGGCCTTGAGGTCGTCGAGCTTTTCACGGGCCTTGACGGCTCTTTCCCAAACCACCTGCCCGACCCGACAGAGGAAAAAAACATGCGCGCCCTGTCAAGGAAAGTCGTGGAAGAAAAAGCCGACCTGGGCCTGGGCTTTGACGGGGATGCCGACCGGCTTGGGGTCGTGACTTCAAACGGTGAACTGGTTTTCGCTGACAAGATACTCTGCGTGCTTGCACTTGACTTCCTGAAAAAACACCCCGGTGGAAAAATCCTTGCTGATGTAAAGTGCAGCAGGCTTGTACAGGACATTGCGGAAAAAAACGGGGGCGAGGTTGTCTGGTGGAAAACCGGGCATTCACTCATCAAGTCAAAAATGCGCGAGGAAAAAATCCTTTTGGCGGGGGAAATGTCGGGGCACATGTTTTTTGCAGACGAATTCTACGGTTTTGACGACGCCCTCTACGCCGCAGGACGCCTGCTTGGGGCAATCCAGGACGGAAAGGGGCTTTGCCGCGTGCTTGAAAGCTTTCCTGTTTACTTCAACACGCCGGAGATAAGGCTTGACTGTCCGGAAGAAAAAAAAGGGGCAATTGTTGAAAAAGTGAAAAAACATTTCCTGGAAAAATTCCCCTCATCAGTCACGATTGACGGCATCAGGGTGGTTTTTCCGCATGGATGGGGCCTGGTGCGAAAAAGCAACACGCAGGCAAAACTCATCCTGAGGTTTGAAGCGGATTCAGGAAAAGAGCTTGAAAAAATCAGGGCAGAGGTAAACGGTTTTCTGCAGCCCCTTCTGGCTCCAGAAAGCTAAAAATACCACAAACGCGTTAATCTCTACTTGAAATGGACGGATTTTGCGCAAATATTCCAAAAACCAGGGAAAAAAGCCGGAGGGAAACACACTTGAAAAAAGCGATTTTAACCATTCTTTCACTGGTTTTTTCCGCTACACTTGCCCACGGGCTTGCAGTTAGCCTGCCAAGCGAAGAATACTCAAAAGGCGACAAAATGGTTTTCACAATAGAGTGCACTCAAAACCGCGTGAACCATTTCTCCGTAAAACACGGCGCAAGGATTATCCTTGACCTGGATTTAATATGCCCCGCTTCAAGTGAATACATTTACTCCCTGCAGACGGGTTTTCTCGACCCTGCCGGGAAATGGGTTGCAGAGATTTCCTCAACCGAAGGAAGCGTCCTCAAAGAAATAACCATGAACGAAAAAAGGGAAGCGGGTTTTCTCCTCATAAAATTCCTGAGCCCGGCTGCGGGTTCTTATTTCCGGGGTGAAAAACTTGTAATCAATGCTGAAATAGCGGATGCAGGGGGGTTAGTTACGGATGCAAACGCCGTTTTCTGGAGTGTAAAAGGGGAAAAGATTTTTCTTGAAAACCGGCAGGATGGCACTTATTTTTTAGAGTACGGGATTCCACTTGACGCACAAACGGGTGACTTTGACCTGGAAGTCCTGGCGGAAAAAAACACGCAAACAGCCTCCGTCGGCGGAAAAGGCACGCTTAAACTCAGCGTGCAGCGCTCCCCAATCCTGATGGAAATACTTGAGCCGAAAGCATCCGCTTTTGACTCGGGAGAACAGGTAAAGTTTTCAATAAAAGCAACTTATCCAAACGGAGAGCCACTCCTTGCACCTGATTTAAAGGTTTCACTCGGGGCCACCCAGTTCCCCCTGTCAAAAACCGGGGAAAACATTTTTGAAACAAGCATATCATTATCCTCGGCAGGCCTTGGAGTAACTGAAGCAGTGGTGAGTGCATCAGACTCTTTTGGCAATTCCTCGGAAAAAAAACTTGTCATTGTAATAACCTGCTCCCTCACATGCATGGTAAAACAATACGGCCCCCTGGTAGCCGGCATTGTATTTGTAATTTTTGTGGGCGGTCACGCGGTCTTGTCAGGGGCAAGGAAGAAAAACAAGCTAGCTGACCTTGAAAAAGAAAAGCAAAAAACCCTGGAAATGATAAAGTCCATGCAGTCGGAATATTTCGGAAAAGGGACAATGCCAGGGTCCTTTTACAAGAAAAATCTTGCAGATTACAATGCAAAAATAGTTGAAATCGAGGAAAGAATAAAAAACCTGAAAGAAACCAGGAAATAAAGCTTTCCGCCGCCAAAAAGGTTTTGCAAAAATGGTACTGGGAAAAAAAACGAACAGTGAAGGGTTTTTGTCAAAATTCTTCAAAAAAGAGGAAAAAACAAAGCCAGTACAGACGCAGGGCCAGAGGAAGTTTTCCAATTTTTTCGAGGAAAAAAGAGGGATAGTCAAAGAAATAATCGTCAGGTCCCCGCTTGAAAAGAAACTCCTTGAACCAAGGCCGGAAAAACCAAGTGAAGAAAACCCGAAAACACCCAGCTTTGCCGGCCTGAAAAAACCGGAAAAAGAATCAAAAAAAGAATCAAGGCTTTTGCTTCTCACAATCCAGGGCGAGGAATATGCAAAAAACATCCATTACCTTGCAGGGTACCTGTCTGAAAAATACCCCCGCGTGCTTTACGTGAGCCTAAACGAACTTTACCCTGCCCTTTTGGCGAGCCTTGAGGAAGCAAAAGTCGACATCAAAAAATTTTATTTCATTGACGCGATAACGAGCACTGCTGAACCCAGCGTGCAAAAAAAAGACAACTGCACGTTCGTGGTTTCACCCAACGCCCTTGTTGAACTCAGCCTTGCAATAAGCAGTGCAATCGAGGAACAAAAACCCCGCGTGGTGATATTTGACTCGATTTCAACCCTCATGATTTACGAGAACCAAAAAACCGTCCTCAAATTCGTGCATTCACTCATCGGAAAAATCAGGGCAGCAAGCATTGACGCTTTCTTCACCGCCCTTGAAAGCGATTCAAAAAACCCCGTCATCGGGGACTTTGGGATGTTTGTCGACGAATTCATGTCCCTGGACAAGTTCAGGATGTACAAAATAGAACTGGGCCCCGAACCCATGCAGAAAAAAGGCCCGTCAAAAAAATGATTTGAAAATTTATTATTCAACTGCACAACTTTGTCTATTTTGCCATTACAAGCAGGTTTTTTTCTTTAAACTCTTCAAGCTGTTTTGTAAGCAAACTATCGTATAGCTCTGTTAATTTTTTCACTTCTTCGTTTTTTTGGTTAAGCTTGAACAGCTTGGCCCTGCCTATCTCCCTTGTTTCTATAATTATTTCTTGCTTTAGTAATCTTGGAAGAATCCTGTGCAACGTGCTCCAGCCGATGCCTGCATTCTTTGCCATGTCTGTAAGACTGTAATCAAATTCCCTGCCAGTTATCAAAAACTCCAAAAGCCTGGTGTTTGGATTGTCCCCTAAAAAGTCCAAGAGCAGGTTAGCCACATCATCGCCTAAATAAATAACCACAGAACTATTTATATCCTTTGCCTTGGCATATTAACATTCCATTGTAGGAATAGAGCGTCTTTTTAAGCAGATTTTTCACTTTTTTGAATAAATGTCTGAAGAAGTGGATTCAATCAAGAGATTTATCCTGAGGAAATTGATAAACATTGGAAAAATAGGTGGAGCGCATACAGCGGTTTTTAACCTAAGCAAAGGCCTTCCAGACCACATCCGCTCCAACAAAAAAGGCCAAAAAGCAATAAAACAAGCGGTTAAAGAATTGATTAACGAGAGTTATTTGCTTGCAAAGCAGTCAACCAACGAGCAGCACGTTTCAATCAACCCGAGAAAAATAAAGGAAGTAAAGGAATTACTTGGAATTTAATCCATAATTCCACTGGTCTTTGACCAGTGGTCTGAGACTATCGTCGGTGTTATTTCTCATTCTTCGTGAATTCCACCGGTCTATGACCGGTGGTTGTTTAATTTCCCTTGAAATTTTTTATCTCTATTATCCTCTTGGCCTTCTTCGCATTCTTACATAATCTCTTACTTTTTTTGAAGGCTCATATGGTGGTTGAGGGATTCTGTTCAGCGCAGCCAAATATTTTGCCAAAATATTGATTTCTCTATGAGAAGTTTTACTGTCTGCTTTTGCAATTGCATCTCTTAACTCTTTTTTTGCGACATGAAGAGGTTTTTCTCCTTCCAAATACACGAGTAGCTTTTCCATAGTTGGTTCAATGTTTGGGTCCTTCAGAGGCGACTTTACATGTTTTGAAATAATTTCGTGAGGTATGCCTGCAGCCTCACACCTTTGTGCTATTACAAAGAGGTCTTTTCCAGCTTCTTCTGCAGCTTTTCCAAATGCATCATGCAAATATAAAAGCCTTCTTCCTAACCTGCCTTCTTTGGCTTTGTCTGGATCAACATGGGCTTGTGAACTCGTGTATTGCTGAAACGCACCTTGGAATGCTTCAAGTTGAATAAAGCTCTTTAAGTTTAACCAATACCAGTGACGTCGTTTAGTCTCTTTTAGTTCTTTCAAAAGTGCCTGCTGTTTTGCAGTTAAACGTGGCATGAGAATCAAAGTTTTAGTCTTCCCTGAAAATCTCCTGGTTGGTGAAGATTTCTATCCCGTGCTCGCCTATCCTGTAGGGCATTAGTTTTCGCAGGTGGTTGGAGCTCCTGAGTTTCAGTATTTCAAGGGCGCGCTGGCGGATATTGTGTATCTGGATGTTGTAAAAGACAATGACCCCGTCTGCCAGGAATTCCTCCGTGCCTGACCTGGAATAAACCCGAGGGTCCTGCTCGGTCTCCCAAAAAACAAAGTTCACCGAATTGTATTTTTCAAGAGTCTCAAACAAATGCCTCAAATACTGCCTGTAGCCTTTTTGCCCGTTCTCCATGAATGCTATTGAAAGCGCGGACAGGGAATCCACGACCACCCTGTCGGGCCTGAAAGGCAAGTCAAACTGGAACGGCAAATCAAACTGCTCGGACTCAAGGTACAGCCCGCCCCGCTCTTTTGCCAGCGTGGCTTCAACCGCACGCGCAATAGTCAACGGGTCGATTTTTATGACCGCAAGCTTTCCCTCGCGCTCGAGTGCTTCAATGTCCCAGCCAAAGTTCTGCTTCATGTTTTCCTTCATTTTCTGCGGGCTTTCCTCAAGAGTCAGGTAAACGCCTTTTTCCCCGTTCAGCGCGCCGTTGTAAATCGACTGGAGCCCGAAAGTAGTTTTTCCCGTGCCGCAGCCACCTGAAATTAGTATGGTGTCCCCCCTGTTGAGCCCGCCTTTTGAAATAAGCCTGTCAAAATCACTCACGCGGATGGGCAGTATTTCCCGAGAACCGCTTGGCTGCCTCTCTTCTGTTTCAAGGTATTCGTGGAAAGATTTTCCACTAAAAACATTCTTTGGCTTTTCTTTTTTTTCGGATTCTCCAAAATCCCGTGCAGGTGGGATATTTTTTTCAGGCGGTTTTGCAGAACCGTTTTTTTGCACGCGTGGCCCAAAAATTTTTCCAAACAAGCCTGTTCTTTCAGCGGGTGAAGCCCCTGCTTTTTTTCTTTCCTCGATTTCGTGGCGGGATTTTTCGATTATCCCAAGCGCATCCTTTTCCAAAAGGCCGGTGTCAGTGAGGCTTGAAAGAATGTCCTTTTCACTGATGCCGGACTCAAGGAGACTTTTAGTTGCATCCGAGAGCCTTTTGTTCTGTGAATCCATTGCAGAAAAAACTACGAAAAAGGACTTATTAAAAGAATCTGTGGGCCACTTCGCGAGCCCGCGGCGCGTACGGCTTTCAGCCCTACTTGCCTTGCGGCAGTTTGGCCCCTGCGTGGAGCTTGAGGGGGCAGCTTGCACCCAATAGCTCTGCTTGAACCGTCACGGCAGCAACAAGGCCCCCCGATTTTTTAATGCGAATTCACGGCCAGTGCATCAGGGGGCCATTTTGCGATTTTTGCCTGTAAGGCCGCCATGCCGCCACATTGCGTGTCCTGTAAGAAAAAATCCGGGCCGAATGTGAAAAAAACCCGTCCCCATTACGCGAAAATAGTTTAAAAGCATTGGGCACCAATTGTTTTTTACAAAAAAAAAGCAGTCTGTCCAAGTTATGAAAAAAGACCAATTCGATTTTCCACGCACAAAAACGGGGGTTCCTGGCCTTGACGAAATGATTTCAGGCGGGATTCCGAAAGGAAACCTAGTCGTTTTGAGCGGGGACCCGGGAAGCGGAAAAACACTTTTCTGCTGGCAATACCTCTACAAAGGCATAACCGACTTTAACGAAAACGGCGTCCTGATTTCGCTTGAAGAACCGGAAGGCTCGATTATCGAGGGCGCAAAGGAATTCGGGTGGGACATGCAAAAATTCGTCGACCAGGGCAAGCTCCGCATAGTCCCAATAGAGCTTTACGATTTTGAGCGACTCAAAAACACTGTCGAGGAAAACATCCAGGCAATCTCCGCACAACGATGCGTCATCGACCCCGGGGTCATATTCCGGTTGTTTTTTGAAAGAGAACTTGACGCAAGGAAAAAAATCGTGTCCCTTGGAAAAATGCTGAAAAAAATAAACTGCACAAGCATAGTGACAAACGAGATAACCCTCGACAGGGAACGCTCCCTTTTCGGGCTTGAGGAATACGTTGCGGACGGGGTGATTCTTTTATACCACACGAAAATCAGGAACAAGTTTGTCCGCAGCATTGCAGTCATAAAAATGAGGAACACCAGCATTGCAGAAGAACTCAAGCCCATAAAGATAGACAAGAACGGTTTAAACGTCCTGATTAACGCAAAAGTATTCGAGGACCTCAAATGAAGCCGCCGCAGAAAAAAACCGTGAAAATGAGCTCTGAAACCCCGTGGAGCGAGGACAAACTCCTCGAAGCCCTTTCACCCGGGCGAAAGACCGACCTTGAAGTTGAAAAAAGGCTGTCAAAGCTTGGCGCGGAATACATCGTGCTATTCGTGGTTGACTCCCAAAAAATACAGGAAACCAAAACCTCCATCCTGCGCTTGTTCATGAAAAATAGCCTCAGGGGCACGCTTGTAAGCATAGGCATGCCAGGGAAAAAAATATTGTCACAATTAAAAGAAGCAAACACCCCCACAGAATATTTATCAATAATCGATGCAAGCCCGGCCAAGGAAAACGGGAAAACGGACACGCAGATAACCGTGCTTGAAGAACAGGAAGACCTTTCAATCCTCTTCTCGGAAGTTGAAAAAAAAATATCCGAAAAAAAATCGAACGGTTTTCTGGTGTTCGACTCCATAAACGCCCTCCTGGTCTACAATGAAGAAAAAGGGGTGGAAAAATTCTTCCACACCATTGTCTCAAAACTATCAGGGCTTGGAATAAAAACGGTTATCCTTGCCATTGACTCGAAAAAAGGCGAAAACACGGTCAAAACAATAGGCAATTTTTGCGACTCGGTTGAAAAACTCTAATCAATCTTTATAATGACCTGGTTTTCGGTTATCCTGCCTGCAAGCTTTTCTGCAAGCCCCTTTGCAGCCAAAACCCCGCTTTCTGCCTGCTTTTTCTTCTGGTTAAGGCGCTCAAGCGTTTCCTGTGCACTCGAAAGCTCCCGCTTAGCACTTGAAAGCTCGTTATTTGCATCAGAAATTTTTTTGTTTAACGGGAACTCAGAAATTCTCCTCTCAACACCAAGGATTTCGGATTCAAGTGAGTTCAGTTTCCAGAAAACCTCTGAAAAAAAATCATACTCCATCACCTCGCGCAGCGCCTGCACGCGTTTCTCCTTTTCTTTTTCCTTCATGGATATAGTTCCGTCTTCAACCATTGCAAGCACGCGCGAAAGAATCTTTTTCAGTTGCTCGCCTTTCGGGTCGCGCTTTGAGGCAACAAGCACGTTCTGGAAATACGAGTTTGCAAGGTCACGCTCCTCGTGCGGCACAACGCCGTCACTTGATGCGGCTATTTTCAAAAACCTCGTAAGGGGCTTGTCGACTTTTTCCAGGACCGCAAGAAACTTCTGCCGCAACGCCCCTTTTTCGTCAAAAAGAGCCTTATATTTTGCCTCAATATCTGAGAGCTCATGCGCAAAAGAGGAATTCATGAGCTCATCAATGTCAATTGAAAGCCTCTTTGCTTTAAGGGCTGCATCGTTTACAAGTGCAAGGCCTTTTTTGCATTCCTCTTCAAGTGCCTCGCGCTCTTTTATGGCTGACTCGAGGCCGGAAAAATGCTTCCTGAACTCCGCAAGGCCCGCGACCCTGTTTTTCTCGAAAGATTCTTGCATGGAGGAAAAAACCCTGTCAATCTCCTCAAGCTCCTTTCCAATCGCCTTGATCTCTTCTGCAAGGAGTGCCTTTGAGTATGCAATGTTCTTGCGCGACTGGATGACTTCCTCCCTCACGATTTTTTTCGAGGACACGGCATAGCCATAGATTTCAGAAACCATGGTGGTTTTAGGGGGCTCGAGTTTTTTCGACAACTGGGAAAACCTGTTCAAAAGACCGTCACGGGAAGTGACGACAATGCGGCGCAGGCCAAAATTCCCCTCGTCAAGCGAAACATTTTTTCTCCGCGCTTCATCAATCGCAGAATCAAGCGTTTTAAGGAGGTGCTTCACTTCCGATAAACGGGAAAAAATTTCCTTTTCAAGGCTTTTTGCGTCCTCCGCACACGCTTCTTCTACATAAAAAAGTGTTTTTTCCAGCTCCCACATTTCCGTCTTCCCGGCTTTTTTCCGCTCTCTAAAAAGCCACCCAAAAAGCCATTCAAACAAGCCCATGTCAACAATACTATCGCCATTAGGGGATTAAACCCTTTCCATTGGCCCATGCGTGAGCCAGCGACGCGTATGTACCCCTTCTTCGAAGGGGCGATAATACACGATTTTGACAATTATACTTATCTGCCACTCGCACCGGCAACCCTCTCTGTGCGTTGTTTTAAAACCAAAAGCGGGGCAAATAATTTTCATGAACACTGCCTTTGTGCAAAAAGCCCGCGAAATCGCAGTGGAAATAGGGAAAAGAAACGATTTTTTGGTTGTAGGAAATTACGACGCCGACGGAATTTCTTCGACAGGAATCATGTGCACAGCCCTTAACCGCCTTGGAAAAAAATTTTCCACAAAAATCCTCAAACAACTTTACGAAGAAGAAATCGAAAAAATCGCCGGCACTGCACAGAACTACATTTTCATCGACTTTGGCTCAGGCCAGCTTGGCCTGCTCAAAAAAATAGTGAAAGAAAATTTTTTTGTCATCGACCACCACCAGCCTGAAAAAGAAGAATGGCCGTTTCATTTGAACCCGCTTCTGTTTGGCGTTGACGGCGGGAGCGAAATCAGCGCAGCAGGAACAGCGTACATGGTGGCACGCGAACTTGGGGACAACAGGGACCTATCCGCTTTGGCAGTCGTCGGTGCTTTAGGCGACATGCAGGAGCAATCAACCGGCCTTTCAGGGCACAACCGGGAAATCCTCGAAGAAGGGATTGGGAAAGGCGTCTTGTCGAAAAAAAACGACTTAAAACTCTACGGCAGAATATCGCGCCCGCTTGTACAGTTTCTGCAGTTCTCCTCAAACCCCATTATTCCCGGGCTGACTGCAAACGAAAAAGCGTGCAGCGAATTCATTCTCGGCACAGGGGTAGACCTCAAGGAAGGCGAAACGTGGCGAAATTACGAAAGCCTGTCCCCCGAGGAAAAAAAGCGGCTTGCAACCGCACTCATTCTGCACATGAACAAAAACAACGTGCCTGACTGGAAAATCCAGGCGATGTTTGGCGAAGTCTACACGCTTGAAAAAGAAAGCAGGCAAAGCCCGCTGCGGGACGCAAAAGAATTCGGGACAGTCATGAACGCCTGCGGTCGCTGGGGTCACTCCGACATTGCGCTTTCACTCTGCTTGGGCGACCGCGCAGAAGCCTACCACGTGGCCCTCGGCCTTTTGGCGGAGCACAGGAAACAACTGCGCGAAGGAATAGAGCTGATGAAAGAGCGCGGAGTGGAAGAATACAAAAACTTTTATTTTTTTGACGCCGGTGACAGGATAAAAGACTCAATCATCGGCATAGTCGCGGGAATGCTTTATGGCTCTGGCGCGATTTCCGAAAACAAGCCCATCATTGCACTCACGCACAACCCCGACGGTTCCGTAAAGGCAAGCGGGCGCGCAACAGGAGAACTCGTACGCCGCGGACTGAACCTGGGCAAGGCTTTCAAAGAACTCCAGGCTAGGTGGGGCGAGGGGACGGAGGGCGGCGGTCACGCTGTGGCAGCAGGTGTGAAATTTCCGGCGGAAAAAAAACAGGAATTCCTCAAAGAACTCGGAGAAATACTTGGAAAACAAGTTTCATAACACGTCTAATTGCTTGCTTTTTTCATATACCCTGGAAACTTACTGTGAAATATTAATTTTGGAGTGACTACTAGAAGCAAATTCCAAGTTAGGTTCTTCTGATTCTTATTTTTTTTCTTTTTATTTGTATTGGATATGTGCGAGGTATCGTGACATTCATTCTTTTGCCTGACACCATTCTGGAAATTTTTCCTGCAATCCCATCCGCCATATGTTCTCCAACATACTTGAATTGCTTTGAAAGTTTATGGTTTGCCATTGGAAAGTCTAATCTTTCATTACGCGTTGTAATTACTGGAATTTCTACAGTGAAAAGATTTGGAAGTTTTGTAATGGCACTACTGTCCTTATCATGCTGAAAAATAACGCTCTTCGTTTTTGGATCATATACCTCCCCATACTTTTGCCGTGCAGCATGTATGTGCCCATTTCTTTCTTTGGGTGTTTTGGCCCAATATTCCGGCATATAATAATTGTGGAAAGAAAAAACAAAACAATCAGGATTGTCTCTTGCAACTTTTTCAACTTGCCAACTTCTTTTTTCATCCCTAAAATCAAACTTTCCTTGATAAACTGGTTCACCACTGCCCCTATAAGCCACAAGAGTTCCACTTCTCGGTAAAGGGCCATGGATTCTTTCATATCGGACTTCATGTCCCTGTGCCTTAAGTTTTGCCGCGACTGCTCTGCCGATAGGCATTGCGGTTGCTTCTGCTGGATGTTCCCCTACAAAAATAATTATTTTTGCCATGCAGAATTACTATTCGAGGAAATATTTAAGCAAATACAGACAAGTATCGTCCAAGGCAAGTGCTGCCAAAGACGCACACTTCATGAACCCAAGCAGTGGCCCCCGTGTTTTTGCCCAGCAACCTTTATAAATTTCATGACGCCCATTTTTCTATAGTACTACAAAATTATATGCCATATTACAGCCCCATTGAAAATGGGGCACATATGCGGCGTAAAACCTCGGCAAAATGAAACAAATACATGATATTTCTTTTTGCAGAGGTTTTAAAGCTCCCGCAAGGGTTTTTTTTATGCAATTGTCGAAGGCCACTGAAAACTCCCTAAGCGGGAGCCAACGGTTTGTTTTCTTTTTCTCGGACGTTAAAAACGCGAATTCCCCCCAAAACGTCGCAGTTTTGGGCAACAAGGCCGCGCAACTTTGCGAAATGACTTCAATAGGCTTAAACGTGCCAAAAGGCTTTGCGGTCTCCACGCACGCCTGCAGGGAATTTTTCATGGCGGGTAAAAAATGGCCAGGCGGGCTTGAACAAGAACTCCTGGCTGCCATTGAGAGGCTTGAAAGTGAAACAGGCAAAAAATTCGGCTCAACTGAAAACCCATTGTTTGTTTCAGTGCGCAGCGGAAGCCCAGTTTCAATGCCAGGCATGATGGATACAATCCTGAACCTCGGAATGAACGACTCAACAGTGCACGCGTTTGCAAAAAACACGGAAAACCCGCGCGCAGCATGGGACTCCTACCGGAGGCTTGTCCAGATGTTTGGCGAAGTGGTTTTCGGCATCGAGCCGCAACTGTTCGAAAAGGAAATAAGTGGACTGAAACAAAAAAACGGCCACGTGCACGACGCCGACCTGTCCGCAAAAGACCTCGAGGAGCTCACGCAAAAATTCAGGCAGATACTCAAGGAAAAAACCGGCCATGATTTCCCACAGGAAGTTTTCCCAGCACTGGCAATGGCAGTGAGTGCGGTGTTTGAATCCTGGAACTCAAAGCGCGCAACCGCCTACCGCAGGATACACGGCCTTGATGACTCGCTTGGCACTGCGGCAACAATCCAGGAAATGGTCTTTGGGAACCTTGGAAACGACTCCGGTACGGGCGTTGGCTTCACGCGCAACCCCTCAAACGGGGAAAAACAATTGTTTGGAGAATTCTTGGCAAACGCACAGGGCGAGGACATAGTAGCCGGAATCCGCACACCCCTTTCGCTTGAGGAACTGAAAAAAACCATGCCAAGAATCCTTGAAGAGCTTTCGGCAACCGGCCACCTGCTTGAAACCCACTACCGCGACATGCAGGACTTCGAGTTCACCGTAGAAAAAGGAAAACTCTTTCTGCTCCAGACAAGAAACGCGAAAAGAACCGCACAGTCCTGCGTGAAAACCGCGTTTGACTTCTGCGCAGAAGACCTCATTTCAAAACAACAGGCCGTGCTGCGAGTTTCACCAAAAGAAGTCGAAAGGCTCCTGCACCCACAGCTTGACCAGAACTCAAAAAAACTCGCACAACTGATTGCACGCGGAATCCCCGCTTCTCCCGGGGCGGCTGTAGGAAAAATAGTTTTCTCGGCACAACGCGCACTTGAACTCAAACAAAAGAACGCTGAAGAAAAAATCATCCTTGTGCGCGAGGAAACATCCGCAGAAGACATCGAGGGAATGAACGCGGCAGAAGGAATCCTCACGGCAAGAGGCGGGGCGACATCTCATGCTGCAGTCATATGCAGGGCGATGGGGAAATGCTGTGTCGCTGGAAGCAACGACATCCACGTAAAAGACAACAAACTGTTCGTCAAAAACGCAAAAACCGTCCTTGAAGAACTTGAGACGGTTTCACTTGACGGCTACACTGGCGAAGTCTTCATAGGGGGGCTTCACACGGTCGAACCTGAAATAACCGAAGAGCTCTCGGGCCTGCTTTCATGGGCAGACTCTTTTTCAAGGATGAGCGTGCGTGCAAACGCGGACACCATACAGGACGCTGTTGTTGCACGCAAACTCGGTGCAAAGGGAATAGGCCTGTGCAGGACAGAGCACATGTTTTTTGCAGGCGAAAGGATTACCGCCATGCGCGAAATGATTCTCTCGCGCACGGAGGAACAAAGAAACAGGGCACTTGTTAAACTCAAGGCTTTCCAGAAAGAGGACTTTACAGGCATTTTCACGGCAATGGACGGCCTGCCCGTGACCATTCGGCTGCTTGACCCGCCCCTGCACGAGTTTTTGCCAAAAGAGGCAAAAGACATTGAAGAGCTTTCGGAAAAGACCGGCCTGGAAAAGGAACTGCTTGAAAAAGCAGTGAAGGAAATGTCCGAAGCAAACCCCATGCTCGGATTCCGCGGCGTGCGCCTGGGCGTAGTGTTCCCAGAAATCTATGAAATGCAGGCAAAAGCGGTTTTTGAGGCGGCGGTCGAGGCAAAAAAAAGCGGTGCAAAAGTGAAGCTTGAAATAATGATACCGCTTGTGTTTGACGAAAAAGAAATGCAGCACTCAAAAAAACTCGTGCTTGACGCCGCGCAAAAAACCCTGCAAGGCGAAGAACTCGATTTTTCGGTGGGCACGATGATTGAACTGCCGCGCGCATGCATCACCGCCGACAAAATTGCACAGCACGCGGATTTCTTCTCCTTTGGCACAAACGACCTCACCCAGACCACGTTTGGGATTTCACGCGATGACGCGGCAAAATTCCTTGGCCCATACATTGAAAAAAAGGCGGTTGAAAAAGACCCGTTTGTAGAACTTGACCGAAACGGTGTCGGGGAACTCGTGAAAATCGCCCTGGAAAAAGGCCGGCTCACAAAACCAAAGTTAAAGGCCGGAATCTGCGGCGAGCACGGCGGCGACCCCCATTCAATCGAGTTCTGCCACAACGCGGGCCTCGACTACGTCTCATGCTCCCCCTATAGGGTCCCGGTTGCGCGCATGGCAGCAGCGCACGCAGCACTGAGTGGTTAATGGGAATTGGAATTTTGGAGCAGGTAATTTTTGTACTGGTTTATGTAAACCTGATAAAGGTATTTTATGAACGGTTTTTCTTTTTTCTTTGCATCAACCTCCCTCAAAACCAGGTAATACAGCATTTTTTCCGAATTATAAATGTTGAGTAACGGGTAATTGTTTTGGAAAAGGATGTGGTTCATAAGCAATCTTGAAACCCTGCCGTTTCCATCCATGAACGGGTGAATTCTTGCAATTTTCAGGTGCACCAGGCCAGCCGATTCAAACGGGTGAAGCATTTTTTCAGCCTCCTTGAACCACGAAAAAAAACTTTCCAACTCCACAGGCACTTGTTCCGGCCTTGGCGGCAAATAATTCCCGACAATATTCTGCCCAGTTCTTATCCTGCCGGCATCCGCGCGCACGCCGTCCATTTCTATTTTATGAAGCTTCAGCAACAAGCCCAGGTTAAAATCGCCTTTGTACTCGAAAAGAAAGTCAATGCATTTTTTCATGTTCTGCACTGCTTTCACGTCTCTTTTTGCGTACTGCTCATTGGTTTTTTTCCCCTCGATTATGTTTTTGGTATCCTCAAAGCTTACAGACACGCCCTCTATCGCATTGGTGTTGTAAATAAAACTGATTACCTGGTCTTTCCCGGTTTTCCACTGGATTTTGCCAATCTTTTGTGTTTCCAGATAATTTGTCCTAAGCAATTCAATTATTTTCATCTGCCTTAAAGTCAGCAAACGTTTAATTGGCTGGATAAGTTCAAGCTCCTTTTCCACCTGTTCAAGATTTGACAAATCAGTCCCCACGTATTTCCTTATTTTTCTCCACTTTCCCTTCGAAATCCGCACATTTTTGGCCAGGTAAAAATATTCCCTGCCGCTGATTTTTTTCTTTTCAATATAAGCCATGAAACAATTAGGGGGCACAAAATTT
>JACQJF010000045.1 GCA_016198165.1 Candidatus Iainarchaeum sp. | reverse complement strand
TTTCAGGAGAAGAAAGGCACCGGCGGAGGGTGGAAAAAATAGAAAAAATGGAAAATTAAAAAAAAATTTACAACTTAGTTATGAGCTCAACAAATTCCAAATATTTATCAACGCTTACCCTCCAGCCAAGTTTAATCATTTCCTGGATTTTTTTTACTGCCTGTGCCTTGCTCAGTTTTTTGTTGTGGACAAGCAAAGAAATCAAAAAAAAAGTCCCGTGAACGTCCACCCCGAAAATTTCGCCAAAACCTTTTGCAACATCATCGTCAATTATCGCAACCGCATTCTTTTGTTTTGCGAGTGCTATTGCCTGGAGTTCGCCTTCCCCCAATTCCGCCAAAATGCGCCTTGCCTCAACAGTAACCGATGGAAACTCCACAACAATTTTGCCGTCATTTACAAGCTTTTCGGCAACCAAAGCATCTTTTTTGTAAAACTCTTTGCCCCTAAGTACAACTTCTTCAAAAACACTCCGGGGGATAAAGGTTTCAAACTCGCCAAAAACCCATGAAAGCCCGGCCCTGTTCAAATAGATAAGTGGAGTTGAATCAAGAACAATTTTCACATTTTCAGCTCCAAAGCCCTCTTGAAATCCGACAAAACCGACTTTTTGCTTATGTTAAGAGGGATTTCATTCGTGTTCAAAATATTGTGCATTTCAAAAACAGGGATGCCCGCGATTTCTGCGGCCTTGCCCAAAGAGACTTTTTTTGCTTTGTACAATTCCAGTGCCTTATTTTTCAACTCTTCTTTTGCCCCTACAGCCAAAAGCTTTCTTGCAAGGGAAGGCCTGCTTAAATCCTCCATTTTTGACAGAAGCTTAAGTTTTTTTTCAAGATCCTCTGAAGGCCGGATGGACAACACTTCAACCAAAGAGACCACCTGTAAACAATATTGGTGTTTGTATACTTAAAGATATGCATTGGAAAAAACTTGCAATACCCCGCACTTTTGGTTTCAACAGGCCCTTATTCTGACTCTATTCTTGGCGCAAGGAAATAACTTTAATTGAAAAAAGAAAAAAGTAAAGCGGCTTTAGCTCTTATTGAACCAAAGCCACTTCTTCGAGATTAATTTAATGCTTCTATGGTTATGTTTTCCAAGGTAATGGTGTTGCTTGGGCTTGCGGTATTCCATTGAGCCGAAACCTGCAGTGTATTTGCAGTTGTAGTGTCAATTGTGGTTGCCCCAGCATTTGTCAATGGCATGTTATTGTTCCTTCCATTGTGGAAATAGCCCGTTGCCATCGCGGTTCCGGTGCTTCCGGTTGTCCTGGCAATGATTGTACCTTCTACTAACCACCCTTGGTTTGAAGCGGTATTAACTACATTGACGCTTCCTGACTGGACCAGGGTTGTTGAACCGTATTTTATTCTAAGGTTTAGGTTCGGAGTGGCAGTTGAAGAGTATTTTCCCTGCGCTTTTATTTTCAGGACTTTGCCAGTTGTCAAAGCATCTGCAGGCAAGGTGTAACTTGTGTCAAAATTTGTTTCCGTAGTAGTGTTTGCAATGGCTGACGAATCACTGGTATTTGCATATAACAATCCTTCGAGCTGGTCTGTGGTCAAGTATTTTATTGAATAATTTTTCAGTGTCGGAGTTTGGTCTTTACTCGTATTTGGATTTAGATTGAACCTTAACCTCAAATCAGAGCCCAAAGTAGAGGTCAAATTCACTATCTGATTAAGACTGATATTATTCGTGTATGTACTTCCGCCATCACTTGACACGTCAACTGTTAATGTCGAGTCGCTTGGAATTGTTTTATCTGGCAAATAAACTTGTGCTTGGTTAATTTTTTTGGTTTCTCCAGAAGACAAAGAATTAGTTATAATGTCGCCGTCTTCCCAGCTGTAAGCTGTTATGTCATCTATGTAGACTTCACCTGTGACACTTGGACCTGAATCACTCCAAAATTCAAATTTAAGGTCTTGTGATCCGGTAATGGCTCTCACATCAAGAAAATCCGTTTGTGCCCAGTCACCAGTTGAAGTTGGGAATGTGAAAAGTAGAGTACTTCCAGCATAAGCTTTTACATTTGCATTTCCAGTTATAGAAGTTGTAACTTTGTACCAGAATCGAACGTAATTAACATTCGTAAAGTCAACACTTCTAAGAACATTTGCAATTGATATTCCACTTGCAGTTCCATTTTGATAAAGCCTCCAGCTATAAGTTCCAGAGTGGGCTTGTGTCGAACTTTGATTAGACTGCGGGTTTGCAGTTCCGGAAGTGGTGGCAGTCCAACCAGTTACTGTTTCAAATCCTGGTTCACTAACAGCACTTATAGTGTTCGTTTGACTTGGTTTTGATTCATATTGCTCACTTGCAGTTCTAAAATAGCTAGTTGTACTACCAGTGTTTATTGTACCTGCATATCCATCAGAATCCGTAAACAAGTCAGCTACTAGTTTTGTATGAGAGTTATTTACAACTGAAGAATTTTCTTGCAATTCTATTGAGTCAAAAATCATTTCAACTATGTTTGTCGTATTGTTTGTTGCAGTCACAAAAATCGAAAAAGCCAGAATTAGAACTGCAAATAACCAGGCTATTGCTATAGATTTTTTTCTTTCCATTATTACACCCCCAAAAATTTAGGAAAGTTAGTAATGGTATTGTGGAAGAATTTAAAAACCTGACAAAAAAAGGAGTTATACTACTACGGTCTTTGCGTGCCCGACACGGACTTGTGGGACCACCCAAAGACCATAGCCAAGTTGTTTTGCTTCCTCAAAAAATAAGTTGTCTTCTCCAATCATTTTGCCTTTTTTTGAAAACCTGAACCCGAATACGTGTTCTCCTTTTTTTTGAGCCATTTCTTTCAAGATTTTTGTTTTCATCACTACAAAACCAAACCCTGCACCATCAACTATCATTGGCTCTTTTAGTTCAGAAGCAGGCATGGTTTCCCAGGAATCATCTTCTTTCTTTCTTACAATTACCGGTCCGGGTTTTCCGCCTTGGACAAAAGAGTAGTAAACACCCGTTGCAATATCAACATTTTTCTCCTCCATGAATTTCAACAATTGTTTTACATGTTGCCAAGTAAAAACCATGTCAGAGTCAATCCAGAAAGCATAGTCAAAATCAAGTTTTTCGTCAGCCTCCAAAAAGGCTTTGACAAGGCGGTTGCGGTTTTCATGAACATAACAAGAGGATTTTACAATGAAAGCAGCTTGGCAAAATCTCTCTGTATTTGCAACAAAATTAATCATTGAGTCGTAAGCAGGGATTTTCACAGAACCATACGCAGGGATAAGAAAGGCGACTTTTGGAAGCTTCATTTTTTAAATCTCCATTTTACTCTGACTCTATTCTTGGCGCAAGGAAATACCGCAAGCTTGCACCACCCACAGTGTACGCTATTTCTGCAGGGGCGTTTGACTTTAAGCGCAGGGAAATCTCGCTGTCGCTTGGCGCGGATTTCACGATGTCAGACAGGTAATCAAGCGGGAACATTGAGCGCACGTTCTCGCGCGCCTTGAACTCCAGCAGGAATTCTTTTTGGCTTGAATGAATCTCGTTTTTCATCGAGCCCTTGCTTGACCGTGCCTCGAGGAAAAAGCCTTCCCCGTCAACACCGAGGATTATGTGCGTGCTGATTAGGGACGCGTCCTTCAGGGCGTCATGCAGTGCCTCGCTTTTCACGCGCAGCTCCGCGTCAAAGCTTATTTTCGGGTTCGGGAGGTCGCGCGAATTCACGTCAATCAATGGGACCTCGAATTTTCTCTTGGCTTTTCCGGAAAAAAACACGAACAGCTTTGAATTCGAGTCGTCAACCTCAAGCTCAAGCGAATCGCCCGCTTTTGCGCGCGACAAAACCTGGCTAAGGTAATCCAGGTCCACGCCAAGCCTGTGCTCGGGCCCCGCCTCGAATTCCGCAAACGCGCTTTTGGGAAGGGAAAAGTCAACCATTGAAATCTGGCTTGGGTCGGTTGCCTTGAGGAAAACCCCTTCGTCCTTGACGACAAACTCGGCCTCGTCAATCAGGACCGCCACGGCATCCACGCTTTTCTTGAACAAAACAGCGTCAGTTAGAACAAGCTTAAGCAACGAGAAAAACCCCATCCGATTTATGTTTCACGGACAATATGACCTTTTGACTGCAATAAAAATAAATAGGAATACCATCCTACTGTCCCGTCACAGACGGGACACATACGCGTCGCTTGTGCCCGCAAGGGTACTTGTGCCCAAGCAGGGGTACGAAGCCCTGCACGGGCTGTTGAGCGAAGCGAAACGCCCGCGTCGCGAGCCCTGCATGGGCTCAAGGAATCTGGCAGCCGCGCGGGTTTTTGCACCCGAAAACCAGGACAGGCAAATCGTCAAAAACCAGCAACTTCAGGTAGCCAAGGAGCGGGATTTTGAAGAGCGCCTTGCCCTGTATCTGTGAACCCGCCACTGCCCCACGGGTTATTCCTGCCTGCTGGTCAACGAGGGGGTTTAGCTCGCTGTCCCCTTTTGTCAGTATGACCGTCTTGTCAATACCCTGCAGTTTTGCCACGGCACGGTGAATCACGGGCTCGCCAGAGGAAGTGGAATTGTAGACGATTATGTCACCGGTTTCCTGGATTTGCACGGATTTTCCGTTCACGAACCCTATCGACACGGTGTCAAAGCTGCGCGGGTTCTTCCCGCCAAAAAGCTGGCAGTCCTTTTGTTCACCCGTTTTTTTGTCCACGCAGGTGGCAGAAGCGTAATCCGAAAACGGGCGCGAATCCAGGAACGGCTCTTCAAGCACTACAAGGGGCGCTGAAACACTCTCGGCTTTCACGCCCTGAAGCACCACTATGTCGCCGCGGTAAAGCACGGGCTCCATGCTCCCGCTCACCACTATCACGATTGGCGCGGAAGTGGAAAGTACAAAACCCAAAAAATTGTAGAGAATGAATGCGAAAAGAGCGGCAAAAAAAATGTCGAGAAAAAAACCGATTGTTTCCGACCTGCCGGGATTCACTACAGGTGCGACGTAGCGGTCGACATAGGTGAATGGGTCAAGCCATTTCAGCTTTTCCCGGAGTCCTTTGAGCACCATAAGTTACACGGCAGGGGATTCATTTGAGGGCTTTCTTCACGCCTTTTGAGAACTCGTCAAGCTCGGATTCGATTTCCTTGAGCGCGTCTTCAAGCGCTTTCCTCGGTTTTTTCGAGCCATTTGTCGCAAGTGAAAAAACCGCGTTGTTCCCAAGCGGGTGGTCAAGCACGTATGAAACAAACGAAACGTTTTTGTCCTCCAAAAGCTTGCTTTTAAGCAGGTTTGCAAAAGTGTGCCTCTCCCCCTTAAGCACAAACTCAAGGGCGTTCCCGTCATTTTTGGTTACTTCAAGCTCCATTTAAAAAAAACCTCCAAGCAAAAAAAAATCATTTGAGTGAATAGTCAGCTGAAATTTTTCTCCTTTCATTGCTTCCGCAGTGACTGCACTTGAGTTCCATTTCAACAAGCTTTAGGGCATGCCTGCAGGAAACACAGTAAGCCATTACCACTCCAAGGCCGGGACCGGATTTGGTTTCAAGCTCTATGCCTGTTGGCGAGATTTTTTCAACCCGCGCCCGGACAATGTCCCCGATTTTGAAGTAATCCGACATGAATTTAACGTAGCTGTTCATGACGGAAAAAACTGGCAAAACCGAGCTTTTTGAACCAGAGACAACTTTTTTGCCAGGCCTCTGCGGATCCTCCATTTCAAGTATCTCAAGGACGCAGGCCTGGTCCTTTACAAGCACTACAACCGCATGGACAACGTTTCCAATTGAAAGCATGGAAACATCAGGTGACAGCTTTTTCACGCTGACCACTTTTTCGTCAAAATCAAAGTGCTCCTTGCCTATCGAGTCCGAGTAAACCGAACTTGACTGTTCAAAACAGTTCTCTCCCGGCAAAAACTCCTCTTCTGTGCCTAAAAAGCTTCCTGGAAAAACCACTAACCCACCACTGCCCCTTTTTGTTACTATAAAAGTGGCCGTGGAAATTTATTTAAATTCGCGCGTTCCAATTCATGTGATGGTCCTGGAAGAACTGTTAACCAAGAAAAAGGCACAGCGCGGGCCATTGATAATCATTTTTCTCTTGTTCCCGATTTCAAGCATCAGCATCTGGCTTGTTTACCATGTTTTTCCCTCCGCTTTAAGCATTCTGCCCCTGGCTTTTATCACAATAGCCTTTGCCCCTCTACTGCACTGGCTCTTCATAACCGAGGCCCTGGGTGAAATCAATGCCCCTGGCTTTGCCCCAAGCTTTATAACGCGCCATTACCCACTCATGCTGTTTTACATATTCCTCTTCCTCGGCATTGTTGCAAGCTATGCGCTCTGGTTCTCGGTGCTCCCGGCAAACGAAGCGGCATGCGATTTTTTAGATTCCGACGGCAAGTGCTTTTTTCCCACGCGCGAAAAAGTCTTTGAAGAACAGGCACAGGTATTCACGGCAATAACCGGCAGAAGCATCACGGGGGCTGCAATCGGGTTTAACGAGTGCAAAAACGTCGCCACGCGCTCAATCCCGGCGTGCTTTGAACTGATTTTCTTCAACAACTTCTGGGTCCTAAACCTGTCAATAATTCTTTCGTTCCTTTACGGTGCCGGGGCAGTCTTTATCGTCAGCTGGAACGCAAGCGTGATTGGAACATTCGTCGGGACAGAAATACTCGAAAAAAGCCCCCAAGCTGGATTTGAAAGATTCATCGGGTACTTCCCGCACGGGAGCTTTGAAGTGCTGGGTTATTTCTTCGGCGCTATTGCAGGCGGGATACTATCCGCAGGCATTGTGCTTGCTCGCAAAAAACGCCATGCCCTTGAGATAATCATCAAGGACGCGGCAAGCCTGCTTGCCATTGCATACGTTTTCCTCGTGATAGGCGCGATTATCGAAGCCGCAGCAATCATCGAGCCTGCCCTCGCATCACAGATAATAGCCGTTGAAATACTCATCATGGTCGCAGTTGCAGTCATGCTTCTTGCGAAAAAAAAAGCAGGGAATCCGCAGGAATTTACAGCAAAATAAAAATATGGTGAAATAAATGTATTTGTTTTTTGACACAGAAACCACAGGACTCCCAAAAAGTTGGAGCGCGCCAGTTTCAGATTTAAGTAATTGGCCACGATTAGTTCAAATTGCGTGGTTGCAGTGTGATAATTCCGGTAAAGAGATGTCAAAGCAAAGCTATATCATTAAACCAGAGAATTTCAAAATTCCCCCAGATACTGTTAAAGTTCATGGGATATCCAATGAAAAAGCAAATAAATTCGGCATTCCTCTAAAAAGAGCGCTAAGTGAGTTTTCTGCCATTCTCGGCAATTCAAAGTTATTAGTTGCACATAATATGAACTTTGATGAAAAAGTCGTAGGTTCTGAATTGATTAGAACAAAAATTAACAATAATCTTTTTTCAATAACAAAAATATGCACGATGCATTCAACAACGGATTTTTGCAAGATTCTTGGGCCTTATGGATATAAATGGCCAACACTTATGGAGCTGCACCACAAATTATTCAATACTTCTTTTGATGATGCCCACGATGCTTTAAGTGATGTTTCTGCCTGTGCAAAATGTTTTTTTGAATTAAAAAATAGAAAAATAATAAAACTTTGATTATTTCGAGGTTATGTCAAACCATGAAAGTTTTCCGGCATTTTGGCGTGGTTTGACAGATTAGCACCTCGCAAAGCGAAGCTTTGCGGGGCACCGCACAAGAGTGCAATGAACCCTGGACAATTGACGGAGTTATTTTTCTGGGTTTGCCATAGTTTCAATCATTTTTTCGCCAAAGCCCTTATTTTTGGGGCGAACCTTTTGAACAGGCTTTCAATTTCAGCCCCCGACATTTTTTTATTTGTAATCGACTCGGCAAGCCTGGTCAGTTCCATGGGGAAAACGAATTTCGTTGAACTGCTCTGGCCGATTTTTTCAAGCGCCCTGATGTAATAATACGTCAGTGCCTTGTCGCTGAGGTTTTCCGCGGCGTTGCGCACCGCCTCGATTTCGCGCTGATGCGCCTCGGCTTCCTCGAACCTGGCGAGTTTTTTCTGCGTCGCAGGCTTTTCCTCCAGCATCGCGTCAAGCACTACTTTCGGAATGTCCACGCTCTGCAGCTTCACCGCCTCGACATTCACCCCCCAGGCAGTGGCTATTTTTTCAAGCTGTGTCTTCAAAAGCCGGTTCATGTCCTCGATGTTTGAAATGAGGTCGGTAAGGGAAATATTCCCGACAACATCCCTCAGGCTTGCCACGACATACTTTTTTGCCGCATCCTCGACATCCTGCACGTCCAGAACAGACTTCAAAATGGACTCTTTGTCGCGCTTGATGTTAAGGTAAATCAATGCGTCAACCTGTAGGGACACGCTGTCCTTTGGGACAACTGTCTGCGGCGGCACGTCAAGGACTTTCTGGCGGAGGTCAACTTTTTCAAAAGACTGGAAAGGCGGGAAAACAAACACCCACCCGGGGCCCGAAACACCGCTGGTCCTCCCGAAAGTGAAGATAACCGCACGCTCGTACTCTTTGAGCTTTATAAGATAGTCATACTTGAAGCCAAGGTATGCAAACAACAGCACTGCGACAATCAGCATCAGGTTGTCAAAAATGAATCCCGCGCCGACAAAAAAAACCCCGGCCAGAACCGCCAGGCCAAGGAGCACTGCAAGAAAAACACTGTCCCTTATCCTCTTCTCTTCAACCTGGGCAGGATTTATTGGCTCTGCCTCGTGCCCCCCGCCCGTTTCATGGCCACCGTTACTATGCTCCTGTTCATGCGCCAAAAACCAATCACCGAAAGAAATTTAATGCCCCTAAGGCATAATCATTATATATAAAGAGAAATTATTAAATGGAAAGCGTTTTGCATGGCCAAATACGAAAACATCCTGGTTATCTGCGTTGACCGCGATAATGACCTGGGGCGAAAAACAGGCATAAAAGGCCCCGTAGTGGGCAGGAAAGCCAACCTTAACGCAGCCGCAAAACTTGCCCTGGCAGACCCTGAAGAGGCGGACGCAAACAGCATGTTTGCAGCCATTAAAAAATTTGACGAACTTTCGGCAATTGAAGGGATGAAAAACGTTGAAGTCTGCACCCTCACAGGCGTGGGAAAAACGGGCTTTGAGTCGGACAAAAAAATCATGGAACAGATTGAAAGCGTGCTTGAAGCATTTCCCGCAGACGGAGTGGTCTTTGTAAGCGATGGCTCGGAAGACGAACAGGTCATTCCAATGATACAGGGCCGTGTGCCAATCATCTCGGTTGAAGTCGTGATAATCAAGCAGGCAAAAGAAGTCGAAAGCACTTATTACTCGATAATGGAGGCCCTGCGGGACCCCGGAATCGCAAGAATCGTTTTTTTGGTGCCGGGACTCGTAATCCTCCTTTGGGGCTCGCTTTTTTTCCTCGGCTTTGAAAGGCTATTCGTACAGTCAATGTCAATACTCATCGGGGCATATCTCATCCTCAAGGGAACCGGCCTTGAAGAAAAAATCGCGTCCACGGTTTCATCCGTCACAAAATCAGTTTCACTCCAAAAAATCAGTTTTCCATTCTACATCACTTCAATCCTGTTTTTCTTCATCGGCATCTATGCCAGCATGAATGCCTTCACGCAGCCAGGCCAGCAGAACGTCGTGCTCCAGTTTTCCGCAGCAGCAGAACAATTAACCAACTTTGTGGCAGTCGCAGGCGCGGCATTCCTCCTCGGGCGCTCAATCGACGCGATACAATTGAAAAAAGCGTTCTACCTGCGCAGGTACTCCCTCTCGATTGTCACGATTTTTTTGGCATGGTTCATTCTGGACAGCGGAAGGCGTGTGCTCATAGGTGAATCATACGCAGGCATTGACTACTTTGTCATAAACGTCCTGATAAGCTTTGCAGTCGCATTCATCGCATACAAGGCCTCGTCAGTCCTTGACGTGCGCAAAAAAGTCACGCGCCTCCTCGTCGGCCTGCCCGTCTACGACAAGCAGGGCCGCTGGATAGGCAAGGTAGAGGACGTCGAAAAACAGACCAGGACAATCACCTACAAAAACATAAAGACAAAAGAAACCATCAACGTCGCGATTCCGAAGTTCTACCTGCGCGAAGGAAAAATTTATTTAAGCTGAAAAAATATGCAAAGCAGCACAAATTCTGCAAAAGATATAGCACAGAATGCAACTATTTTCCTTGGCACACTAATTATTCTAGTCGTTCTGGTTGAAATTTTTTTTACAATTACACAAACCACTAGCCAACCACAAATACACCCAGCAGACCAATATTTATACTCAAATTCTAGTTGCAGTTTTGGGAATCCATCAGAAATAAATTCCAACCAAGCCCAGGACAAAGCAAGACAACTATTTGAAGAAGGAAAAAAAGCTTTCGCTGAAGCAAACATTGAATTGGCTGCAGTAAAATATACTGAGTCAATAAACAAAAACCCGAATGTTGCAGAAGTATACGACGAAAGAGCAAAAATCTATTACATAATAGGAGAGTACAACAAAGCCCTACTTGACACTGAATTCGCGCTTGAACTTTGCCAGAAGGATTATAAAGCGTATAACATGAAAGGAGCCCTTAAGGTAATTGAAGTTCAGGACGTTAATACTATAACAAACAATGTCGAAAAAACACAAGAAGGATTAAGAGTCATCGCAGAAAACTTCAATACAGCCGCACTAATAAAACCGAATTTATCATTATTCCCTATATGCGTGTACAAATATGACCCACACACAAATTTCTCTATGGATGTCAATCTATTTAAACCACATTTACTTTCAGAAAAATTATACCCCGTTAAAACTAATTCCATTGGGATACGGGAATCAAGAGAAATAACTAAAGCAAAAGACCCAAAAAAAGTGCGAGTTCTCTTTATGGGAGACAGTTATGTTTTTGGGTATGGAGTATTGAACTCTAGCTCTATTCCATTCATTCTTGAACAAAAATTAAACCACATTGGAAAAACTTCAGAAATAATAAACTTAGGTGTCCCGGGATTTGATTTTTTACAAGAAAACCTATATTTTGAGCGGTTTGCAGGATACTCAGCCGACATTGTTTTGATAGGTGCAAACGAGACAGACATTTTTGAAACCAAAAGAATAGGAAAGGAATGTATAGGAATAACCGCTAATGGCTGCCTATTTAACTACAAGGAATGCCTTATGGAAGAATCAAACCAAAAATATTTTTTGGAAGACCAAGTTGGATGGTTAAAAACTTACAAATTTTTAAAAACTTTTTTTGAA
>JACQJF010000041.1 GCA_016198165.1 Candidatus Iainarchaeum sp. | reverse complement strand
GCCGAATAGTGGCTTATATGGTCAAAAAAACCGGTAAAAAACAACCAAATTTGGAAAAAACGATTTTACTCAAGAAAATTTTTTTTCCAGGAGGTTTTGAAAAATGGATAAAAAAATGGTAAGCATTTTGGCGTTGTTTTTGTTGGTTTGTCCGTTGGTGTTTGCCCGGGAAATTGAGGGGATTTTGGAGTCTTTGAACAAGATTTATGACTTGGCGAAGGCAGGGGTTACACGTTAACCGACAGGGGCTTGATGAGCCTGTATAATTTCCACTCTAATTTCAACACTAAATAAGCCCCCAAAGTGACAGACTTTTTAATCCATTTCCTGCACTAATTCTCTAGGCATTTTTTCGCCACCGTAGCATAATGGCGATGCAGCACACTCGTAGAACCGCATGCATCGGTTCACGCTGCGTATGTGCCCCTTCCCCTTACGGGGCAAGCGAAGGGGCGGTAATACTGGCGTGTTCCACTTGGGGGAATCTTGCGTGGTTTGAGATATGTGCAGATTGAGGGTTCAATTCCCTCCGGTGGCTTTGAGTGACTGGTTCCAATCCACGCGTTAGCTTTTACGTCCATTTCTGTTTTTTCTTTTTTTTCCCGGCCTGTTTTTGCATCGGAAACCCGCCTCCGGCAAGTTTTTATTTAGTTAGACGCGTATAATTGTTAGGTGGTTGTTGTGATTGAGGTTGAGGGTGAACTGAAAAAATGGGGCAACTCGGTTGGGGTTGTGCTGCCTAAAAAGACCCTTGAAAAAGAACATCTTAGGGCTGGACAAAAGGTGAGGCTTTTGATTTCAAAAAAAGAAAACGCGTTAAAAAAGAGTTTTGGGATTGCAAAATTTTCGCGCTCTACAAAAGAAATCCTGGGTGAAGTGGACAAAGAGGCCTGGGATGAGTGAAGAAATGTATTTTTTTGACACTTATGCCTTTTTCGAGATAATAAAAGGCAATCCGGCTTATGCTGGTTTTACTTCTATTAAAGTCATAACTACTATTTTCAATCTTGCTGAACTAAATTTTGCACTTAAGCGGGAAGAAAAAACTTTTGCCGATTCATTGTGCCAAAAGTATGCTTCTTTTCTTGTAACTGTGGAAATTGATGACATTCTTGCTGCCATGGATTTACGCATAAAAAACCGAAAGCTATCCATACCTGATGCAATAGGTTACACTGTTGCAAAACGACTCAAAGTCAAATTTCTTACCGGGGACAAAGAATTTGAAAAACTTCAAAATGTCGAGTTTGTAAAATAGTCTTGATTATTTTCTTCCCGCTCATTCTGCCAGCCTTTCTGCTTTGGCGAATTCTTCCTTTGCAGCCTCAAACAATTTCTCAATATCCCCAATTGATATTTTTGCAGTGGTTTTTTTGTTGTCTTTTTCAGCCCTGTACACTTCAAGAAAAGAATCCACTGTTTTATCTTTGAAGCCGTGTTTTTTGAGAAATTCAAAGAATTTTTTGTTTGAAAACTCTGTTTCCTTGGCAAAGCATTGAATCAAAAAAAGAGTCCTGAGTCTGAGGATAAGCGAGTAAACTGAAGCATTTGAGTCTGAGTATTTTTTGCCTCTTTTTTTATCAGCTTCAAGAAGACTTTGAGTGCTTTTGAAGGCCCCTAAAGTTTCGTCAAAAAACACTTTAAAGTCTGGCATGCCTTTTTCTTTTTTCATTTCATTCAAAAGAGATTCATTGATTAGCGGTTTTGCTTCTTTTATAGCCTGGTGGAGAAAAAGCGTATAATCATTTTTCAGTTCCTTTGCAATATCCTTTTTGGTTTTAACCTGACTTTGCCAGTTTCTGCTAATTTTTGAAGCTTTTTTTGATGATTGAAGGTTACGTTCTTTAGGTGGTAATTCTATGAGAAACGTAACCTTCAGTATTGGAAGTATTGGAATTGTGGATAAAATTAACGATAAGTACAATTTGCTCGATTTTTTGTTTGGAGGGGGTTTTGGCAGATCCAAGAACACCTTGGAAACTGCCAAATTGCTTATAACAAACCGGCTTTATAAATCTGCGAGCGTGCATCGCTTGCAGGAGCTTTACCCTGAGGAATTTTTCAAAGAGCTTGGGTTCAAGGAAATTCCGAAGGAGCGGAACGTTTACAGGGGTGTTGAGCGGATTGGAATGAGGTTCAACGCGCTCATGGAAAAATATCAGGAGTTCATCAAAAATAACGGTTTAGCCAGCAACCAACAATTCATGGATTTCTCCAGCAGTTATTTTGAGGGAACGAAAAGTGAACTTGGGGCACTGGGTTATTCGCGTGATTCCCAACCGGGGAAAAAGCAAATCACTTGGGGGATCAGCACAGGAATAAACGAGATTCCTGCCGCGCTCACGATTCAGAAGGGTAATTTGCAGGATAAAAAACATTTTGGGGTTTTGTTCAAAACCTGTGAAAAAATTTTGCCGGAACATTCTCTTCTCATTTTTGATTGCGGAGCCAACACCAAGAAAAACAAAGATAGAATCATGGAGAAAGGGTTTCACTACCTTACCCTCAAGCAGAAGAAGAAATCACCGTATAAAAAGCTTCTTAAAAAATTCCGCAAGCTTGAAAAAGTAAAAATCACGGTTAATGGAGTGGAACACTGGTGCGTGAAGCTTGAAGAAAACGGGGAATTCCTATACATTTTCTTCTCCAAAAAATTGAAGCGTGACCAATTGTGGAAGAAAAGGAAAAAATTCAAGCGCGAGTTGGAGAAAAACCACCCGTTGATTTCCAAAGCAAAGCGTGGAAAGGAACTGGCAAAACACCCGACAGATGAGGGTTATGTGATTGCAAGAGGTGAATTACAAAAAACTCTTGGAAAAATAAAGAACCCGTTTATCACTGGGTTGGAGGGTTTTTTCATCCTCGAATCCAGCGTGGATGCAGAACCAGAAAAAATTTTGAAGCTTTACAAGGAAAAGGATAAAGCGGAAAAACTGATTCGGAACATGAAAGAAGGAACCGAGCTCCGACCAATTCGTCACTGGTCAAAATTCGCGGTAACGGGTTACTTGTTCATTGTTTTCCTCACAAACTGCATTACAAGTTTGGCACAATTTTTGAGTGCAAATCCTCTCGTGAAAAACGTGAAGCTCCTCAAAAAATATTTATCGAATTTGACACTTACGGTAGTGTACCCGAAAAAAGCGTTCCAGTTACGCTTGTTATCGAACATTTCCCCAGAAATCGAAACAATTCTGGGGAAAAACTTGGAAAAATACGGTCAAACCAGCATAGATTTACGCTGGTAAAACGCAAAAGACAAATCAGGTTAGAGCCATCAGGCCGCCAAAAGTGGCGAAGTTAAGTTTTAACCAAAAAATCGAATTTTTCAGTTTTTTTAATGGCTATGCCTTTGGATGGAACAACAAGCACGTCAATGTCTGATTCTTTTGTCTGCTCGTTTCTGGCAAAGCTTCCAAACAGGAAAATCCCTTCGATTTGGCTAAGATGTGGCTTGAGGGCTTCAAGAGCCTCTGCGGTTATGTCAAGTGGTTTTTCTTCAAGGACAACAAGGACTTTTTTTCCAATCCATTTTTTCGGCGTGTAGACGATGCTGCCGTTGCCAAATTCCACTACTTCCTTTTCGATTACTTCCTGGATGTTGAGAGTCTTAAGCATAGTATAGACTGGTATAGACTAAAAAGCTTTTAAAGTTTTTGGAGATTGCGCGGGGGCTGGTGCAGTGTGAATGTCCGTGCCCTTTTGATGGCTAGGTATCCCCGCACCGGAAGCGAGGTTCCGAAAAAAACAAATAGCAAAAACGAGTAACTATTTGGAGGTGATTTTAAATGGGCAAAGGTGGTGCTGCCTGGTATCCTGGGTTATCATCACTGGCTAAACGCATTTAACCGTTTTTTTTTCCAAGTCATTTTAGCCTTAATCATTGCAATTGGGGGCCACTAGTCCTGATTCTGGCGTTTTCCTGTATAGGGCGCCAAAAAAACCGATTATTTTTTATATCATAATATTCCTATTATGGGTAGGTTGTGATACAAAAATGGTTTATGATATTTTAGTGCGCCGCATGTTGCTAAACGATGAACGTTTCATTTCAGACGTGGAAGTGAAAGAGTTTTGCAAAAGGGCAGGCATACCTTATGTTCGTGCCATGAATTATTTGATTAAATACAAATACGTTAAACGAATTTTTCGCGGTTTTTTTTACGTTCCTTCTATTGCAGAACGAAAGCTGAAATCTGATTTTCCAAACGTATACGAAGCCATCGCCAGGGGAATGGCTTACAAAAAAGCAGGGAATTGGTATTTTGGCTTGGAAACCGCCATAAAGTGGAGCGGCATTACGCACGAGGTTTTTACGATTCATTACGTGGTTTCAGACAAGATTTTTCGAGCCAAACCCATTACTATCCTGGGCACCAGGGTGAAATTTGTGAAACTGAAAAAGGAACTGACCAATTTTGGAATCAAAAAAACAAAAAAAGGAATTCCCTACTCCGATTTGGAAAAATCCTTGCTTGACATTATCCATTTGAAAAAATATTCGGGCAAAAGCGACCAAAATATTCGCGACTACATCATCGAGTGGTTTGACGAAGCCGACAGAGAAAAAATAAAAAAATACGCCAAACGTTACCCCAAAAGCGTTCAAGAGTTTGTGGAAGGCCTTCAATGATTTCACGGGATTTGATTGCATGGCTTGCCGACAAACTCAAGGCAGACCCCGTGCTCGTGGAAAAAGACCTTTATTTGCAGGGCCTTTTATTGGGGCTTTCAGGGTCCAAACACTTTGTTGAAAACTATTGCTTTAAAGGCGGCACGTGCTTGACCAAAGCCCATTTGGGTTATTACCGTTTTTCCGAAGACCTTGATTTTACCTGGATTCACCAGGAACGATTCGAAAAGCTGTCCATAAAACAAACCCAACAGGCGTTATCCAAAGAAATTGAAACATTGCTTGGCCTTTTTTTTGAAATGGCTCCAAAACTTGGACTCGATTTCAAGCCCGACAAACACGACTCCAAATACGTGAATCTGCAAGGCCGAAACCGGTTCGTGTCTTTCAATTTCTGGTATACGGCAACCCAAGCCAATCAAACCGGTTTCATCAAAATCCAGGTAAACCTCTTGGAAAAACTCGAACACGCGCCTCAACTCTTCAAAATTCACGCGATAGGACACAAATACGAAAACGAACTCCGGATTGCATACGGTGAACAAGCCGCTTTTGCCATTCAAGCGGTTTCATTGCATTGCTATGTCCTAGAAGAGATTGCAGGCGAAAAAATCCGGGCGCTCCTGACCCGCCATGGCTTCAAACCCCGCGATTTAATCGACTTGTATTACCTAAACCAACACGGGGCCACCATCGATAAAACCAGAGACTTGGCGCTTAAAAAAATCGAGTTCATGAATCGCTTCGAACGCTTCAAACAAAACCTGTTAACCAAACAACTAAGCGAAAACATCGAAACGGAAAGCGAAGAACGCCTTCTCATTCAACCCCTGCCCAAAGACTTTGACAAATTCACCAAAAACGCAATGCCAAAACTCAATGCAATACTGGAAAAAGCCAAAAAAAGAGCCATCCAAAAACAGCCTTCTCTTGCAAAAAAGAAGCTTTGACTTATATCACTACACTATCAAAACAATAGAACTGTAATATATGCTAAAACACCCCTCCCAAAAATTTGCCAGATAATTTATCATATGGCAATCAAACAGAAGACCTGTACTGCTACACTTTGAGCTTCTCCACAATTTTTTTTTAAACAGTCAAAACCATTTTTGCTAACACGGCTTGGAAACTATTGCTCCGTCAAGAACCAGTTGTCATGAAATATAGCAAATGACAAAAACGTTTGAACAAAATAAGGTCATTTGCTATCTATCAGGCGACAATAAGTGTTCAAAAATTAATGTCGCCTGCTATAGCTTGCGCGAACCCCCACGCCTGCCAATCAACATGGATTTGTATTACGACGGCAAATTCCACGCTTGTTTATCCGCATGTTTTTTTGTGCACGGCTTGTGCCGCGGCGTGCAGCGAGTAAAGCAGAAGCAGGGTTCCTGCAAGCGCGATGAGCGTGCTGTAGTCTGCAAGGAACGCGGTTGCAGAGCCAAGCCCAAGCCAGATTAGCCAGATTGGCTGGCACACGGGGCACGCGGTTGCAAACAGGCCAAGAAAGCTTCCAACGGCGCCGGTTTTTCCGCTTTGCTTGCCCGCAATGTTCTGCTTTAGCTTGAAGAGTGTAACCACAATCACGAGCCCCGAAAGGACAGCAATCAGGATTATGAGGAAAGCGTTTATTGGCTCGATTTTTGGGTTGGGTTCAATTGGGTTTAGCAGGAGCATGCCCGTCAGGATAACGTACAGGGGCACGAGGATGATTGTTAATGCAAGAAAGCCCAGGGCATAGGCTGGTGTTGCCAGTACTTCTTTTATTGCCCTAAAATCCTGTGAAATTTTTTCTTGGAAAGCCATGTCACTCCACAATACAAATCTTTGCCCTGAAACAATATTTATACTATGGCGAAACAAGGGCCAGTGCAAACATTGCCAGGGTTATGCCTATGCCTATAATCGCGGTGAGTGCAAAAACCTGTTCCAGGTCTGTGTTTTGAAGCCATCCAAACAATTGGTGGCCTTCAAGCAGATTGTGTTTTTTCGCGGTCTTTAGCATGAAAATTGTCCCCAGGGCGTTTGAGAAAAGCCCGGTTGCGATGAATGCGGGTTGGTATTTGTCGAAGAAAAGCGCAAAGGCTCCAAGCCCTGCAAGGGGCAGGATATCTGCTGCGTGGTGGGCGCAGCAGGCAACCATTGACGCGCCGGAAACTGTCCCGCTGGCGGCGATTTCTTTTCCCACAAGGCTCTTTTCAAGTAGCCTGTTTTGCATCCACACGTAAAGGCCGATTTGGGTCCCGAATCCAAGTGTGAGTGGGAGTATCCAGTACCACCCGGCGATGAACTGTTGCCATGCGTGTGAAGGCGAGTTTGCGATTGCCAGAATGCCGAAGAAAATAAAAAAGAGGCCGGCGAATCCCGCCAGCCCGAGTGCAAGGGGGTTTCTTTTCTTCATTTTCCAAGACCCCAGTTGTATGAAACAGCAATGATGTAGCCTATTATTCCGCCCACGATTATTCCAAGCACGATTGAGCCAAGGAGGCCGTAGAATGAAAATTCTCCTGCCCCATATGGCATTGAATTGTACCACATCATCCTGTTCATCCCGGTTACCATTCCTGGGGATGCCCAGAATGCAAGCCCAAAGAGCACGTGCAGTACTCCGCCCGTGACCGCGCCTGAAATCATTGCCGCTTTCTCGCTTAGTTTTTCCAAAGTTCCTTTCACCTCCAGGTTTTTTTTCCGGATTTTATTTGAAGCAATCCCCATATAAATCAGGGTGATGGCCCAGGTGCTCGCGCCAGGCAACGGGGTCCTGGCCTGGTGGCACCGCGCACTTGTCGTCCTTGTTTTCGAGTGCCTTGAATTGCTGGAAGTTCTGCTCGTTTTTCTCAAGCGTGGCCTGTGCATTTCCAGTCTGCACAAAGGCAAACCCGATTAAAAGCACGCCTGCAACAATCATTCCCCCAACTGCCATTGAAAGTTTGTCCATTTTTTTTTCACCTCTTTTTTCCATTGTTTATTTTCCGGTCTTCGCCGCAGCACGGCGAAGACAAGAAGCGTTCAATGACTGCCCTGCTTTCCTTCGGCAGCCCTTTTTTCAGTTCCCTCATCAGGCCCATCACTTCACCTTTTTTTTCATTTTGTTTTTCATGCCCTTTCCTGAAAGCGCCTGCAGTACCCAGAAAGCTTCAAGGAGTTCCTGGCTGTCTGTCCAGAGCTCGAGTGCCTGTTTTTTCTGTGCCGGTTTTTCTGCAAGCTTTACGGCGGTTTCCTCGAAATGCTTTGATGCAAGCAAAAGGTGTTTGGCGACGCACCAGTTTTCGCCTTCGGTGTTTGAAACGATTTTCCCGAGGTGCTTTGAGCGCAGTTTCCTGATGGCTACAAGGAACGAGTCGTACGCGGGTTTTTTCGTTTTTGCAATCGTGAACGCGAGGTGTTCCTCGATTGCCGCAAGGTTCATTGTACCAAGGAGCCACTCCTGCATGACTGCAACGTCTCCCTGTCTTTTTTTCTCTGCCTTCATTTTACGCGCCTCCTGTGTAGAGCCACAGGGCGATTGCTGATAACACCATGAGGATTCCGCCTGCAAGGAAAACCTTTCTTGAATGCTTTGCCTGGATTTCCTCAAGCTTTCCAACTGCACTGGGGCTTGTTGCAATTATGAGAATCAAAATGAGGGGTGCGACAAACATGAGGTTGTACAAGAGGAGAAGAGGTATGCCTGTTGCTGGTGCGGTCGCCATAAAGCCAAGGACTGAAAAGTATATCCCTGCAGTGCATCCAAACGAGCACATTCCAACGACCAGGCCGACGAGGAATGCTGTTGGCATTGACGCTTTTTCCGCTGATTCTGCCACGAATTTTTTTGAAAAACTAGGCAGGCTAAAGCCCTTGATTTGGGGTGCAAAATAGCGCAGGATGTTGAATGCCCCGATGAGGAAGACAAGAACCGCGCTTGCCCTTGCTGCAAAGTGGGGCTCCGTGAAAACCATTGCCTGCAATAACCCAAGCCCTATCAAAAAGTAGGCCAGGAAAACTCCTGCAATGTAAGCCGCGCCAATCTTCAAAGCGTTTTTCCTGAGCAATTGTATCGAGAACAAAAACGCGAGGAAGAACAACAGCACGCCGATGGTGCACGGGTGAAAGCCCGCCACGAGGCCGGAAAAAGCCACGAGTCCCGAAAGAAAGATTCCTTCCTGGTTGTCGTTTTGCGGGAGTTTTGTGCACTCTTCAAGTTTTTGTTCAGGCGCGCATTGCACGGCGCTCTGTGGTGACCAGATTTTGTATGATTCTACCTGGTCTTCGTCCACCATTTCATCCTGGTACAATGCAAGCAATGGGAAATCTTTGTCCGGGTATTTTTCAAGTGTTTGTGTAACGAGTGAGAGTGGAACGTGGCCCTCTATTGCAAGCGAATCATTGAGTATGGCCGTCAGGTGCCCCCTGAATTCAATGGGGATTCCGTTTTTTTCGTGGAATGAAACCCATTCTTTTCTTGCGCTCTCGTCGTTTACCATGTTTTTTTCTTCAATCAAAAAGCCCTCTTTTTCCAAAAGCACTTTGAGGTTTGAGAGGTACATCCTGCAGTGGCCGCATGACTCGTTGACGTACAAGACCGCTGAATTGTTTTGCGCAGAAACGGGCTTAGCAATCGCCAGGAAAAATGCAGCAAGGACAATAACTGCAAGGATTTTTCCATGGTTCATTTTGCATTTCCCTCCGTTTTTTTTTGGTTTCTGTTCTTTGCTCTTTTTATTTTTAGCATCCCCCGACCTGTGTCGGGAGGTTCTGGATTCCCTGCCCTGGTGGCTGGCTTTGCTGCTGTGCCGATGCAGCCTGCGGGGCAGAGATTTGAGTGCCCCCTATATTGCCTGCCGAAAGCGCGTTTGCTTCGGCAAGGGCTCCGGCCAATTGGACTGTCTGGAATGCGGCAACCACGAACATTGCGCCAAGTGCGAGTAAAACCCACTTGCCTGCACTCATGCCCATAGTGCCCTGTTCCTCTTTTGGCTCTGTTTTGTGCCCGCCACCGGTTGTCTTGCAGCACTCATGTTCCATTTCACCCTTCATTTTTTTTTCCAACTCCTTTTTTTTTCAGCATCCGCCTACTTGCGAGGGGAGGCTTTGCGTTACTTCGTAAATCGATTTTCCCTGTCCCTTCAATTGTATTGCGCGCTCCACCATTTGCTTGGGGAAAGAGAGCGTCTTGACTTTTGTTATTTCTTCCAGTATCTGCTCGTCACTGAATTCGCCTGCGTGGTTTTTGAGCAGGTATTTTGCAAGGCCCCTCATTGCCGCGCTGTGCGCGCAGCCGCATGCCGCTTCGCCTTCCTTTGTAATCAGGGTGTTTGCCCCGCAGCAGAATTCGCATGCAATGCTTGAACCGATTTTTATGTAGCGCGATTTTTCCTGGTCGCCAAGGTCCTTGAACCATATGCTCTGGTCGAGTTTTGTCCAGCCGCCGTCAAGCTTTGAGAGGACGACTATTGCCCTTTCAGGGTCATCAAAGGTTATCCCAAGCTCTTCACCATAGACCGGTGGTGCTCCTTTCGGGATTATTTCCGCCAAAAGCGCCGCTTGTTCCTGCGGGCTCATGGTTGGCTGTGCTGCCACTGGCTGGTTTTGCTGTATTGACTGGGACTGGACGCCCGTATTCTGTGTTGCGTTTGCAAGGCCGGTTGCCTGGATGTCACCAAGTTTCTCTGATAACTGTGCCTGTAGAAAAAAGTTCAGGACAAACACCCCTGCAAGCAGGCCAAACAGTGCAATGAACAAAAAATTGTTTTCCGTCTTCATTTGTTTTTCCTCACTCCTTTTTTTTTGGGTTTCTTCACCCCCCTGCACAATTTGACAGGGGGGGGCTTTTTTGCCTGCATTCATTGCAGCTGAAACCATATATACCCGCTTGTGAAACCGTCTTTGTGAGGGGTTTAAATGGCTTTTTTTAGGCATTTATTTCCAATGAACCCCAACGTGAGGATTTTTGCGGGCATTGTCCTTGTGGCAGGCTTTTTGTCACTTGTTCTTTTTGCAGCGCCTTTCCTTGGCTTTAAGCTTGACGAAGAAAGGTGCGAGGTTGACACCCTGGGAAACCTGATTTCCTGCCCGCATGAAAAACAGGTCCAGGAAATCCAGGCTGTTTTGCCATTGATTGTTTCATTTGCCATAGTCGTTGGGGCCGGGACTTATTATTTGATGTCTTCAAAGGTTGAAAGCAAGGACAAGAGCCTGAAAAAAAACACGGGAACTCTTTTGAAGATGCTTAACGCTGATGAAAGCAAGGTCGTCAACGTGCTCCTGGAAAACCATGGGCATGCCCTGCAGGCGGAAATCACGCGCCTTCCCGGCATGAGCAAGGTCAAGAGCCACCGCGTCGTGCAAAAATTGATTGACCGCGGGGTTTTGATAAAAGAGGATTTCGGCAAGACAAACAAAATCAAGTTCACACCGGAAATACAGGAAGGGCTGTTCTGAAAAATGGATTAAAAAAACCCTGCAGGGGGATTGTTCTGGTATGGATGCCATTGACATCGGGATTCTGCGCATAATGGGTTTAAGGCCATACGGGCAGCTTCCGCAGAATATGAATGTTTTCAAGCCGTCTTATATCGCCAAAAAAATGGGTTTGGAGCCAAAAACAGTCAAGGCCCGCATAAAACGCCTGGAAGAAACAGGTTTTATTAGTTTTTACCAGGTTTACCCGAACTTCAAGCACCTTGAAGTGAACGGCTCTGCGTATCTTTTCAATGTAAAAGACCCGGAGCAAAAATCAAAGACAATTAAACGGATTGAAATGGTCAGCGAACTTTTGGAAGCCCATGATTTTCTTGGAAAAGAATTGTGCATTGACCTGGGTTATCATACAAGTTATGATTTGGACAAAAAAATCAGGTTGCTTTGCGAGTTCACGGGTGACGCAAGGCCAACGTGCTTTTACCACAGGCACATGCCTGCAGTAAACAGAAAGCTTTCATTCCTTGACTGGCGCATCCTCAAAGCGCTTCGCTACAATGCGTTACAGCAATCCTCAAACGTCGCGGCACAATTGAAAATCAGCCTGAAAACGGTGAAAAGAAGGGTTGAAAGAATGAGCAAGGAGGGGAGTTTTTTCATAGTCCCTGCACTTGACCCAAGCAAGGCAACGGGCCTCGTATTATTTGAACTCCTCGTTTATACAAACCAGGATGCGGACAATTCTTCAATCCGGCAGATTCTTGAGGCGACAAAAGACCACTACGTTTACCATTACATTCCCGCCTCAAGCGCGCTTGGAAACTTTGACCTTGTTCTGTTTGTTGACTCCATTGGAAAAATAGAGGAATTAAGGCAAAAAGTAAACAAAATAAGCGGTGTCGCAAAAACGAATACGCTGATATTCCAGGGCTGGCACGATTTTACAGGATGGATTGATTCTGCAATAGGGCAAAAAATCAGCTCACTGTCCAAAAACGGGAAAACCGGTTCTTAAAACGGACAAATTTCTCCAAACCTGGGCGAAAACAGGTTTTTTGTTTCCGGTAATTTTAGAAAGCGCCTTGACAGAAAGAATAACCGGGGTGATTTGAAATCATGAATGAAAAAATAAACGGAATTGATGTAAATGCGTTGAATTCAACAATTGAAGCGGTGAAGCAAAACCCGGTTTTGGCAAAGTGCACTTTTAGCACGCGCACATTCTGGAAAAAGGGCTTCCAGAACCAGACGGAAATAAGCAGCTTTGTCCAGGCAGGGGAAACAGTCAAGCGCGGCAAAACATTCAAAATAGGGGGGGACCATCCTGAAGGGCTTTTAGGGCAAAACACGGCACCAGCCGCGGTTGAAACACTGATTGCGGCGACATCCGCCTGCATAGCCGGGGGTTTTGCGACTTTTGGCGCGGCAATGGGCGTTAAAATAGATTCCCTGAAAATCGACCTTGAAGGTGACATTGACCTGCAAGGGTTCATGGGGACAGACCAAAAAGTCAGGCCGGGTTTGAGTAAAATCAGGGGGAAAATCTACGTCAAAAGCCCCGCAAGCGACAAGCAACTGCAGGAACTGAAAGAAATGGCGGAAAAAATGTCGCCAGTGGTTGATTCGCTGAACGTCCCGGTCCAGACAGAACTTGTCCACGAGAGGAATTGAATGATGCAGGGGGGAAAAATTGTGCCGGAACCAAAATCCCCAATCACACGGGCCCCCGGCACAAAATTTATGGCAAACCCAAAAAATAATCCTGCCAATTGTTCAGGGTTCATTGCAAATGCTTTTGCATTTGCGATGCCCCGCATGCGCTTCTCTTGGCTCGCTGTTTCTCCCGATAAGCGCAATAAGCGTCATAACCGAATTCAGCCGGCTCATAAACCTTGCAAGCATTGGCTTGCTTTTATTTAACATAAATTACCTTGGTGGGTTCAAAAAATGAGCGAACAGCACCTTTCAAAGCACGAAAGAAGAAAACTAAAGGTGGAACAGCGCCATGAAGAAAGGCAAAGAGGGTTTAAAGAAATTGAAAAGAAAGGCAAAATAAGAAGATTCGGGACAATAGCAGTTGCATTAATCCTTTTTGGCTCGGTTTTTTCATTCTTTGCATTCTTTGCGCCAAGCAATCCAACAGGAAACACTGTTCTCAATGCTCCCGGGCTCACTTTTCCTTTGAGCCAAATTCACTGGCACGCAACCCCGAAAATAGAAATTTGTGGCGAAACAAAAAAAATTCCAACACCAGCAAGCGATGCCCACTTGGGAACCCAGTTGCTTCACACCCACAAAGACGCATTAATCCACATTGAAGGAAGCGTTTCAAGCCCCTCGCAAATAACGCTTGGGGGGTTCTTTGACAACATTGGAATAAAATTTTCTGAAGACCAAATAATGGACAAAACAAATGGGGCTAATTGCCCTGCTGGAAACACGGGGCAAGTGAAAATGCTTGTAAACAATTTGCCAAGCACTGAGTTTCGAAACTATGTGATAAAAGACGGCGATGCAATAAATATAATGTTTGGATAAAGTTTAACAGGTTATTCAGGATATTATAAATGGAGGGCGATTTGTGGGGTTGGAAAAAATTTTTAAAAAAGAATTTGTTTTACCGGCACTTGCATTAGTTATTGCAATTGTTTTGGTTTCATTGTTTTTATTCCAGCCAAAAGAGCCTCTTAACAATCAATCTCTTGAAGGATTGCCCGTGGCAATACAAACAAGTGAGGTAAGCCTTGCGGATGGGGAAGTATTTGAATTATCAGCTGAACCAGTTGTTCAAACTGTTGAAGGGAAAAAATTTGCAGGTTATGCTTACAATGGCCAGTTTCCGGGACCGTTGATTAAAGTCAGGCAGGGCTCAAAAATAAAAATTTTGTTCAAAAACAATTTGCCGGAGCCAACGACAGTGCACTGGCACGGCCTGCGGCTTGAAAACAGGTTTGATGGCGTGCCGAAAGTCACGCAGGAAGAAGTAAAGCCAACCCGGTCTTTTGAATATGAACTTTCTTTTCCCGATGCCGGGCTTTACTGGTATCACCCGCATGTAAGGGAAGACAGGCAGCAGGAGTTTGGTTTGTATGGCGCGATTCTTGTGGAACCAATGGAAAACCGCTTAAAAGAAATGCGTGAAGAAGTTTTGGTTTTGGATGACCTGTTCTTTGAAGAAAATAAGGTGCCGGATTTTGGGGAAAAAGAAACCAATTTTGCAATCATGGGGCGTTTTGGCAATGTATTGCTTGTAAATGGAAAAACGGATTTTAAGCTTGACGCTAAAGCCGGTGAACCAATACGTCTTTATTTGTTGAATGCCGCAAATGCAAGGCCTTTTAGGTTTGCAATCCAGGACACAAAACTCAAAATAATTGGCGGAGACGCAGGCTTTTTTGGAAACCCTTTTTTTGCAGACAACGTGACAATAGGCCCTTCCGAGCGGGCAATTGTAGAAGTGTTTTTTGAGGAAGTTGGAAGTTTTGCAATCCAGAATAGCACGCCGCTGGGAGTTGGTCCTCTTGGAAAAGTTGTTATTTCTCCTCAGGAAATAAGCCTTTCTGCAAAAGAATCTTTTGAAACATTGCAGGAGAATGCTTTAAGCAAACAAGAAATTGAAAAATTCAAGCCGTTTTTTGGGCAAAAACCTGGTTTTGAGTACGAGCTTTTTATCCGCTGGCCGGTCATGGACAGAATGATGCAGGGAATGCAGCACGGGCAAATAAGGGGAATGCATGGAAGCGATGACGGCATTGAATGGGAGGACTCTATGAAAGAAATCAACGCCATAACCACTACAGAGGAAATAACTTGGATTATTCGCGATGCTGTAACAAAAAAAGAAAACATGGATTTTTTTAACACGGTGAAAAAAGGAGACGTTAAAAAAATCAGGCTGACAAATCTTGAAACTTCAAGCCACCCGATGCAGCATCCAATCCATTTGCATGGAAACCGGTTTTTGGTTGTAGAAGTTGACGGCGTTCCAAATGAAAAACTTGTATGGAAGGACAGCGTTCTTGTGCCAACGGGAAAAACTGTTGACCTGCTTGTGGATTTTTCAAATCCCGGCGACTGGATGATTCACTGCCACATAGCAGAACACCTGGAAGCCGGAATGATGAGTTTGATTAAAGTCGAAGATGCATAAAGGAGGACTCAAAATGCGAAAAATTTTGTTAACAGTACTATTCATGGCCGGGGCTGTTTTAATATAAATATAATTTTAGCCCTATTCAAGCCGCCCTCAGAACTTGCAATCAACCAGTACATCAACTGTCTTGAAATAGGCATTGAATAATAAAAAACTGCATTATAATTAAAATCTCCCCTGCCATTTCAGTAAAGCGGGTTTGCATCATGGGGGGCTTTATTCTTTTCCCGTGTTTTCAAAGTGGGGTTTTAGGTTGAATGCTTTGAGCACGTTTGGGGAGAGCGTGACGAGGTTTGCCTTGCCGTAGGAATTCACTGCCACGATTTTTCTTTCTGCAAGTTTTGAAACAACCCTGTGCGCCTTGAGGCGCGTCATGCCTGGTATTTTTGCAATGTCTGCCTGGAATGCCTGGCCATTTTTTTCAACCAAAAGCATCACGACTTCTTTTTCTTTTGGGGACAAAAAAGAAAGCAATAATTCGATATTGCTTTTAAGCGAGCTTGTGGTTTTTTGGAGCTCGCTTGAGAAAAGGTAAATGCCCCCCGCGCCAATCAGGACGCCGCCAAAGGCAACTGCAAACATTGCCTCAAAATGATACCTTGTCAGGATGCCAAGTATGCCTTCGTCTGAAGGGTGGATATACGAAATGCTTGTGAGGAAAACGAGGAAAAGAAACAATGCCAAAAGGCAGCTCCAGAGAAAAACCTTTTTCTTTACGGAAAACTCCCCGATAACGTGTTTCATGTTAATGATACTTTGTTTCACGTAAGTATAAATATTGTTTCATGAACTATCTTGGTATGGCGAACAATAATCTCATGTTTTTTGCAGTTGCAGCAATCGCGGTGGTTGTTTTTTTCGGCTTTGCGGTTTTTTTCACGCAGGCAAAGCCCTCACCAAACGGTGCAGCAACCATTCCGCCGCTCGACAATTCAAATCCACAGGAAATATTCATCCGCGCAACTTCCGCAGGAACGTACGATAAACCATACGTTACTGTAAAAAAAGGCGTGCCAGTGAAGCTGAATTTTTCCGCTGACTCGGATTCTGGTTGTGGGCGCATGTTTTTGATGCGCGACTTTGGCGTACAACTTTTGTCCAAAAATGGCGAGACCCAGAGCGCTTTTTTCACTCCCCAAAAAGAGGGCCGCTACGAGTTTTCCTGCTCCATGAGGATGTTCCGCGGTACACTCGAGGTTGTGCCATGAAAAAAACGTTGAAGATAACCGGCATGCACTGCAAAAGCTGTGAAATCCTTCTCTCTGAAGCAATCGGTGACACCGGGGTAAAAGTGCTTTCGGCAAGCCACTCCAAGGGAGAGATTGTCGTCGACCTGTCCGGCGAGGACAAAATGCCGCTTGTGAAAAAAGCCGTTGAAGGCGAGGGCTACCACTTAGCTTGAGGTTTTTTTGTTCCATGGCCAAGGTTATCTTTCCGGTAAAGAACATTTCGTGTGACGCATGCGACAAGGTCATTTCGCGCCTTGTCTCGAAGTTTGCGGGCGCGCGCTTTGAGTCAATCAGCCCCGACCAGCGTACCCTTGAAATCACTTGCAATGAAGGCGACGTGTTGGAAATCAGGAGTGTTTTGTCAAAATACAATTACCTTGACGAAGGCCCTTCCGGCGGTGGCGGTGTTTCGCAGGCAAGGCATGTTTTTGGCCAGGTTTTTGCCGGCGCGGAGTCTTTCCGCGCGGAGCACATTTTTCTTTCGCGCCTCATGATTGTTTTTGCAGTCCTTTTTGCACTCACCGCGGTTTTCCAGATTCTTGTCCTAAGCAGGCTTGGAAGCGCTTCAACCCTCTGGCCGCTTCTGGCACTCGTTCCTTTCGGCATAACCGCAAACATGGCGTCCCTTTGGCACGCGCGGCTTTTGCGCGAACAGTTTTTGTGCAACACGGGCATGATGGTGGGAATGACAATCGGCATGATGAGCGGCTTCATGCTCGGTGCCATAATTGGGGCTACAAACGGGATGTTTGTCGGCTCTGTCGCGGGGATGCTTGTTGGAATGTTTTTCGGCGCCTGGGCCGGGCAAAGCGTGGGCATAATGGGCCTGATGGAGGGCATGATGGCTGGCCTCATGGCCGGCCTCATGGGTGCAATGGTTTCTGTGATGATGATTGCAGACAACCTCGTGCCATTCATGTACATTCTTTTTGCCTCGTGCGGGGTAATCATCGCGGGTTTGAGTTACCTGATTTTCCGGGAATCAGGCCCGCTTCTTGACGAAAAGCTCGTGCCTTCGTTTGTGAACCTCCTCTTCTTTGGATTAATCGCACTGGTTTTTGTCATTGCCCTGGCTGTCTTTGGCCCAAAGTCCGCAATCGCGTGGGGCGCAGTGTAGGAATAGTTTTTTTTGGGTTTTTGGGGGTACGCTCTTTTAGTGCTTCTTTTTTTTGTAGCTTTGTGCGCAGTGGTGGCAGCAGAACTTCATTTTTTTTTGGCCGATTTTTTCAGTCACGCCGCCCTGGAAAACCTTGCACCCGCAGTGAGTGCAGATTGAAAGCCTTGGTTTTAACGCGATTTCAATCAGCCCTCCAAACCTTTCAAGCATATGTACTGCAAATTTTTTGCCTTTCCCCGTGAGCCTGTAATAAATTTTTTCCCGCTTCCCCCTTTTGGCCGATTCAATGATGCGGCTTTTCTCCAGTTTTGCAAGGAAAGGGTACATCTGCCCCGGCGAAACCCGCTGTTCAAGCCTTGACCCGATTTCCTTCATCAGCTCGTACCCGTAAAGTGGTTTTTCCAGAAGAAGCACTACCGTGTAAAACTTCACCATGTTTGAGATTTTTGGGCCATCCATAAACGGGAACCGCTCCAAAATATTTAAAAACATTATATATCAAAAAATGATATGTCGTTTTTGGATGGTGCTTTTTGATGGCGATTGACCCGGTTTGCGGAATGCAGGTTGACGGGAAAAAAACAAAGTTTTTTTCACTTGTTGGCGGCAAAAAAAACTTTTTCTGCTCCGCGGAATGCAGGAAAAAATTCGCGGAAAAAATGAAAACAAAAAACAGTAATTCCAAACCGCCAAAGGGCACTTCTTTTTCAGGCAATCAACCAGCGCCAGCCGGGCATGGAGAACACGCGGGGCACACAGAACAGGCGGGGCATGCAGAACGCGCAGAACCTGCAGAGCATGCAGGGCAGGCAGGGCATGTGGGGCATGAAGGGCCTGTTGCAGCAAAGCCTGCTTTCCTGGAGAAAACTACCATCCCCGTGGGTGGAATGCATTGTGCAAGCTGTGCAAACATAATTGAACGCTCGCTGAAGAAAAAGAAAGGCATTGTCTCTGCAAGCGTGAACTTTGCATCCGAAAAAGCAACCGTGGAATTCAACCCACAGGTGTCTTCCGAGAAAGACGTGATTGACGCAATCAACGCAACGGGCTACAAGGCACTTGTAGAGGCAAAACCAATGCACGCACAAGCCGCTATCGGCCACGAAGGGCATGGCATTGGCAACAAGGACGAGCCGTTTGACCCGCACGCCCACGCGCACGCAATGGAGGAAAAAGACCTCCTGTCAAAGCTCAAGGTCGGGGTGTTTCTTGGTTTTTTCATAATGCTTGGAAGCTTTCCGGAAATTTTTTCCTTCACGCCCGAAATCCTGCGCGACCCGCGAATCCTCATGATTCTGACGATTCCGGTGCAGTTTTGGGTCGGCAAAACTTTTTACAGCGGGGCTTTTGTCGCGGCAAAAAACAGGGCAATGGACATGAACACGCTTGTAGCGGTGGGTACGAGTGCGGCGTTCTTTTATTCTGCAGCAGTTGTTTTGTTTCCTGAAATTTTTGTCTCGCCAGACACCATGCCTTCCTATTATTTTGACGCGTCAGCGATAATCACTGTCCTTGTCCTGCTTGGCAGGTTCTTCGAAGCGCGTGCAAAGGGAAAGACAAGTGCGGCCATAAAAAAACTCATTGGCCTTGCGCCGAAAACCGCGCGGATTATCCGCCAGGGAGTTGAAATGGAAGTCCCGGTTGAGGGGGTCGTCGTTGGGGATATTGTTGTCGTGCGCCCCGGGGAAAAAATCCCGGTTGACGGTGTCGTGAAAGAGGGGCATTCGAGTGTTGACGAGTCGATGCTTACTGGGGAGAGCATGCCTGTGGAGAAAAAGCCGGGCATGCAGGTTTTTGGCGCGACAATCAACAAGAACGGGGTGCTCAAGTTTTCCGCTTCAAAGGTAGGCAAGGACACGGTGCTTGCACAAATCATCCGCCTGGTCGAAGAGGCACAGGGAAGCAAGGCGCCGATACAGAAGCTCGTTGACCGGGTTTCGGGGATTTTCGTGCCCGCAGTCGTGGCTCTTGCCTTGCTTTCTTTTGGCTACTGGTTTTTCATTGCAGGGCAAAGCTTTGTCTTTGCCCTCACAATCCTGATTAGCGTGCTCATCATCGCCTGCCCGTGCGCCCTGGGCCTTGCCACGCCGACAGCCATAATGATGGGGACAGGCAAAGGGGCGGAAATGGGTGTCCTAATCAAGAATGCCGAGGCACTGGAGCTTGCAAACAAGGCAACGGCCGTCGTGTTTGACAAGACCGGCACCCTCACAATGGGGCAACCATTGGTCACCGACTTTGATGCACTAAGCGGTTTTTCCGAGAAAGAACTGTGGGGAATTGTCGCAGGAGCCGAAAAGCATTCCGAACACGTGCTTGGCTCTGCGATTGTCGAGTCGGCGAAAAAAAGCAAAGTCGTGATTCCAGAGCCGCAGTCATTTGAGGCGGCTGAAGGAAAGGGCGTGAAGGCAAAAGTCAATGGGAGAAAAGTACTTGTCGGTTCAAGGCGGCTTTTGCTTGACAACTCCGTGGCTGTTGACGCTTTTGCGGAAAAGAGGATGCTTGAACTTGAAAACCAGGCAAAGACCGCCATGCTCATTGCAGTTGATGGAAAACTTGCAGGCATTGTAGCGGTTGCCGACCCGGTCAAGCCAAGCGCCAAAACTGCGGTGAAGGTTTTGCAGTCAATGGGGCGGAGCGTGTGGATGATTACAGGCGACAACAGCCGGACCGCAAAGGCCATTGCGGCACAGGTCGGGATTTCAAACGTCCTGTCCGAGGTTCTGCCAGGGCAAAAGTCAGAAAAAATAAAAGAACTCCAGGGGAAAGGTGAAAAAGTCATCATGGTCGGGGATGGGATAAACGACGCGCCGGCCCTTGCACAGGCAGACGTTGGAATAGCAATCGGTTCGGGAACGGACGTTGCAATCGAGACCGGCAACATTGTCCTGATGCGCGAGGACGTGCGCGACATTCCACGCGCAATCGACCTGAGCAGGTACACTTTGGGTAAGATAAAAGAGAATCTCGCATGGGCTTTCGTCTACAACATTGTCTTAATCCCCGTTGCAATGGGTGTGCTGTTCCCGTTCGGGCTTCTGCTGAGCCCGATTTTCGCGGGCGGCGCAATGGCATTGAGCAGCGTGTCAGTCACGTTCAATTCCCTGCGCATGAAATATTACAAGCCGCTCAAAGTCGGGGACTGAGTGCGTTCAAATTCTTTTGTTGCTCCTTGTTGCCCATTTCCGTGAAAAAAGGCTGCAGAGCTATTTTGAGGCATTGTCTGTTCTTTGGGCCCGGGCTTGTTTCACCAATTCACGGATTCCTTCAAGGTTTTCGCCGACCCTTTTTGCAATCTCGATTCGTAACCTTGGAACAGGATAGCCGGCTTTCTGCATTTTGCGTATCGCTTGCTTCTTTTTTTCATTGAGTTCTAACGCGGCAGGGAGGTATCCTTCCAGGTAACTGATTGCATCATCCACCTGCTGTTGTCTGACTCGTGTTCTTGGTTTCATGCTTTGTTTGAGAACCCGCACGGCACTGTCCCGCTTGACGTATGAAAATTCTTTTTGAAAAGCCGCGTCAAGCTCCATGAAGCGCTGTACGATTGGAACTTTGGGCGGCCTATCTTCTTTCCAAAGAGTTCTTTTTCTTTGTCCTGGCATTTTTTCAAAACAGCCTTTATGCTACTTTTTATACAAATTTACTTGTTCCAAGGATTTAAACCTATTTTTTCCTATATAAAACTGTTTTTCTAAGGCGTTTTTTTCAGAATATAAAGTGACTCGGTTATACTAATATCTTCCCCCGTCTTTCTGTCTAATTCGTCAAAACCTTCAAGAAGTATCGGGCGGCTCTTGCTGAAAACAATTGCGTAGCCTTGGCCTTCAATCAATGGAAGCAAGTTTTTTTCAAACGCTACTTCCTCCACTATGATTAGTATAACATAATTAAATTCTGTGAATTTTAGCCCGGGCTTTTCACATTTGACTTGTTTGAAAAAAAAGTTTTCAAAAACAAAGCCTCCAAAACAAAATTGGTTAAACGTCGTTTTTAACAGGTCAGGGTTTTCAGGGTTTTCTTCCTCGTATAGAAAACTGGTGCTTGGCCGAAAAGTCAAAACAGTTGTTGCCTGACGCAAATCATTGATTGAAACCACTGTGTCAGAAGGGGCTGTGTTTTCCCTTACCCATGCAATCGCGGAAAAATTATTTTCATTTATC
>JACQJF010000040.1 GCA_016198165.1 Candidatus Iainarchaeum sp. | reverse complement strand
CAAAAAAATCCTGAAAAAAAGCATTGCACTTGACAAGCATGCAAAAAAAACGGGGCACGCCATCTGGAAAGACCTGGCTGCTAAAACAAAAAAGTACAAAAACCATTCATGCGTCGTGAACCTGTCAAAGCTTGAAAGGCTTGCGAAAAAATCCGGCAAAAAGAGCTTTTTCGTGCTTGGAAAAGTGCTTGGAAGCGGGGAAATCTTTTCAGGCCTGGACGTGGCTGCAATTGAGTTTTCAAAAAGCGCCAGGGAAAAAATCCTGCACGCAAAAGGCAACGCCATGAGCATCGAGGCGTTTGTTGGAAAAAGCCCACAGAAATCAGAAGTGGTGATAGTGAAATGATTATTATTGACGGTTCAAACCACGTCTTTGGAAGGCTTGCATCAGCCGTTGCAAAAAGAATCATAAGCGGCAACGAGGATGTTTGCGTCGTGAACGCCGAAAAAGTAGTCATCACAGGGAAAAAAGAAGTCGTGATGCAGAAATTCAGGCGCAGGCTCGGGTTTGTAACAAAGGGAAACCAATCGAACTCCCCGAAATTCCCAAAGCACCCTGACAGATTGCTTAAGAGAAGCGTGCGCGGAATGCTCCCATACCCTGAGTTGAGGGGAAGAATGGCGATTAAAAAATTCAAGGCGTTTATCGGTGTCCCAAAAGAGTTCGAGGGAAAAAAATTTGAACAGATTACGGGTGCCCTCAGCAAGCCACAGCACAGGACAGTCACGGTTGGCGAGATAAGCAGGGCCCTTGGAGCAAAGTGGTGAAAAAAAAATGGACAAGTTTGTAACTATTACCGCCCAATCGAAGATTGGGCAGATATGCGGCGCATGCGCCCCGCAGGGTATGAACTCCCGCAAGAGTTCAGTTGCCGCAAGGCAAGTAGGGCTGAAAGCCGTACGCTTCGTGAACCCAAGCAGGGGTTCTGGGGCAAAGTGGTGGAAAAAAAATGAATGAATTGAACGATTCTGAAATTACCGTCCCTTCGCCTGCCCTGAAGGGGGAGAAGGGACAAATACGCGCCGCGAGCCCGCGCAAGGGCCAGAGGAAAAGGAAAGGCATTACTGCAAAAGCCAAGAAAAAAATGGCCGTTGCGCGCGCAGTCGTGCACCATGGAAAAGGCATTGTGAGGATAAACAAGTTGAACCTCAAGGCAGTACAGCCCCAGGAGATACAGGAATTCATTTCCGAGCCGCTTGAAATCGCAAAAGACATTGCAAAGGAAGTCAACATTGACGTGACTGCAAAGGGCGGGGGAATGATGGGCCAGGCCGTTGCTTCCCGCACGGCTATTGCAAAGGCCCTCCTTGAATTCAAGCCAAACGAGAAACTGAGGGCCGCATTTTTGGCTTACGACAGGATGCTCTTGGTTGACGACCCCAGAAGGGTTGAGACAAAGAAGCCTCTTGGGACAAAAGCGAGGAAAAAGAAACAGAAAAGCAAAAGGTGATTGTCTGTATGATGGTGCCAGTAAGGTGTTTTACCTGCGGAAAAGTGATTGGGGAAAAATACGAAGAGTACGTGAAACGGGTCACGGAGAAAAACGAGGAGCCCGCACATGCAATGACAGAACTTGGAATCACGAGATACTGCTGCCGCAGGACTCTTTTCACGCACGTTGACCTGATTGACGAAGTCATACAGTACCCGGTCTAAAAAAAAAAATAGGATGAGGGGAAAAAAATGGAAAAAACCACGGAAGAACAGGCACAGCAGACGCTCCTTGTCGACTCTGAAAAATACCTCAAGAGCGGCGTGCACATCGGGACGCGCTTTAAGTCAAGCGACATGAAAAAATACATTTACAAAATGCGAAAAGACAGCCTAAACGTCATGGACATCCAGACGATTGACCAGAGGATAAAGTTTGCAGCCAGGTTCTTGGCGCGCTTCAGGGCGCAAAAAATAGCGGTTGTTGCACGCAGGCTCTATGCAAGGACACCTGCCCAGGAATTTGCAAAAGCAATCGGGGCAAAGGAGATAACCGGCAGGTTTGTACCGGGCACGTTCACTAACTATTCATGCTCAAGGTTTTTCGAGCCACATGCAGTGGTCATTGTCGAACCGGAGCTTGACAAGCAGGCGATTTCCGAGGCAAGCAAAATAAACGTGCCGGTCGTGGCACTTGCCTCTACGAACAATTCCCTCCAGAACATTGACATTGCAGTGCCGTCCAACAACAAGGGGCGCAAAAGCCTTGCCCTTGTCATGTGGCTTTTGGGCCGCGAGTACCTAAAGGAAACAAAAGCTATTGAAAACGACGCGGAATACACAAAAAAACTTGAAGACTTCGAGTACCAGATGAAGGACACGGACAGGGAAGAGGAAAGTGAAGAACGCCCCCGACGGCGCTTTGGGAACGACAGGCCCCGCGGCGAAAGAAGGGAAAGAAGGTATTAATCCCCACGAACAAAAACATTAAGCATATACATAATCACTTCAGGCACATACAGCCTAGTTCTATTGGCAATGTCGCAATTTCGTCAGCGGCTTCTACTTGAACGGCTTGAACTACTCCCACTTCTTGAACTGAAAAAGCCATGTGGAACTAAAAAAAATTTTCCATTCACTTCTACCGTTCTATGCCCTTCTTTTCTTGCAAATTGGCTTTTAGCAGGAATAAATGCTTTAGGCACAATTTTTCTTCTTGGTCTTGGCGGCATTAAATCACCAACAACATAAACGATGCCCTATAATTTAAATATTTCCACCAAAAAAACTGACGAATTCGACAACAAAAAAATAACTGACGAATCTACGACAAAGCCGTTCTATTCCTTTTATAACCGTAAAAGGTAACTTTATATACAGTAAAAGCCATAAATACTTCAACTAACCGAGGCTTTTTACATAGGCAAAGCCCAAAAAATGTCAAATAGGAGGGCATTTGCTATAGGCCTTAAGTTTAACATATATATGCAAATAGGCAATTTTGTATGGGCAGTGGTTTTTTTTGTCTTTTGAGGAATTAAACGCGTTTTTGGCAGAGTTCGGCTTGACGGAGTATGAAACGCGCGTGCTTTCCATGCTTTTTGGGTCTGGCGAAACACAGGCACCTGAAATAAGCCGACAGGCGCAGGTCCCTAAAACAAGGGTTTACGATGTCCTTGAAAGGCTTACAAAAAAAGGGCTTTTGATAGAGGTTTCGGGCAGGCCGAAAAAATACAAGGCACTTGAGCCGGGAAAAGCACTTGACATACTGCTTGAGGAGTCCAGGGCACGGCTTAAAGGACTGGAAGAGCAGGCCGTGCTGATTAAAGCCCACCTTGAAGCACCGCCTGAAAAAAAGGGTTCTGAACGCGTCCTCAAAGTCAGGGAAAAAAACGATTTCTACAGGATTTTGGTGCAGGAAATCGACTCGGCGAAAAAAAGCGTGAATGGTTTCAGCAGTGGGGTTGCAACAAACCCGCTTTTGGCTGATGCAGTGAAAAAAGCGGGTGCGCGCAGCGTTGAAGTCAGGATAATTTCCGCGATAAACAAAATCAAGGGCAAGGCAGGGCTTGAGGAAGGCGGCGTGGAAGTGCGCACGGCCGACCACAACCTTGAAGCTTTTGTCGTGGACGGAAAAAAAGTCGTCTTGTCCTTATCCGATTTGTCAGAGGAAAAAACAGGGTACCATTTCACAATCTGGCCCGAAAACGAGCACCTCGCAGAAGCCCTCGGCCACTATTTCAACAAAGTCTGGGAAAAAGCCAGGACAGACTGATTGGGGGCGTGTTTTTTTTTGGACGCGGAAACAGACTCTTACCGCTACGCCATAAAAAACGCATACCTGCATGAAGGAAAAGCCGACATGTCCGCAGTAGTCGGGAAAATCAAGGCGCTGGACAAGAACGCAGACCTGAAAAAGCTCATGCCAGTGATTTCAGAAGCAGTGAAGAAAGTCAACGCAATGGGTTTTGCGGAAATCGAGAACGAGTACAGGCGGTTTGAAGGCGGTTATGAGTTAAGGCAGCCGGAAAAAAAAGAAGGCCTGCCTGACGTCGGGCTTGAAAATATTGTGACACGTTTTGCCCCGAACCCAAACGGGCCATTTCACCTGGGCAACGCGCGGGCGGCAATCCTGAGTGACGAGTACGCGAAAAACGGCGGCAAGTTTCTCCTGCGCTTTGACGATACCGACCCGAAAGTGAAAAAACCAATCACGAATGCAAAAGAAATTTTCATGGAGGACCTGAACTGGCTTGAGTGCAGCGTGACACAGGTCTATTTTGCCTCTGACAGGCTGGGGATTTATTATTCATTAATGGAAAAAATAATCGAGCTTGGCGGGGCATACGTGTGCACTTGCGACACGGAGAAATGGAAAAAACTCACAGTGGAAAAAAATGCCTGCCCCTGCAGGGATAAATCTCCACAGGAACATTTGAAGCTGTTTGGGGAAATGGTTTCACACAAGCTAAAGGAAGGAAAAGCGGTGCTTCGGATAAAGACGGACCTGAATCACCCTGACCCGAGCGTGCGCGACTGGTGGGCTGCAAAAATCGTGGACAAGCCAGAACACCCAAACCCAAACGCAAAGGACAGGCACGTTTGGCCGTCATACAACTTTGCCTCGGCCATCGACGACCACGAACTTGGAACCACCTTGATTATCCGCGGGCAGGAGCACAAGCAGAACAAAACCAAGCAGGAGTTCTTGTACACTTACTTTGGCTGGGTTTACCCGAAAGCATTTCATTTCGGCAGGGTAAAGCTCGAGGGAATGGTTTTAAGCACTTCAAAGATAAAGGCAGGAATAGAGGCCGGGATTTACACGGGTTGGGATGACATAAACCTTGGCACAATCAGGGCGCTCCGCAGGCGCGGGTTTGCGCCAAAAACACTGCGCGACATCATACTTGAAATCGGGGTAAAGCCGTCTGACACGACGATTGAGTTTGCAAAGCTTGCGGACCTGAACCGCAAAAACCTTGTCGGAAAGTTTTCAAGCATCGAGTTCATCGAAGACCCAGTTGTTCTTGAAGTTGGTTTTTGCCCTGCAATAACGCTTGAGGACGGGACAATGCTTTCTGAAGGCACGCAAAGGTTCATTGTCCCGAAAAAAGAAACCGAGAAAGCAAAAATTGGTTCGACTGTGCGTTTAAAGCACGCGTATAATGTGAAGATAAACGGGAAAAACGAGTTTGGGGCAGTAGCGGAGTTTGTGGGCACGCAAAAAATCGACGTGCCCATCATGGCATGGCTCTTGGAGACGCGCGACCTTGAAGCCATCATGCCTCAAAAACAGAAAGCCTTTGGGGTCATAGACGCGGGGCTGAAGTTGAAAGAAGGCGAGGTCGTTTACCTTGAAAGGTTTGGCTATGCACGCATTGACGAGGTTGGAGAGAAAAGGGCTGTTGCATGGTTTACGCACAAGTAATATAAATTTAAAATCGCCAATAGTTATTCGTGTCTTTCGAAGAAAACGGTCTTGTCAAGACAATCCTGCTTATTGGAGCCATTTTACTTGGGGTCATTTTCATCATAGGCGCCTTAATGCTGCTTGTAGCACAAAAACCCCCAACTGCAGCACCGGCATGTGGGGACGGGAAAATCAACGGCACGGAGCACTGCGAAGGCGCTTCCTTGCAGGGCTTCACCTGCGTGGATTTCGGTTTAAGCGGCGGCACGCTTTCCTGTGGCAGCGGCACGTGCAAGTTTGACCTCTCGAATTGCGAGCGCGAAAGCATCCTGGAGCCTGACGACAACCAGTCACAGCCCACGGAGGGATTGTGCGTTTCTTTTGACGGCCTGGCAGGCAAAACCGGCAAACCGGCAGAGCCACGCATGGCCACGTCGTGGAACTGGAGTGGCGCAAACAATTGCTTTATCGGGCTTGAAAACCAGGAGAAAGAACTTGGCGGAGTTAGTTATTGCGACTCGGCACAGTTTGTCATACGCGTGTTTGAGGAACTGGAAAAAATGAAAACCAGCAAAGAAGCCTCCAAGACTTTTTTCGCTGCACTGATAGCCGACGGCGTCTCTGAGGACTTCCGCAGGGACTTCTACTATTATTACAAGGAGCTCGCGTTTTTCGACCCGCCGTCTTTTTTCCTTGAAAACGCGCAAATCATCCTCGAAGAGGAACTGCTCGTGTTTGCACCGGAACAAATTGAAGAACCAGGTATTTACGAGGTCACGATAAGGCAGGATGGAGCAAGGGTAGTAGTTGAGAGGAAACTATTCAGCGAACCCATAAACCCAAGTGCGTTTTACTATTTTCCAATCGACGGCAAACTCGGCATGAACCTGAGGGAGGAGGAGACGCAACCGGACCGCGTTGGCTATGGCACGGGCTTTTCAGGCGACACACTCGTGTTTGGCGGCCTTACAATAGACCAGAATGTCGTTTCTACAAACAGGAACGTTTCAGTGAGGAAAATAAATTCCTTTTTTGAGGCAAACGTTGAAAAAAGGGGCTATGCCCTGGACCTCGACCTTGAAAACGGGACACTCGACGTTTACGCTTCAACCCCAAACAGTGTAATGATTGACTTTAGCACTCTTGAAGGAGACGCAAAAAGGCTTGGAGCGCCTTTTTACCTCATAAACGGTGACACCAAGGAAATAATGGCCGTGCCGCAGAATGTTTCCGAGTGGCGTTTTTTGTACTCCAAAAACCACTGCAGTGAAAAAGAAGCGCCTTTTCTTGGCAAAACATTCATGGACACGGTGCTTGAAAACAATGAATGCTCTCAGGCCATCGGGCCCTCTGGCCCGCTGGCTTATCCAAGCGTTTTAAGCGAGTTTGGGGGCCCGAACGCGGACGCGGTCATTGGAACCGTGATTTATGCAACCGACAGGTTTGTCATCCAGGGAACTTGCGGGACAAAAATCATCGGCCTTGCAGAAGGCCTGGAGCCCGGCAACAGCGCGTTCATCAACCACGTGGCGGTGGAAAATGACGTGGAATTCGGGAAAATTGCCCTTGGAGAGAAATGCATTTATGATGAGCCCCAAGGCAAAAAAGCAGTCGTGTTCTGGAACGAAAACCGCGTTTTCAAGGATTTCCCGACATGCCCCAACTGCGCCTGCATAAACGACGAACTCGTGTCAAGGATAATCGCAACAGGCTCAAAGCCGGAAGTGGTATACCCAGGGGTTTCGGTTTCTTTCTGGGTGCAGTTTGACGTGCGCTCCCCGATTTCACAGGCCGACATCGAGCTGTTTGTAAAAAGGCCCGACGGGAAAGAGATACGGGAAAGTTTGTCTTTTTTTGACAACGGTTCAAGCAACGATTTTGCGTACAACGACGGCATTTATGGCTCGACAATACCCGATGGTTTCAAAGACACGGGAGAGTATTATTTTTATTTTCGGGCAAAGGACGTTTACGGGAATGAAATGGAAAGCAAGCCAGCGGTGCTGCGGGTTGTTGAAAGGTCCGCGTGCGAAATAATACACTTTGGAGGCAAGCTTGACAAACAGTTGAACATCTTCATTGCCGGGGATAACTGGGCGGAAAACCCCGTTGATTACCTGAACGAGGCAGTCGGGGCAAAAAACGGTTTTTTGGAAACCCCGCCCGTGGACTCTTACCAAGGCGCGGTTAACATCATCACCATAAACGGGCCGCGGAACCTGGGTTGCACTGAAAGCGACAGGTATGCAGCCGGGCAGGTGGGCGGGGAAATACGCTATATCCGGGCGCTTAGGTGTGACTCTGAAAAAGTAGTGGCTGCGGCTGTTTCATGCGGCCTGCCGTTCAAGGCAAGGGACGGGCCATTTGGGGACAAGGTGCTTGTCCTCTCCCAAACCGACATAGGATATAACCCTGCGCGTTTTGTCTCGAATGCTGACTTGTCAGGCCGCATTGCAAGGGTGGGCGTTTTCCAAAACGACGGGCCGCCCCAGGCACAAAGAACTGCAGTGCACGAACTGGGCCACACTTTTGGGTTGCTGGATTATTACTGGGACTTTGTCGGCGAAGCACTCGGCATAGAGTGGGACAATGGTTTTGCGTGCATGAACAGCGAGGAAACAAACTGCCTAATGTGCAACCTGGCTGAAAGTTCAAGGCAGGCTTATGACTGCACCACCACTTACAGGGACAAGTGCAACCTGTCAATCGACCACGAGGAAGCCGAAGCGCCTTTTGGCATCTGCCCTGACGACCAGAAAGAACTAAATGACTATGAGTATATGATTGATTTTTTTTCAAAGCTTGAGGAGAGGTGAAAGATTTGAAAAAAATGCTGTTGTTTGTGGTTTTTATTTCAGCGGTTGTTTTTGCACAGCCGCAGGAAAAAGTCCTGATTGTTTCACTGATGTTTAATGGGGGGCAGATGTCGTTTGGCAACGCGTTCACACAGGAGGGCGTGTTTGCCTCGGAAATGAACGAGGGCAGCATAAGCGGGAAAATCTATTCGGTTGAAGGGGATGAAATCTTCAGTTTCAAATTCGAGCCGGACAATCTCGTAGTCATCGAGGATGCCGGCGTGGTCGAGGAAACCGAATTCAAGCAGGTTCTTGTACTGCCGTATTACGGGAACGCTGAAAAAATCGTTTTCCTCAACGGGAAAACCGGCCAGGAACTCGCAGTGCCAATCGCGTTTTTGTCAAAACTCTGCGGAAACAAAACCTGTGATGTGTCTGAGGCTTTTGGAAACTGTCCCTCCGACTGTCCAAGCGGGGGGCAGGACAGTTACTGCGACAGGCAGGAAGATGACATTTGTGACCCGGACTGTGAACCAAAATTTTTTGACGCGGACTGCAGGCAAATCCCGACAGGAGCGGGGCTTTCGGAGCAGGAAATCGAGAAAATCGTGAGGCAAAAAACAGGCCTGCCTTCGAGCACGGTTGAAAGTTTTCCTGCACAAGCGCTCTGGGCCGGGTTAATTGCAGGAGTGGTTTTAATAGTTTTAGGGTTCTTTTTTTTAAGGAAAAAAAACAAAGGGTGAGGAAAAAAATGGTTTTTGGTTTTGGCGAGGGAAAAATAGAAATCAGGCTTGAAAAGACTATTTTTGCTCCCGGTGAAGTAATCCGGGGAAAAATAGTGCTGTCGGTAAACAACCCAAAACAGGCGCGCAGGCTGAGGCTCGTATTCACCGGAATCGACAAAGTCACTGAAAGGACAACCATGGGCAATAGGCCCTCAACGAGGACGACTGACAGGGTGTTCCACTCATTCGCAGTTGACCTTGACGGGGAAAAAGAATATTCCGGCACGCAGGAGTATGACTTTGAAATCGCGGTTCCACAAATACCCCAGGTGGCAATGCCGGAAGGAGTGCTTGGCACGGCACTGGCAGCGGCAAGCCTTTTGTCAGGAAACCCCAGGAGAAGGGAATGGACCCTGAATGCCTCACTTGACTGCCCGGGCTTTGACATAAACAAAAAAGTGCAGATACAGGTTAACCAGTAGATTTCAGTTTTAGTTCTCTTATTTTTTGTTTTCCATTTTTTGTCTTTGCAAGACGGCGATAAAAAAGATTTGCGTTTTCAATTTGCGCATTGATGAATGGAGTGAGTTGGCGCTGGCAGTTCTCCATGTCCTGCCTGCATTTCAACGCCCACCATTCAAGGTGATCAAAATGGTTTTTCCCCTTCATTTCAGCCGCCAAGCCGGTATTTTTTTACGAGTTTTTTTAGTTCACTGATTTTTTTCTCATCAAGTTTTTCAGAGTAAATTATCCTCAAATGCCTTGCATCTCCAATGTCCTTTGGGCTTTTCAGCAGTTCTTCTTTGAAAGCAATGTTTGTTTCAATGCTTGAAAAATAAAATGGAAGATTGGTTAAAGGCAGTTTTACTCTTTCAGCTATTTGTTTTTCATCAAGCGCGTCTTTTGCAAACTTTACCTCCATTTCCGGGATAAACTGGCTTTTTCTCGTGTAACGCAGGGCACTGTTTTCAATGAGGTAATCATTAAACAAATCCAATGGGTTTGTTCCCTGAATGCAGTCAAAACCTGTTTTTACCAGGTCATTGTGGAGTTGTTTGAAGTTTTCAAAAGAAAGCTTTTCAATAATAAGGTCAATGTCTTCTGTGCCCCTGCTCCGCCCGTGGGAAATAGCGACAAACCCCGAGACAATAGCATATTTTACTCTGTTTTTGTCCACGACTTGTATGAAGTCTTCGACAAACTTGTTCAGGATATTTTTGTCTTTTACTTGCCGTTCCATAAAGAAACTGGCTTTAAAACTGTTTAAATGGGTTTGTGGAGTGAGCTTTGACATAAACAAGAAGGTTCAAATACAGGTGAATGCATAAAATATGCAATGAAGGGGAAAAAAAGGCCCTGGTTTTTGGCTTTATTGGCCTTGGCACTTGTTTTTCTGGGCACCGGGGTTTTTGGCTTTCCAGGTGACCCCAAGGAAAGCGACCCTTGCAACCAGCCATGTGAGGCATTCTTTTCCATTGGCGGTGGGGGGGAAGAAGCCGGTGTGGGCGAGCCAAGCCCTTTTTACCTATTGCCTATGAGAATCAGGACTTTTCGAACTACTATTGAAAACCCCTGGCCTGGTGAGCCTGGCAACGTGTTTTACCCAAATGATATTATCCTAAATGAAATTAAGCTTACCAACAATTCCCCGACGTACAAGATGTTTGAAGTTTCTTACAGGCTTGAAGCAGCAGAAGGAGTTTTCACGCCAATTGAAGGAAGCACGCTTTTGAATGTTGACCCCTGGGAGTCACAAACTACAATGGACCCTTTTATACTTCCGCCTGACGCCCCTACGGGCACCTACATGATAACGGCCACCGCACAGGAAATAACTACCGGAGCCATGAAAAGGACTGCGAGCGTTTTCATAACAGTGCTTAGCGGGTCAAGTGCCTTTGCCATGCTAAGCATTGACGAGACCGGCTTTTTTTTGCTTCCGCTTGTGGGTTTTGCCGCGCTGTTTATCCTGAAAAGACAAAATGCCAAAACTACTATAAAAAGGTTCAAATACAAGTGAATGGTTAAGTAATTATGCAAATGAAGCAGAGAAACTTGCACAGGCAGGCAGGGTTTTTCCTTGCCTTTGCCCTGGCTTTAAGCGCCTTCGGGTCGGTTGAAACACAAGGGATTGTAAAAGGTGGAGATGCCTGTGGGGATTCCCCCTGCAGGGTTTTTCTTGCAGCCGGGGGAGGCGAACCGGTTGAATGGGGCGAAACAAACCCGTTTGACCTGTTGCAGATAAAAATCAGGATTTTCCGGCCCACTATAGAAGAACCTGTTCCGGAAGACACTTACAACGTGTTTTACCAAAACGACAGCATCCTTGCCGAAATCATGGTTACCAACAATGCCCCTTCAGAACATAGTTATGACGTTTCCTATATGCTGTTCGCGGTCGAAGGCGGCTTTCAGTCCATTGAAGAAAGCACACCATTAACCGTGGCGCCTGGGACTTCTGAGTTTTTTTTTAAAACATTCGACCTGCCCGGCAACGTCCCCGCCGGCACTTATATGGTAACGGTCACCGCACAGGAAACACCAGGCACCCTGGAAAAAACCGCCAGTGTTTTACTGACAGTGCTGATGGGCACCAGTGGCGGCTCCACACTTGACATTGACGAAACAAGTTTCTTCCTCCTGCCGGCAATAGGCTTTGCCGCCCTTTTTTTGCTCCGGAAAGGGAATGCACGCAAAAAAGGCCTTTCCCACGCCAGGTGAACAGGAACCCAGCAAGGGCCAATTCCAACCCTCCCCCCCCCCAGGCACAGGGGGTGTTTTTGAATGCCTTTAAAAACCTTGTCTTGGATAAAATAATGTATTAAATCCCAGGGGCTTTTGAGCCTATTTTTCGGCCTTATTTTTTAGCCTGTGATGTTTTTTAACGGAGGTTTTTTACATGGCACAGTTTGTCAAATTCAGTGTCCCAAAGGAACTCGCGGAAAAACAGCTTTTGATAATCGAGAAAGTGAAAAAGACCGGAAAGCTCCGCATTGGAAGCAACGAGGTCACAAAGGCAATCGAGCGCGGCACGGCAAAGCTTGTTTTCATTGCCGAGGACGTAACGCCACCCGAAATAGTCATGCACCTGCCCATACTGTGCACTGAAAAAAACATCCCCTTCAGTTACGTTTCAACCAAAAAAGAGCTTGGCGAAAAACTCGGTTTAAAGGCATCAGCTTCGTCTGCTGCAGTCGTGAACGAAGGGGCTTCAAAAAAAGAAATCGAGGACCTGGCGAAAAAGATTTCAGAACTCAAAAAGTGATTCGTGAATGGACAGGGGAACAGCCGCAGAAGTAGTGGAAATAATCCAGCGCACCGGGGTATACGGGGAAATCGTGCAGGTTTTGTGCAAGATTCTCGAGGGCCCTGAACAGGGAAGGGTAAAGCGGAGAAACATAAAAGGCAGCGTGAAAAAAGGCGACATAATTGTCCTTTTAAGCACTGAAAGGGAAGCCAAGGAAATAAAGGCAAGGTAAAAAAAAAAGTGGTTTTGCAAAATGGCCAGGTGTTCTTTTTGCGGCACGGACCTCGTGCGCGGGACAGGAAAAATTTTTGTCAAAAAAGAGGGAAGCATTGTCACCTTTTGTTCGGGCAAGTGCGAGAAAAACCTCCACAAGCTCGGCAGAAACCCACAGGAAGTAAGGTGGACGGAAAAGTACAGGAAAATAAAGGAAACTCTTGTAAAGAGCCAAAAGTGAACGCCTATGCAGGTGCAAATGGAAAGGACGCTTGTAATCATAAAGCCTGATGCGCTGAACCGCTCAATTGTAGGGGAAATAATCTCGCGCTTTGAAAAAAAAGGCCTCAAAATCGTTGCAATGAAAATGCAGAGATTGCAGGAAGAAAAACTGCGCGAGCACTATGGAAAGCACAAGGACAAGGATTTTTTCAACGACCTCATAAAATACATGAGCTCTATCCCGTCAGTACTCCTCGTACTTGAGGGAAAGGAAGCCGTAGACGTTGTGAGGAAAATGACTGGAAATACAGTGGGGAGAAAGGCAGAGCCTGGGACAATCAGGGGCGACTTTTCGATGTCTGTTCAGGTAAACATCGTGCATGCATCTGACTCTGCAGAAGAAGCAAAAAGGGAAGTCCGCCGCTTTTTTTCGGAAGAGGAAATCCAGCATTACTCAAAGCTTGATTTTGACTGGGTTTACTCAAGCGACGAAAAAAAGTGACCACAATTGGACGTACTGCTTAGAAAAACAGATGATTCCGCCCGCGTGCCGGCCTTTGCACACGAGGGCGACTCAGGCCTCGACGTTTATTCGCTTGAAGACACGGAATTAAAGCCGCTTGAACGAAAACTCGTCCGCACGGGGATAAGCATTGAAATGCCTCCTGGGGTAGAGGCGCAGGTGAGGCCAAAGTCAGGGCTTGCACTTGAGCACGGCATAACCCTCCTCAACACCCCAGGGACTATTGACAGTTCCTACCGAGGCGAAATAAAGGTCTTAATGGTTAACCTGGGGGACAAAACCTACAGGATTGGGAAAAACAAAAAGATTGCGCAGCTCGTGTTTGCCCGCGTGGAAAAACCACGCATAGTAGAAGTCAGCTCGCTGTCCGACACGACAAGAAAAGACGGGGGATTCGGCTCCACGGGGCTTGACTAAAAAAAAGTGATTGTGAATGATTCGAAAACCAATCATCACTGTACTTGGGCACACAGACGCCGGAAAGACTAGCCTCTTGGATGCGATAAGGGGAACCGCAGTCTCGGAAAAAGAAGCCGGTGGCATCACCCAGCACATTGGCGCAACAGAAATCCCTATCGGGCTTGTGAAAAACCTCGCCGGGAAACTGCTCGAAAAATACAGGTTCAACCTCGTGATTCCTGGATTATTGTTCATTGACACGCCGGGGCATGAGGCATTCACTAACCTGAGGAAAAGGGGCGGGAGCATTGCTGACCTCGCGATTCTCGTGGTTGACATCAACAGGGGGCTTGAAAAGCAGTCAATCGAGGCAATTGACATCCTGCGCGGATTCAAAACCCCCTTCATTGTCGTTGCAAACAAGGCAGACACAATCAAGGGCTGGCAGCCAAAAGAGGGTTCCGTTTCAGAGTCGCTGAAAAACCAGCACCCGGATGTCCTTGTGGAGCTTGACAAGAAAATTTACGAGCTTGTCGGGCAGCTCCACTCGCACGGTTTTACGTCAGAGCGCTTTGACAACGTGAAGGACTTTACAAAAGAAATCTCAATCATTCCCGCCAGCGCAAAAAAACGCGAAGGGCTCCCGGAAATACTTTTGTTCCTCGCGGGGCTGAGCCAGAGATACCTTGAGAAAAAACTGCAGGCACACGCATCCGAAAAGGCAAGGGGAACCGTGCTTGAAGTCAAGGAGGAAAAAGGGATTGGAAAAACAATTGACGTGATTCTTTACGAGGGAAAACTTTCAGTAGGCGAAGAAATAGTCGTCGGTGGAAAAAACGGGGCCATTGAAACGCACGTGCGCGCCCTACTTAAACCAACGCCGCTTTCTGAGAGGAAAAACAGTTCCGACCTGTTCCATAGCGTGAAAGAGGTTTTTTCCGCAAGCGGGGTGAAAGTGAGCGCACCCAGGCTTGACGAGGCCCTCGCAGGGGCACCAGTGCGCGCAAAGACACCCCAGACAGTGAAAGAAGTTTCAGAAGAACTAAAAAACATAATTGTTGACACGCAGGCAAATGGAGTTATAGTCAAGGCAGATACCCTTGGGGCACTTGAAGCCCTGTCGGTCCTGCTTGCACAAAAAGGGATTGAAATCAGGAAAACCGGTATCGGGGTTGTCTCCAAGCGGGACTTCATGGAAGCCTCTGCCGTGCACCAAAAAGACCCTTACAAGGGAGTGATTTTTGCGTTTAACGTGGAAATTGACCCGGAAGTGCCCCTGGAAGCCGAAAAAAAGGGCATAAAAATTTTTGCAAGCAACATTATTTACCGGATTCTGGAAGACTACTCCAAGTGGATGCAGGAGGAAAAGGAAAGGCAGAAAAACCAGAAGCTTTCCTCTGCCATTATGCCTTTCAGGATACGGGTGCTTCCAAACCACGTTTTCCGGGCATCAAAACCGGCAGTCGTTGGGATAAAGGTCGAAGCCGGAAAACTCAAACCCGGGGTTGTCCTTGCAAGAAACGGGGAAAAAATCGGCGAGGTAAGGGAAATCCAGTCACAGGGAAAAAACATGGCGCAAGCCGTTAGGGGAAGCGAGGTTGCAGTCTCCATAGAAGGCGGGTCATTTGGGAAAAACTTTTCGGAAAACGACGAGCTTTTCCCTTTTCTTTCAAAAAGGCAGTTGGAGCTCTTGGAGGAACTGAAAGGCTTTCTGAATGACGAGGAACTTGAAGTGCTTGAAGAGATTAAACAAAAACAGCAAAAAAACAAAGAGGAGGAAAAATAAATGAAGTTTGTCATCTCTGACCCAAAAAACGGGAAAAGTTATTCAAAAACCGTTGAAGACGCAAAAACCCTTTACGGGAAAAAAATCGGGAACAACGTCGAATTGTCCATGTTTGGGCTTTCCGGCCTCGAGGCAAAAATAACCGGGGGAAGCGACAAGCAGGGCTTCCCAATGAAGGCAGACCTCGTCGGGACAATGAGGAAAAAAGTCTTTATCACGACAGACAGGAAAAGGGGGACAAAGATGCGCGTTTCACGCAGGGGAAACACCATAAGCGATGACACTGCACAGTTAAACCTCGTTGTCACAAAAATCGGCAGCGCGAACCTTGCAGAACTCCTGCCACAGGAAAAGAAAGCCGAACAGGGTGCCGCAAGCGTCAAGGAAGAAATGATCAAGCAGTCACTTGAAGTCGCGGGCACAACCAAGGCTGCAGAAGCAATGTCGAAAGAGGAATTCAAGAAAGGGGAAAAGAAAAGGAGCTAAAGGTACAAAATGGCTAAGGAACAACCGGCACAGGCGGAAGTCAACATTGGAATGGTGGGTCACGTTGACCATGGCAAAACGACGGTTGTCGCCGCTTTGACCGGCAAGCGGACTGACACCCACAGCGAGGAAATGAAAAAAGGCATATCCATCCGGCTGGGTTACGCAAACGCCGTGTTCTATAAGTGCGGGAAATGCGGGAAATATTCCCCCGTGCCAAAATGCAGCGAATGCGGCACAGCAGGGAAAGTCTCGCGCAAAGTGAGTTTTGTCGACGCGCCGGGGCATGAAACGCTCATGGCCACGATGCTCAGTGGCGCCACGCTCATGAACGGCGCGGTTTTGGTGATTGCCGCAAACGAGCCGTGCCCGCAGCCAAGGACCGAAGAGCACTTAATGGCACTCAAAATGTCAGGTATAAAAGAGGTTGTCGTTGTCCAGAACAAGGTTGACCTTGTGGACAAGCAAAAAGCACTTGAAAACCACAAGCAGATAAAAAACCTCCTCAAAGAGTACGGTTATGACAACCCGCCAATCATCCCCACGGCGGCAAACTTTGGAATCAACATTGACGCGCTTGTCGAGGCAATCGAAGGCACAATCAGGTCGCCGAAGTTTGATTCCGCGAAAAAACCCAAGATGTTTGTTGCGCGAAGCTTTGACATCAACAGGCCCGGCATAAAGCCGCGGGAACTGCGCGGAAGCGTGCTTGGCGGAAGCCTCATACAGGGCGAACTCAAAAAAGGTGACGAGATTGTGATTACCCCGGGTTTGAACGGGAAAAAGCTTTTGACTAAAATCATTGGACTGCGCGTCGAAGAAGGTTCGCTTGAAAAAGCCAGGCCGGGCGGGCTGATTTCAATTGAGACAGACCTTGACCCAAGCCTTGGAAAATCAGATGAAATGAAGGGCCAAATGGTTTCATTTGCAGGCGTGCTCCCGGAACCCGTGACTACAATCAAGCTTTCGGTTGAACAGATAAAAAGGCTCATTACGCGCACGGTACCCGAAATAAAGGTCAACGACTTTGTCGTCCTGACAGTAGGAACAATGACGGTCATTGGCACGGTTGTAAAACAGTCAAAGAAAAACGAGTACGAGTTTGCACTACGCGAACCGGTAGTGATTGAGAAAAACCAGCGCGTGGCGATAAGCAAGAGGGACGGGAACAGTTGGAGGCTTGCCGCTTATGGAACATTCAACTAGGATTGCGCTTGACACGAACGTTTTACTTGCAATCGAGAGATTCAGGGTGGATGTTTTTTCACAGCTTCGCGGACAGTTCGGGAAAGTGGAGTTCATTGTCCCAAAAAGTGTCGTGGAAGAACTGGAAAAACTAGGGTCAACAAACAAGGCATTGAAGAAAAGTGCGAATGTTGCCCTTGAATTACTGGAAAAAAACATGGCAAAAACAGTGGAAAAAACGGGCAAAAACGCCGACGAGGACTTATTAGCCCTTTGCACTGATGCATGGATTGCGTCAAGCGACAAAAGGCTTTTAAAAAAGGTGCTCCAAAGACAGGGAAGGGTTTTAATCTTAAGGCAGAAAAAATTCATGCAAGCCAACTAAAAAAACCCTTGCGCGGGTTCACGACGCAGTATATGGCCCATCGAAGATGGACCGGTAATACAAGATTTTCGTGAACCTTTTGTTAAAAGGTTCTGTCCCTTCTTCGAAGGGACGGTAGTATTACATATAATTTTAAAGTACAATGGAAAAAAGGGGTGGAAAAAATTTGTTTTCGATTCACACATTCAACGACACTGTGAGGGTTGCCCCCAACCAGTTGTCAAACGAGATGAAAAAAACAGTGAAAAAAAACCTCCAAAAAGAATACGAGGGAGTTTTAGATGAAGAAATCGGGGTAGTGGTTGCGATTACAGGCGTTGAAAAAATCGGCGAAGGGAAAATTGTTCCCGGAGACCCGGGGATTTATTACTCGGTGGATTTCAATGCCCTTACATACAAGCCGGAGATACAGGAAGTCGTTGAAGGCATGGTTTCACAGATAACCGAGTTTGGGGCATTTGTGAAAATCGGCCCCATGGAAGCACTCACGCACGTGAGCCAGGTTATGGATGACTACATTAACTTTGACGGAAAAAACCAGGTTCTTTCAGGCAAGGAATCCGGGAAAAAACTCAAAACAGAGGACACGGTCCTTGCAAGGATAGTGACTGTGAGCCTGCGCGGAACGGTTTCAGGCTCGAAAATCGGCCTGACGATGAGGCAATTCGGGCTTGGTAAAAAGGAATGGAAAAAGCTTGACGAAAAAACCAGGGACAAAAAAGTCAAGGCCCCGCAAAAACAGGAAAAAATAATCGGGCCAAAGGCCCCGAAGGAAAGCAGGGGTGCAAGCAGGAAATGAAGCAGGGAAAAGCCTGCAGGCAATGCAGGAAAGTCATAGAAGAGGGCGACAAGTGCCCCGTATGCGGCGGCACGGCATTCACCACATTTTGGAGGGGATATGTCGTGATAATTGACCCGGAAAAATCGGAAATATCGAAAAAAATGGGGATAACGACAATCGGAAAACACGCGTTGAGGCTAAGCAGGTGATTTCAAACATGGACCTAAAAATCGTTTCAAGACAAAAAAACCCTTTCCTTGAAAGGGAGGAAATAATTTTCGAGGGGCAAAGTGACAAGCAGACCCCCTCAAGGAAAGATATCCGGGAGAGGCTGATTGCACTTACGAATGCCTCCCAGGACACAATGCTTGTGAAAAAAGTCGAGAACCGTTTTGGCTCGCACGGCTTCACTGGAACCGCGTTTGTTTACCAGACGGCTGACAAAATGAAAAAAACGCACCGGGCATTCGCGCTCAAAAAAGAAGGGCTCATCAAGGAAGAGCCGAAAAAAGAAGCGGCAAAGCAAGAGGAAAAAAAGTGACTGAAAAATGGCTGACAAAAAAAAACCGGGAAAACAGAAAAAAGCGGAATTTTACACTGTAAACGGGGAAACTGTGAAAAGAGGGAAGAAAACCTGCCCAAAGTGCGGTGCGGGAGTGTTCATGGCAGAGCACACGAACCGCTTTGCGTGCGGCAAGTGCGCTTACACCGAGTGGAAGACGGGGGGAAAATAACATTATCCCCCTCCAACAGCTCTTTATTGACTTTACCCTGATTTTCTTCCCGCTCCTGTTCTACAAATTAGAAAAAAAAGACCCCCTTGCGGAACTCGGCCTTTATTCCAATGGCCTGAAAAAAGACGCGCTCAACGCAATTGGGCTTTTTGCCGCGCTTACCGCAATCACAATCGCCATTTCAGTCGCGTCTTCCTTCCTGAATGTAAACGACCTGGACAAGGTCTATGACAGCGTGGAGCGGCTGAAAACCACGGGGCCAGCGCTTCTTGGTTACCTGCTTGTTGCAAGGGTCATTGCAGAAGAGATTTTTTTCAGGGGATTCTTGGCGAAAAAAACCGGGGCAGTGATTTCAAGCATTGTTTTCGGGGCATTGCACGCGTCCTATGGCTCGGCAGTGGAAATAACCGGGGCAATCGTGCTTGGGTATGTTCTTGCAAAAGCGTTTGAATCGAACAAAAACCTTTTACCAAACATTTTTGCCCACTTTCTGTACAATTTGACGGTAGTGTTAATTGTATGAAAATCATGTACGTTCCTTCGGTGAAGGATTTTCCAGACGCCGTCAGGCTGACCGCCTTGGCGCTCAAAAAAAACCATCTTGCAGTCATACCCACTGAGACAAGCTATGGCTTGGCGGCACTTGCTTCGAGCAAAAAAGCCGTGAAAAAAATACACGCGGCAAAAAAACAGCCTGCGGCAAAAGCGGTTTCCATAATCGTGCCAAGCCTGAAAGTAGCGGAAAAATACGGCGTGCTTGGAAAAGACACGAAAAGACTTGTGGAAAAATTCATGCCAGGCCCGCTTACACTGGTCGTGCCTGCGAAAAAAACAGCGGCCCATCTTGGTGGAAAAAGCATTGCTTTTCGCATTTCCTCAAACAAGTTTGCCCATGCATTGTGCACAAAACTCAGGGACGCAATCACTGCCACGTCTGCAAACATCCATGGAGAACCGGACACCTATTCTTCAAAAAAAGCGGAGGAACTTTTTTTTGGCAAGGCATTGGTCGTGGTTGACGCCGGAAAACTCCCAAAGGCAAGGCCAAGCACGGTTTATGAAGTGACTAATGGAAAAATACTCCGCAGGGGAAAAATATCGGAAAAACAAATAAAAAAAAGCTTAAAGGGGATAATTTTGACATGAAAGGTTGGAAAACACAGATAGTGCGAGTGGGAAGGAGCGGGACTGCTTTTTATTTCATAGCGGATTTGCAGGAAAAAAAAGCGGTTCTGTGCTTTGGCGCAAACTTTCACATTACAGCTGCAGAAAAAGCCCTTGAAAAATTGCAAGGAATGCTTTCAGAAAAAGCCCCGCCTGTTTCAATGGATTTGGGCATTGATTTCACGGAAATGGTGGCAAACCCGCGTTTTATGAAATTTGACGGTGATTTGGTTGAAGCTACAAAGGGAAGGGGTGGAAGAATAAGCATCAGGTTCAGACGAGAAATTAAGGGTAATCCATCCAAGGCGGCAAAAGGGCTGAAGGTGCTTCTTTCAGCCGCAAAAAATATAACAGGCTCAAATGCAATCGTTGAAGTTGGGATAAATCCCGGCTTAAAAACTGTGAAACTTCGACAAGCCTCAAGGCAAATGCATAGGGAAACCCCGATGGGTTTTTTCAAAAATCTGAGAGAAACTTCAAGAAGAGGGAAAAGAAAATGATTTGCCTTGGCCTGGAATCAACAGCCCATACATTCGGGGCAGGCATAGTCGACGAAAAATGCAGTGTCCTGGCAAACGAGAAAAGCGCGTTTACAACGGAAAAGGGAGGCATAAAGCCAAGCGAGGCTTTTGACCACCACTGGCAGAACGCGCCAATGGTCGTGAAAAGTGCGTTTGAAAAAAGCGGTTTAACCATGAAGGACATTGACGTGGTGGCGTTTTCACAGGGCCCGGGGCTTGGCCCGTGCCTTAGGACTTCTGCAGTGATTGCAAGAACGCTTTCGCTGAAACACAAAAAGCCGCTTGCAGGGGTTAACCATGCTGTTGCCCACATAGAGATTGCGAAAAAACTCTGCCACGCAAAAGACCCGCTGATTGTCTACACGAGCGGAGGAAACACGCAAATCCTCTGCCTTGAGGCAAAGCGCTACCGCGTGCTTGGCGAAACGCTCGACATAGGCGTTGGGAACCTCTTGGACAGTTTTGGGAGAAGCCTTGGCATGGGTTTTCCGGCAGGGCCAAGGATTGACGGAATGTATTTCGAGTCGGGCAATTACATTGAACTTCCATACTCCGTGAAGGGAATGGATTTGCAGTTCACCGGGCTCCTGACTTCTGCGGAAAAAAAAATCGGAACTGTCCCGGAGAAAGATTTGTCTTACTCCCTCATGCACACGGCGTTCTGCATGATTGCTGAAGTCACGGAGCGCGCACTGGCATTCACGGGAAAAAAAGAAGCCCTCCTCACGGGCGGAGTGGCCTGTTCAAAGGCACTGCAGAAAGTCCTTGGCGAAATGTGCAGCGCACGAAAAGCAAAGCTACTCGTTTGCCCGGCACAATACGCGGTTGACAACGCGGCAATGATTGCATGGACGGGACTGATTGCATTCCGCGCGGGAAAGACTACAAAAATTTCTGAATCAAAAGTCATCCAGCGTTTTCGCCCCGACAGCGTGGAAATAGCGTGGAGTTAATCAGCGCTTCATTTTTTTGATTACTTCTTTTTCAAGGGCTTCAAGAGACCGTTGGAGGGCGCTCATGAGGTTCCATTCCTCGAATGTCGCGTCAAAGGAATTTCCCGGGCACACGAGCCTTGAATGGATGGCGTATTTTTTTCTCTTGCCCTCGATTTCGTGCTCCTTGGCGTGGATTGAAAGCATGGTGTCGGGGTGCTTCGTTATTTTTGAAAGCTTGCGAAAAGTGCTGAATGCCCTTGTTTCGGCCTTTGCTTTTTCAAAACTGTCCATGCCCCCAAAGCCTACAAACTCCACGTTCAATTTTTCCGGTTCCATGAAAAAAACAAACCCCAACATAGTTTTTGGCAAACGTGGTTAAAAATTGTTTTGCCAGCACCCACTGGCCAGCACCCCCCCCCATTACACTGGGTTTGTCAAGCACATTTTCAGATTTTCCAGTTTTTTTCGGACCGGAAATCAGAAGTATAAGAATAGAGCTTTACAACGATGGCCAGGGCGCAGAGGAACAGGAAAAGCTTCAATGGCCAGGGAAGCTTGCCGGCATCCGAAAATGACAGGTCCGGGTCGAAAAGGAAAAGTAGCGACACTAGGATGAGTGCGATTAAAACGAGTTCTACCACTATGAGGGCAATGTGTCGCTTGTCGTCTTTGGCTTGGCGGACTTTTTCCTTTATCCCCTCGTTTGCCCGGCGGGTTATTTCACGGATTTTTTTCACTGGCATGAATTTTCATCCCTTAAACCCCGAAGAATATCAGCGGGGGAATATTTCTTTTTTCTCGCCAAAGCACCTGCCATTGTAGCTTTAACCATGCCAACTTACCTATAAGCTAAGGCGATATGAACATTAAATCCTTTTGCCTCCAATTGTCAAAAAATGTAAGGGCGTAAGGCCGGTTCTTTTTTTCAGAATTCGGTTCCACTTGTTTTCAATTCCAGTTCTTTGAGGAATTGTTTTGGCGTCTTATATTCAGGAAATGGGTTGAAATCACGGTCAAATGCAACAATGAATTTCAGGCCAAGGGCTTTTGTTGCCGCGATTTGTTCAAGGTCTTTTTCCTTTATTTTTCCCTTGAGTTTTTTCTTCTCTTCTTCAAAATCATTCTCATAAACTATGGTGCAGGATTCAAGAAGGTATTTTACAAAAGAATTTGCCTCCAAAGCCGAATGGTGGCGTTTGAAGTAATTTGAAACCTCTATTACGACGCGGAGGTTAATGAATGCCTCTATTTTGCCCTCGTTGATTAGCCCAAGGACCTGTGCAGAATTTGAAGCTCTGAACTCAAAGCCGAAAATGAAAGTATTGGTATCAATGAATGCCTTAACTTTCATTTTCAATGGCCTCAAGGTCTTTTTCCAGCTGCTTTGGGGAAACCTTTCTTGGGGGGATTCTCTGTATTTTTTGCCACAATTTTTTCCTCTCAAACAAATTCAGGTGAATTGCATAGTGGACAAGAGACGAGCGGACAGCCTCGCTTTTGCTGTTAAAAAGGCCTGACTGCACCATTTCATCCAAAATATCGCCCTCCACCCCTTTAAACTTTAATGTCAAAGTAGACTCAGCCATGAAACCACCCTTATAGCAAGTTAATAGCAATAAGATAGGTTGAAGTTTTTTTAAACCCCAAGGGCACATTCATTCTTTTTGCTCTTGTGCAACCCCAAGCTCGCGGTCAAGGTCTAGGGCAGTTTTCTTCATTTTCGTGAAAATCCGCTCGATGTCTTCCTCGATTTCCTCGATTGTGCCAAGCATGCTGGAACTGCGCGGAAGGTAAAACCTGCCCTGCCTCACGACAAGGCCGGAACGCTGGAGGTTATTCAAGTGGTTGATTATCGAGCCGCGGCTCATTTCAAGCCTCTTTGCCAGGGAAGTAGAAGTCAAGGGTTTTTTCGCCTCGGAACCCTTTACAATCACCTTAAAGATCGAGGACGCGGTTTTTCCGCGGTCTATGGGCTCGAAAAAGCCAAAAGACTGGCAAATCCAGTCCAATTCCGCAAAAGGGTCACGTGAAAAAGGCTTTTCAATCCTCTTAATGACTATTTTAAAGGATGCCCGCCTGATGTTTTCCGGCATAAAGGAAAGAACCCCCCAAAACGAATAAAAAGAGTTTTGTTTAAAAAAGATTGTAATTGATTAAATATTTTAGTCAAAGTGTTTGTTTTGATGCAACCCCACAAAAAAGAAGAAAAAACGCCCCAGGAACACCAAAAGGAGGGCAAAGAGGCTTTCGAGGCAAGGCTTGTGGAACTTGAAAAAAGGCTTGCGGAAGAAAAGGAAAAGGCAGGCCAGTTCAGGGAAATCGCCCAGAGGGTGCAGGCGGAATTTGAAAACTTTGCCAAACGCACGGAAAAAGAAAAAGCCGAGCATGAAAACATTGCAGGGGCAGGCGTGATTGCCAGCCTGTTGCCCGTGCTTGACAGCCTGGACAGCGCGATTTTTACAATGGAAAAACACGGGAAAACGGAGAAAGACGAAGGATTGCACGGACTGGTACTTTTGAGGAAACAATTGTTCTCAGTTCTTGAAAAGGATGGATTGCGGCCAATTGAGGCTGTTGGAAAAAAATTCGACCCGTCAATGCATGAGTGTTTTCTTAGCGCCCATGAAAATGGGAAAGAAGATGAAATCGTTTTGGAAGAAATACAAAAAGGCTACACGCTTAATTCGCTTTTGCTTAGGCCAAGCAAAGTGAAAATAAACAAAGTGCAGGAAAAAAAAGGAGAGTAAAAAAAAGTTACATTTGTTTTTTTGGAGGTAATGGAAAATGAGTAAAGTCGTAGGCGTAGATTTGGGAACCAGCAATTCTGCATGTTCTGTTTTGGAAGGCGGAAAGCCGCGCATTGTTCCAAGCGCGGAAGGAGCATCGGTTTACGGGAAAAGTTTTCCATCAGTCATAGCTTTTACAAAGGACGGCCAGGTGCTGGTCGGCGAGCCGGCAAAAAGACAGGCTGTGAGCAACCCTGACAGAACGTTCACCGCGTTCAAGAGAAAAATGGGGACTGATTACAAGTACAAGGTCGGGGAAAAAGAATACACTCCGCAGCAATTGTCCGCGTTTGTACTGCAGAAAATCAAAAAGGACTCAGAAGAGTTCCTCGGCGAAAAAGTCGAAAAGGCAGTCATCACTGTGCCAGCCTACTTTGACGACAATCAAAGACAGGCGACAAAAGACGCAGGAGCCATCGCCGGACTGGAAGTAATCAGAATAATTAATGAGCCGACTGCTGCAGCGCTTGCATACGGCCTGGACAAGCACGGCAAGGAGCAGAAAGTCCTCGTGTTTGACTTTGGCGGCGGGACACTGGACGTGACAATCATGGAGTTCAGCCAGGGAGTGTTTGAAGTGAAGAGCACTAGCGGGGACACGCAGCTTGGCGGAACGGACATGGATAATATTTTAGTCGACTACGTGGTTGCAGAATTCAGGAAGACAGACGGAGTTGACATCAAAAAAGACTCAATGGCCTTGCAGAGATTGCGCGAGGCGTGCGAGCGCGCAAAAATCGAGCTTTCAACGGTCCCTGAAACCGACCTCAATTTGCCATACATCACCGTGGGCCAGGATAACTCCCCAAAGCACCTGCACCTGAAGCTTTCACGCTCAAAGCTTGAGCAACTGCTTGAGCCGATAATCAGGAGGTGTGAAAAGCCGGTTGAACAGGCTTTGGCTGATGCAAAAGCCACGCCTGCAGAGATTTCAAAAATAATACTCGTTGGCGGGCCGACAAGAATGCCAATGGTGCAGAAGTTTGTCGAAAAAATCGTTGGCACAAAAGTCGAGCGCGGGGTCGACCCCATGGAGTGCGTTGCACAGGGCGCAGCCATCCAGGCAGGCGTATTGTCAGGCGAAGTCAAGGACGTGCTTTTGCTTGACGTCACACCATTGACACTCGGGATTGAAACGCTTGGCGGGGTGAGGACGCAACTCATTGAAAGAAACACCACTATTCCCACGAGGAAAAGCCAGGTTTTTTCAACCGCGGCAGACAACCAGCCTGCAGTCGACATCCACGTACTGCAGGGAGAGCGGCCAATGGCAGGTGACAACAAGTCGCTTGGAAGGTTCCAGTTGACAGGCATCCCTCCCGCGCCGCGCGGCGTGCCACAGATTGAAGTGACTTTTGACATTGATGCAAACGGCATAGTCCACGCCACGGCAAAGGACCTCGGCACGGGAAAGAGCCAGAGCATCAAGATAATCGCAAGCCAGAAGCTCGATGAAAAAGAAATCGAGCGGATGAAAAAAGAGTCGGAACAGTTTGCGCAAACCGACAGGAAAAGAAAAGAAGAAGCGGAAACCGTGAACAACGCCGACACGCTTGCATACTCCGCTGAGAAAATGCTTGAGGAACTGAAGGAAAAAGTCCCTGCACAGACAGCTGAGAAAATCAAAAAACTTGCGGGAGAAATCAGGGAACTCGTGGCGGCCCCGGCAAAGGACGCTGCAAAAATAAAGTCTAAAATGGACGAGCTTAACCACGTAATGCAGGAGTTTTCAAGCGAACTCTACAAGGGCGCAGGCGCGCACGGGCAACAGCAGGGCGGCAAAGCGGGGCCTGAAAACGCCGGCGCGGGGCAAGGCAACGGCGAGAACGTGGTTGACGCTGACTTTGAAGCAAGCGATGAAAAGAAATAAGTTTTGCGGGTTAAAAGGCTTCGGGTAACAAATGGCTAAAGATTATTATTCAGACCTTGGCGTGAACAGGAACGCTTCGGCAGAGGAAATCAAGGAGGCGTACAAGCGCCTTGCCAAGCAGTACCACCCGGATGTCTCCAGGGAAAAGGACGCGGAAGAAAAATTCAAGACAATAAGCGAAGCGTACAAAGTGCTAAGCGACACACAGAAACGCGCAAACTATGACCAGTTCGGCGACGCGGCCGAAAGGTTCTCCGGTTTCTCCGGCTTTGAAGGATTCACGCACTCCGAGTTTGACTTTTCAGACCTGTTTGGCGACAATGGTTTTGGAGGCGCGTTTTCGGACTTGTTTGGGCAAGGCTTCACGAGGGCTCAGCAAAGGCCAGGCGGGCCTGCGCGCGGAGCGGACATTGCGGTAAACCTCGAGGTTTCTTTTGAAGAGGCTGTCCACGGGGCCACAAAAGAATTCACGATTGAACATGACACCACCTGCACTAAATGCAGGGGCGAGCGGACGGCTGAAAAAGACGGGAAACAAAAATGCGCTGCCTGCAACGGCAGCGGCGTGCAGGAGTCCACGCGCCAGACTTTTTTCGGCGTGATTTCCACAAGAACCACCTGCGGAAAATGCAGGGGCGAGGGAACAGTAATCACAAAGCCGTGCCAAAAATGCGGCGGGCGCGGAAAGGAAAAAACGCGCGAAAAAGTCTCGGTCAAAATCCCGGCAGGAATCGACACCGGTTATAGACTTCGTCTACACGGGCAGGGAAATGCGGGAAAAAACGGGGGGCAGACGGGCGACATGTACGTGCTTGTCTTTGTCAAGCCCCACGAGGAATTCAAGCGCGACCATGACGACATTTTCATCGAAGTCCCGCTCTCCTTTCCACAGGCAACACTTGGGGGCAAGATAGAGGTGCAGACAATCAGCGGCACTGCAAAAGTCACTGTCCCCGCGGGCACGCAGACCGGCACGATTTTCAGGCTTCGCGGCGAAGGCGTCAAAAACTTCCGCACTGGAAAAAACGGCGACCAGTACGTCAAAATCATACTCAAAACACCCGAAAAACTCTCGAAAAAACAGAAAGAACTATTCGAAGAACTCGCCAAGGAAGAAGGCAAGAAAGGCAAAAACAAGTGATTTTTCGGGTTCTGAAAGTTTAAAATATTTACGTATTCTACTTATTTAAGGTGATTTTTTGTGTCTAACATGACCATGGCTATTGAAAATAAAATGCACAAGAAGATGAAGGCTCACCCTGAAGTCAAGTGGACTGAAGTGGCAAGAAAGGCTTTTGAAAAAAAACTTGAAGAATTGGAAGAAGAAAAAATGCTTTGGATGAAACACGCCCACGAACACGCAGTGAAAAGAGGATGGAGCGAGGCACATGAACTCTTCGAATTTTGAGCAGGGAGAAATAGTTGTCGCTCCGATTCCATTTTCAACGCACACAAGCGGGAAAATACGGCCCACTTTAGTAATAAGCAAAAAAGAATACAACAACAAATCAGAAGACATAATTGTGCTAAAAATTACAAGCAAAGTAAAAGACTACCCATTCGACATTGACCTAAAAGAAAATAACTTGATTTCAGGAACACTTAAACAAGAAAGCGTAATTCAGGCGGATTTCCCCGTAGTAATAGAAAAAACAAGCGTTTCCCAAAAAATTGGAAAAATTTCAGAACAAAAACTAAAAGAAGTAAAGCAGAAATTAAAAGAGCTTTACGAATTATAAAAAGCAACACCTACATAATGATTGGTTGTTTTTGGAAGGCTTTTTGTGCCTTTGGCCTGAAAAAATGGGTTAGAGGTTTTCAATTCCTTATTAAATTTCCTCAAGCCTTGTTATTTTTGGCACAGTATCAAAACCTTTGTCAAAAGAATAAATTTGATTTATGCCTAAGTCAAGCATGAGGGCGACTGTGGTTGCATCAGTGAAGCTTAGGCGTTCATATTTTTTGAAGATTTCAAATGCCAAAAGAAGGTGCTTATGCTCAACTTTAATCAGTTCGATTTCAGAGTCGAGAAGCTCTTCCAGAATGCTGTTTGAAACAGAAGGATTTTTCTTTGACCGGCTTAGTGTCAAAAGCTCATCCAGAACATAGTCAGAAAAAACCGCATTTTTGAGTTTTCCCTCAGCAATCGCCAAAATTATTTTTTTTGCCTGGACATGGTTTTTTTCGTCAACAAAAAAACTTGAAAACAAAGTGACCGTGTCAACAAAAATCATCAGTCAAAACCCGAAATTATTAAGTCATGCTCTTTGACTATGTCAAATTTTTTTCCTGCCCTGAATTTACCAACAAGGTTACTGAGGCTGCCTTTTTTCTTTGGGCGCAAAATAATCTCGTTGTCCAAGTCAATCACCTGTATTTTTTGCCCGGGTTTTAATTCGTGCTTTTTCCTGCTTTTGGCCTGCAGGGTAAACTGGGAGCCTTTGGAAAGTTTAATGTCATACACTTGCATTGTCAAGTTTATCACCAATAATATAATGGCTTTCATTATATTTAAAGATTTTCATTAAAATAGCATAAATTAATGAAATGGACAATCTGTGAAATTAACCCCTATTTTGGGTTTTAAAATTCTTTTCTAGTTAATCTTCTTTTACTTTTAACAGTTTTTTGGCTGAAAAACACATGGAAAACGAGTTTTTGAAAAACGAGAAAAAGTGGCAGGAATACTGGGAAAAAAACAAGGTTTACCGCTT
>JACQJF010000044.1 GCA_016198165.1 Candidatus Iainarchaeum sp. | reverse complement strand
CTTAACTCAATAGAAAAAGAATTGAAGAAAAGGACAGGGTAAAAAAGCATGCTGATAATTGTGTGCGGTTTCGCGGGAAGCGGGAAAAGCACGCTTGCAGAAAACCTCGCGCGGCACTTTGGGATACCGTTTGTCCACGCGTCAGACGTCCTCAAGCAACTGCGCTCAAAAAAACCAGTGGAAATTGATGCAAAAAAAACCGAAGCCGGAAAAGGTTTTTGGGAAAGCCCGGACGGGGATGCATTCATGAAGCAGCGCGAAAAAGACGGGTCAACCGACAGAATGCTTGACAAAATGCTCCTTGAAATCGCTGACAGGGGAAACGTGGTTTTGGACAGCTGGACCATGCCGTGGCTGTGCAAAAAAGGATTCAAGATATGGCTTGAAGCATCCCCACTCGTGCGGGCAAGGCGCGTTGCAGCGCGCGACAAACTGGAAGAAAAAACCGTCCTCGGAAAAATAATCGAGCGCGACAAAAAAACCGCCTCCATTTACACAAAGCTTTATGGTTTTTCCATCGGAAACGACCTTTCGCCGTTCCACCTGGCAATCAACTCGGACCGCCTGACTGAAAAAGAAGTGCTTGACATTGCGGTGCAAAAAGCCGCGGAATACTATAAAAAGAACAACAGAAAATAATAGACTCAATACTACTTAACCTGGATGCGTTCAAAAAACTCGCAGAAAGACTCTAGTCTTCCCATTTGCTGATTTTACCCTTGCGCATGTCCTGGAAGCTTTTTTCAAGCTGCGTAACCACATCAATAGCCAGCGCAGCCTTCTTTTTGAGCTTCAAATACTCGGTTCTTGAAATGGTTACAATTTCCATACTTATAATGTCAGCCTCTCAATCTTTTTCTTTTCATTGACTCCGGTTCTTTGAGATAGTTCTCCGAAGTGCTGATTTTTCCGCCCGATTCCAGTTCAAGCTTTTTTCTGGCACCACCGGCAATTTGACCGCCCAACCGCGCCGCTTTTTTGTTTTGCACAAATCCCTGCGCGTCTTTGCTCCGCGCTATTTTCGTTGTTGATGCTTCGCCAAGCATGGTGAAAATGAGTTCCAAATCATCCATGTGGTCTCGCAGGTTTTGCCTGCCCAATTTTTTGAATTTTTTATATTCTTCAATGGTTTTGCCAAACGTCGCCTGGCTTATTTCATTGGTCAAAATCGCGTATTCTTTGTCCTCGCGAACACCGCGATTTTTCCATTCACCAGTCAATTCCTGTCGGACGGCAATGCCGCGGACTCTTTTCTCAATCCACTCATCCGAATAACCCTTTGCCTTATACAACTCTTTCATGCGTGCCTGTGACAACTCCGGGTTCTCAATTTCCTGAACACGCTCATAACCTACTTGGGCAAGCCAACGCTTGAATGGCTCTGCTTTTGGCGAGGGAATGGACTGGATTATCCTGAACATGGATTTGGTGTTTGCGCAGTCGGTTTCATAGTTTTTACCGTCTGCAGATGGCAATTTCAGTTGTAAACAAAATGTTAACAACTGGTTTTCCCTGCCTTTTAGGACTCCCCAGTATTGCCTTGGGGCCGGGCTATCCGTAAGGGCTTCAACAACATCCACTACTGAAAAATACCATTCATTTTCATGCCACGCCCGCCTAATTTTTTTGTCTTGAAATACTACTAATGCATTCTGGCCTTCCATTCATATCACCGGGTCCTTTTTAGTTGTAGAATGACAATTGGCCCGCCAAATTAGTTATCTGTCTTCTTGTTTAAAAGCAATTTGAGACCTCATTGCCGGTGCAGATGTGTTAGCCAGCCATTAAACTTTAATTTCCTTCCAGACCATTTCGATTGCATTAAAATATTTCTTGGTGAAGTCCACTACTTTCTTCGCCGAAAAAGGCTTGCAGGTGTACGTGTCAACAGTAAACAAGGGCGGAAAAGTCGGATAACTGTAAAAGTGTGCACCAGAAGATTTCCAGTGAATCCACCCGCCATAACCCATTTCGTGTGCGGTGTACGCTACAGGCTTTTCAAGAACTTCCATGTCGCTGACTTTTGCCAATTCAAGCAGGTATGCTTTCATTAATTCCGGTTGGACAATTTTGTCTGTTGTTCCTTCAATAATCAAGCGCTGCCTGATTAGTTTCGGTGCCAGATTTTTCCACATGAGCAATCCTTCTCTTTCGGCAATTTTAAGCGTATGGCACGCCGTAAGGCCTGACAGACAGCAAACCCAGGTGGTTTGCTGTATCCCTTGTTTTCTAACTGTAGCGTGAAGTGCCCCTAACGGGCAGTGTCTTTTGATGCAAGCCGCACGTCTGAACCAACGACAGTCTTTCGGTTTGCGTGCACAGCGAACTCTGAAGCCCTTTTCCCGATTTTTACCCCGTATTCCTCGAGGACCTGGGCAAGCTCTATTGCAGCGTCCTCGCTTACGCGCGGCGCACCAGCCTTGCGTATAAGCCTGTCAACTGCCGCTATCGGAAGAATCCTTTCAGTCAAAAAAAAACTTCACTCTCCTAAAAGAGGACTTTTAAGGCAAGGGAATAAAAAAATAACCCCAAAAAAACCCTTTTTCGGGGAAAAAAGGCCCGAAAAAGGCGCGTTTTTTTAAAAGAGCCTTTTAAGAAAAGGTTCACGAAAATCCTGTATTACCGGCCCATCTTTGATGGGCCACATACTGCGTCGCGAGCCCACGCAAGGGCTCATGCAAATCTTTGTAAAAAGGCGTTTTTCCGAAATGAACCAGTTCGTCGAACACCCGTTGCTCAAAAAAGAGGCAATAGAGTCAAGGGTTTACCAGGAAGTGCTTGCAGCACGCGTACTTGAACAAGGAAACTCTTTGATCGTGGCACCCACTGCGCTTGGAAAAACCGTGATTGCAGCACTTGTCGCGGCCCACATGCTTGCAAAAAAAAGCGGGCAAAAAATACTCATCCTCGCCCCGACCAAACCACTTGCAGCCCAGCATGAAAAATCCATGAAAAAATTCTTTGCAATCGACGAAGAAAAAATAACCCTCCTGACAGGCTCCACGGAACCAAATGAACGGGAAAAAATGTTCAACAATTCGACAATCATCTGCGCGACTCCGCAGACAATCGAAAACGACGTGGTCACCGGAAGAATAAATCTCGGAAATGTCTGCCTGGCGGTCTTTGACGAAGCGCACAAGGGCGTGAAAGAATACAGCTATGTTTTCATCGCGCAGAAATACGTGTCGCAGGCAAAAGACCCGCTCATACTCGCACTCACCGCCTCGCCAAGTTCCGAGGAGGAAAAAATACAGGACATCTGCAGGAACCTGTTCATAAAAAACATCGAGATACGCACAGACAAAGACCCGGACGTCCTGCCATTCACAAACGAAATAGAAATCGCGTGGAACAGGGTTGACCTGCCAATCGAGTTCCTCGACATAAAGCGGCACCTGGAAATATTCATGAAAGAACAATTGATGTTCCTCAAACGGCTTGGCTATGCAAGGTCGATATCATCCACTTACTACGGGAAAAAACAGCTCCTTGAACTCCAGCAGCAAATAAGGCGCGACGTTGCCACGCGGGCAAAGGAAAGGCCCTCTGTTTACGCGGCAGCTTCAAAGCTTGCATGCCTCCTCAAAATCAGCCACGCGCACACATTGCTTGAAACACAGGGAACCAGGTCACTCAACACTTACATGGAGGCATTGCGTGAACAGGAAAACACGCGCCCTTCAAAGGCAATAAAATTCATTTTCAACGACGACGGCATCCTCCTTGCTGAAAGGACCGCGAAAATTTTGGCCGAAAAAGGAATCGACCACCCGAAAGTACCGCGCTTAAAAGAAATATTGTCAAAAAACTTTTCAGAAAAACCAGAAAGCCGCGTCCTGGTATTCAACCACTACAGGGCATCCATTGCCTCACTTGAAAAAGAACTCTCAGGCGTGCAAGGAGTGCAGGCAAAAAAATTCATCGGCCAGGCAACCAAGGGAAAAGACAAGGGGCTGACCCAAAAAGAACAGCTGAACATCCTGCAGGAATTCAGGGACGGTAAATACAACACCCTTTTGTGCTCGTCCGTTGCAGAAGAGGGGCTGGACATCCCAAGCGTCGACCTGGTCGTCTTCTTCGAGCCGGTTCCAAGCGAAATCCGGCTCATCCAGCGCCGCGGAAGAACAGGGAGGTTCGGAAAAGGAAAAGTCATCATCCTCATGGCACGCGCGACACGCGACGAGACATTTTATTATTCATCAATGGCAAAGGAGAGAAAAATGCACTCGCTCCTCTCAAGGCTCAAAAACGAGTCCATCCTGGAAAAGCAGAGCACGCTTGACACGTTTGTCGAAAAAAAAGAACACTGCCTCGTCTACGCCGACCACAGGGAACAGGCAAGCACCGTCACAAAAGAACTGTCCTCGCTTGGAGTATTCGTGAAAATGAAGGTGCTTGAAACAGGCGACTACGTGATTACCGATGACATCGTGGTTGAACGGAAAACCATCGAGGATTTCCTTGAAAGCATGATTGACGGGCGGCTCTTCAACCAGCTTGTCACAATGTCCTCGAATTACGCTTCCCCGCTAATCATAGTAGAAGGCAATCCGGAAGAGCTCTTCACGCTGCGGGACATACACAAAAACTCCATCATCGGGATGCTGACATCCATTGCAGTCAATTACCGCGTGCCAATACTTTTCACGCGCGACGCACGCGAAACCGCAGAATACATTTACCTTATTGCAAAAAGGGAACAGCTTTCACCCGACAAGGCAATCCGGCTGCGCGTCGGCAGAAAAGGCCTGTCAATGCCGCTCATGCAGAGGTTCATTGTCGAGTCCCTGCCCACCGTCGGACCGGTTTTGGCGGAAAAGCTCCTCAAAAAATTCAGGACAATCAAAAAAATTTCAAACGCAACCGAAAAAGAATTAATGGAAGTCGAAAAACTGGGCGAGAAAAAGGCAAAAGAAATAGTGAAAGTCCTCACAAAGGAATACAAGGACAAAGAAGACTCACCGAAAATTGACTCCGCAGAAAGCTATTCATCAGAAAGCGGTTCAGAGCCTTGAAAGCGCCATTTTCTCAAGCACCAGAAGCTCAAGGGCATTTTTCTTTCCACGCATGGACCCAAGTTCGGCCGCGCTGATTCTGAACAAGCCACGGATTTTTTCACTGTCTGGCGCCAAGATTTTTTTTTCGGAAAAACCCACGAGTTTTTCTCCTTCAATCAAAAGAGCGGAAAGGCTTTCCCTGCCGGGTGCACAAACCACGAGAATGCACGGGCTTTTCCCTTCACGCAGGCCGCAAATGGAAATAGCGTCTTTAAGCTGCCGTGTAGCGGTCAGTGCAAGCAGGAACTCAAGTCCGGGGGACTTCAGCCTGCCCAAGCCCCCTGCCTGGAGCAGCAGTTCAAAAGAGCCAAAGGCATACAGGAGGGCCGCAAGAACCTGTTTATCCGAAACAACACAGGAAGCATCCACGGCCTGGGCAAAGCCCCCGAGTTTTTTCGCAGCCTCAGAAAGGCTTTTAATTGTTGCCGGAACACTAGTTAAATTACAATAACCCTTTTTTATTTCGACAAAGCTTTTGTTTATTTTGAGTTTCACAAAGCGAATTGGGGTTGCAAAAGTTTTTTTTAACGGTGCATTGGATTTGGCGGAAGTTCATCACAAGTCAAAAAGAAAGCCAAGCGGGGGAATCCGCACCTCCATCAGGAGTTCAGACAAGAGGCTTGCCTGGACCGGAAACGAGCCCACAAACGCGACCCTGGTCCAAAAAGAAGAGGAAACCAGGGTTAAAACCGTGAAAAGCCTTGGCGGGAACACCAAGACCAAAAACTTCAAAGTAACGCACGCCAACGTCTCCGACGGGAAAAAGACCAGGAAAGCCAAAATCATGACAGTTGTTGAAAACAAGGCAAACAGGCTCTTCCAGAGAAGAAACATCCTCACCAAAGGAGCCATGATAAAAGTAATGCTTGAAAATTCGGAAAAAACAGCCCGCGTCACCTCAAGGCCGGGCCAGGCCGGGGGAATAAACGCAATCCTCGTGGAAACACCCATAAGCCCCGTGCCAAAACACTCAGGTAAACAGACAAAGACTCTTTCTGAAAACAAGCCCAGCTTGCGAAACGTTTAAATACAACTTACGGGGCATATTTATATAGGTTCCTAATGCGTTTTTGTTAGTGGGGGAAATGCATTTCTAACCACAAATTTTTTTACTATTAGACGCAAGTAACGACTCTTTTTTATGAAAAAAAAGCATGGTGGTGGAGTTTCGATGAGTGATACTAAGTGCCCTGAATGCGGTGCAACCAAGATTTACAGGGACGAGGAAATGGGGGAAGCAGTCTGCGCCAAGTGCGGACTGGTATTATCCGACGACAATGTCGACCTTGGGAAGGAATGGAGGAGCTTTGACTCTGACCAGATGGAAGAGCGGGCCAGAACCGGTTCCCCGATGAAGTACGTCAAGCTCAACAAGGGGCTTGTGACAATGATTGACAGGAGAGGAACCGACCTTCGCGGAAACAAGCTCTCCTCAAAAAGCAGGGCCCAGATGTACAGGCTCATTAAGTGGCACAAGAGGGCGTCAATCAGCTCTTCGATGCAGAGAAACCTTTCAATCGCATTAACCGAGCTTAGAAGGGTTGCGTCTTACCTGAACATCCCGGAACAGTTAATCGAAGCCGCTGCGCTTTTGTACAGGCAAACAGTCAAAAAAGGCCTGATTAGGGGAAGGTTGATTGAAGCGGTTGTCGCGGCAGTGCTTTACGCGGTCTGCAGGAACTACAACGTTCCAAGGACACTCAACGAAATGGCCGAGGCAAGCGGGTTAACCAAGAAGGAAATCGGGAGGACCTACAGGTTCCTCGTCAGGGAACTCAAGTTGAACGTTCCATTGACCAACCCGGTTCACTACATTCCAAGGTTTGCCTCCGAACTGAATCTCTCCGGAGAAGTCCAGGAAGAGGGAAGAAAACTCCTTGAGAAAGCAATCGAACAGGGGTTAATCAGCGGGCGCGGGCCTACCGGTGTCGCAGCAGCAGCAGTGTACATCGCCGGCCTTTTGAAAGGCGAGCGCAGGACACAAAAAGAAGTCGCAAACGTCGCCGGTGTGACCGAAGTCACAATCCGAAACAGGTACAGGGAATTGAAGAAAAGACTTAACATCGAAGTAGTCGCGTAAAAAACCGCGGCTATTTCTTAAATTTCGAGAGCCTAACGAATTTTGTTGAAACT
>JACQJF010000043.1 GCA_016198165.1 Candidatus Iainarchaeum sp. | reverse complement strand
TTATCCACTATTCCACATTAAAAATTTTTTTGGTTTAAAAAAACCAATCCTTTTGCACTGGTAAAAACTTTAAAACATGTTGCAGGCAAAGTTCTTTTAAGCATGGAGCAAAAAAAACTTAGAGTAGGGATTCTGGGTGGGGGAACCATTGGAAGCTCTCTTGTGGAAATGATGAAAAAAGAGAGCTTGCTTGAACTGGTTTTTGTCTTTGACAAAAGAAAGGAAAAAACGACTGTCCAAAGCCTCGAAGAAGGGCTTAGCCTGGGAGTTGAATTGGTTGTTGAAGCTGCCTCGGCAGAAGCGCTTACTGAGTTATGCATACTCGTTCTGGAAAAAGCCGACTTGTTGGTTCTTTCTGGTTCGGCTTTTGCGGACAAAAAAATCGAGGCGGCTGCAAGAAACGTATGCAAAAAAAACGGGCATGCAGTGTTTGTTTCCCCTGGCGCGATTCTTGGGCTTGATGGCATCAGTGCAGTGAAAAACCAGATAACACGCGCTTCAATTACCACAACAAAGAACCCAAGTGGATTTAGTAGAAACGACAAGAAAAAAACTGTTTTGTTTGAAGGCAGTGCACGAAAGGCCTGTGAACTTTTTCCACGCAACGTCAACGTTGCTGCAACCCTTGCATTGAATTCACTTGGCTTTGACAAGACGCGTGCAAAAATCGTGTCAGACCCAAGTGTAAAGGCAAACACTCATGAAATAACCGTTGAAGGGAGTTTTGGAAAGTTTTACATCAGCGTGGAGAACAAGCCAAGCAAAAACCCGAAAACAAGCGCGTTGGCGGCTTACACGACCTTGCAGATGATAAAAAACATCCACAAAACCCAGCCGGCAATGCAGTGAAATCGCACGCGCTTTGTCCTGAGCCATTGAACCAGAAAATTGTACTGTTTCAGGTCAATTCCATCGCCGCGTATTAAATTGGCGATAATTTTTTGTGCCCGGTTAACATAATCCAGCCTTTCACGTTTTCCAAAGCTGTAAGGTATTTCATGGGCACGTTTGGCTCTCTTGACAAGGGTGCTTATGTGAAAGTCGGCAAGAGTCGCAGGGTTTAAGTCCAGTACATGAATGCGCCCAGCGGATGCAAGATTCCTCAAAGTTTGGATGTCTGCCAATGCACTACGTGGAACAGCATCAAAAGTAATAGGCGGCGTTTTTGGCTTTTTCGGTCTGGTGCTTGTTTTTCTCCGCCATTTTCCAGACATAAAAGAATATTATTGAGGGGCTTAATAAAATTTTCCCAAAAGCCAGGATTATTTCCCAAGCCTGCTTTTCAGGAACTGCCCAGTGTACGACTTTGGGTTTTTCGCGATTTTTTCAGGCGCGCCCTCTGCAACAATCTGCCCGCCGTTCTCGCCGCCTTCAGGCCCAAGGTCAATCACGTGGTCAGCGCACTTGACGACATCCAAATTATGCTCGATGACTATGACCGTGTTGCCCTTGTCCACAAGCGAGTTCAAAACGTCAAGAAGCATTTTCACGTCCGCAAAATGGAGGCCTGTCGTGGGTTCATCAAGGATGTATACCGTGCGCCCCGTGTCGCGCTTTGCCAATTCACGCGTTAACTTTACCCTCTGGGCTTCGCCCCCGGAAAGAGTTGTTGCGCTCTGGCCAAGCTTGATGTAGCCAAGCCCCACCCTGGTTAGAGTGGAGAGCTTTCTCTTTATCGAAGGCACGTTCTCGAAAAAAACAAGCGCTTCCTCGACAGACATGCCAAGGACCTCGGAAATGTTCTTTCCCTTGTAGAGAATCTGGAGGGTTTCGCGGTCATAGCGAGTGCCCTTGCATTCCTCGCACGTAATGTAAACGTCGGGCAAAAAATTCATTTCTATTTTTTTCACGCCGTTTCCCTCGCAGTCCTCGCAGCGCCCGCTTGAAACATTGAAGCTGAATCTCCCGGGGCCAAAGCCTTTCAGCCTCGCATCGCGCGTGCTGGAAAAAAGCTCGCGGACATCCCCAAACACGCCGATATAAGTTGCAGGGTTGCTCCGCGGGGTCCTTCCAATCGGGGACTGGTCAATGTTGACGATATTATCAATGTTTTCAACGCCAAGAAGCGCGCTGTGCTTGCCGGGGTCCTGGAGCGAACCGTGGAAATTTTGTGAAAGAGCGCGGAACAAAATGTCGTTTACAAGCGTGCTTTTGCCGCTGCCTGAAACCCCGGTCACACAAGTCAGGACACCAAGCGGAAACTCCACGTCAATTCCGCGAAGGTTGTGCTCAGAGGCTTTCTTCACGACAAGTTTTTTCGTAAAAGGCCTCCTATTCGACGGAACCACTATTTTTTCTTTCCCCGAAAGAAAAAGGCCCGTAAGCGAATCCCTGTTTTTTATTATATCCTGCGGCGTGCCAAGTGCAACGATTTTCCCGCCATGCACACCCGCGCCAGGGCCGATGTCCACGACAAAATCAGCCTGGAGGATGGTGTCCTCGTCATGCTCCACGACCACCAAGGTGTTGCCAAGGTCGCGGAGTTTTTTCAGGGTTTCAATGAGCTTTGAATTATCGCGCTGGTGCAGGCCGATGCTCGGCTCGTCAAGGACATACATGACACCCGAAAGATTCGAGCCAATCTGGGTCGCAAGCCGTATCCTCTGGAATTCCCCGCCGGACAAAGTGTTTGCCGTCCTGCTGAGTGCAAGGTAATCAAGGCCCACGTTGACGAGGAAAAAAAGCCTGTCGCGGATTTCCTTGAGCACCTGTTTTGAAATCTCAAACTCTGCTTTGGATAATTCAAGCACTTTGAAAAAAGAAATAAGCTGATTGATTGTACAGTCCGATAGTTCAATGATGTTTTTTCCACCCATTTTCACCGCCCGGCTTATGGGCTTTAGGCGCTCGCCGTTACAGGCAGTGCAGGTTTTCACGCGCAAAAAAATTTCCATTGCTTTTCTCCTTCTCTCAGAACCCGTTTCGCGGTAAGTCCTCTCAAGCCAGGGAATCACGCCTTCAAAACCGCCCCTGCCGGAAAACTCGGCCTCGCCGCTCACTGAAACATACTTGAATGGAAACTTTTCATCAGTTCCAAAAAGAATTATTTTCTGGTGCTCGCGCTTCAAATCCTTCCACGGGGAATTGAGGTTAAAGCCAAAGTGCCGTGCCAGTGCCGCGAGTTGCTGGCCGCGCCACCCGTACAGGTTCCCATAACCCGGCACACTGATTGCACCGTTCAAAAGCGACTTGGACTTATCCGGAATAACCAGGAACTCCTCGAACTCCTCCTTGTAACCCAGGCCGTGGCAGTCCTTGCATGCCCCGAAAGGGGAGTTGAATGAAAACATGCGCGGCTCAAGCTCCTCAAAGCTTATTTCATGCTCGACGCAGGAAAGTTTTTTCGAGAAAAAAACCTCCTTCTCCGAACCCTGGACAGTGATGAAACCATTTGACAATTTGGAAGCAGTTTCAATTGACTCTGCCACTCGCGAACGCTTGTCAGGCAAAACGACAAAACGGTCAACCAGGACGTCAATTGAGTGCTTCACGTTTTTTTCAGGCTTTATCTTGTCTTCAAGAGAATAATTCACCCCGTCAACGCGCACGCGCGAAAAGCCCTTTTTTTTCAAATCCAAGAAAAGTTGTTCAAAAGTCCCCTTCTGGCCCTGGACTACGGGGGCAAGGAAAGTCACCTGTTTGCCGTCAAAATCCCGAAACACGCCCGCGACAATCGAGTCAGTGCCCTGGGCAGACAATTTTTTCCCGCACACGGGGCAGTGGCAGACGCCAACACGCGCAAACAAAAGACGCAGGTAATCATAAACCTCGGTAATCGTTCCCACGGTTGAACGCGGGTTCCTCCCGCCCGCCTTCTGCTCAATCGAAATCGCGGGCGACAAGCCCTCAATGGAGTCGACGTCCGGCTTGTCCATGAGCCCCAGAAACTGGCGCGCATACGCGGACATGCTCTCCACGTACCTGCGCTGGCCCTCGGCGTAAAGCGTGTCAAAAGCAAGAGTGCTCTTGCCGCTGCCCGATACACCGGTGATGACTATAAAGCGGTTCTTGGGCAGTTCCAGGTCAATGTTTTTGAGGTTGTGCTCTCTTGCGCCCCTGATTTTTATCCTGTCATTCATGCTAAACAATCTCCAGGCGAAAAAGGTTTTTAAAAAGGAAAAATCATTCTATAAAAATTTTTCAAATTCTTCCCTTGTCATTTTGAGTTCTTTTTTAATTATCCTTAGAAGCAAGCCTCTGTCAATTTTTCTCCCGGAATGAATTGGTATGACAACAATTTTTCCTTCAGGATTTGCATATGTTGCGTGGCTGCCTTTCTGCCTTGCAAAACGAAAGCCGAGCTTTTCAACTATTTTGATGAGTTCGTTTGGAGAAAGAGGCTTTAGTTTAGGCATTAACTACAACTTCTTTGACGCCCACAAATTTTGTTTCGGGCTTTTTCTTCAAATCCTGCATGGTTTCAAGGTAAAGCCCTATTGCCTCTTTCATGTTCCCCAAAAGTTCTTTGAGGGTTTTGCCCTGAGAATAACAACCCGGCAACTCAGGCACTTCGCCAATAAAGTAACCGTCAAGCCCTTTTTCAACCACTACATGGAACTTTTTTTCCATAAAAATGCCCTAAGTATTTTAGGTTACAAAATATTTTTAATACTCCTGTATCCAAACACTATTTTTTCCCCTTCAGCCTTTTCTCAAGGCCCATGATTTTGTCGCGCAGCACGATTGCTTTTTCGAACTCGAGTTTTTCCGCGGCCAGGTTCATCTGCGATTCCAGTTCCACTAAAAGCTCGGGGATGTTGCTGCTTGGAACAGAATCAACATCAGAAAGTTCTGCTATTTGTTCCTCGCTGATTTTCTTCACAATCGTTTTTGGCACGATGCCGTGCTTTTTGTTGAAGTCAACCTGGAGCCTGCGCCTACGATCGGTCTCGCCGATTGCCCTACGCATGGAATCCGTGACGTGCTCGGCGTACATTATCACGCGGCCCTCGGAATTCCGAGCCGCACGCCCGGTCGTCTGAACCAGGCTTCTTGCGTTGCGCAGAAAACCCTCCTTGTCCGCGTCAAGAATCGCGACAAGCGCCACTTCAGGAATGTCCAAACCCTCGCGGAGCAGGTTGATGCCGACAAGGCAGTCGAATTTTTTCAGGCGCAACTGGCGGATGATTTCTGTCCGCTCAAGCGTGTCAATCTCCGAGTGAAGGTAACGCGCTTTCACGCCTTCCTTTGCAAGGAACTCCGCAAGGTCCTCAGCCATTTTTTTTGTCAGGGCCGTGACGAGCGTGCGGAAACCCTTTTTCTCGGTCGCACGGATTTCTTTGAGCAGGTCCTCAATCTGGCCCCTTGTAGGGCGCACTTCGATTGACGGGTCTACAAGGCCGGTTGGCCGGATTATCTGCTCAACCACTTTTTTTGAGTGGGAAATCTCGTAATCAGCAGGGGTCGCGGAAACATAAATGACGTTTTTGAGGTATTTCTCGAACTCCTGGAAATCAAGGGGACGGTTGTCGTACGCGCTTGGAAGCCGAAACCCGTTGTCAATGAGTGATTTTTTCCTCGAACGGTCCCCTTTCACCATACCAGAAACCTGGGGAAGTGTCACGTGTGACTCGTCAACCACGAGCAAAAAATCATCCGGAAAAAAATCCAGGAGGGTATGCGGTGGCTCGCCCGGTTTTCTCCCGTCAAAGTGGCGCGAATAGTTTTCAATCCCGGAGCAGTAGCCGAGTTCCTCAATCATCTCAAGGTCATAGCGCGTGCGCGATTCGAGGCGCTGGCGTTCAAGCTCCGCAAGTTCCGGCAGCCTCTGCATGAGCTCTTCGCGGATGGTTTTGACTGCGACAAACCGCTGGTCTTCCTTTACGACAAAGTGCTTTGCGGGAAAAACCAGGGCACTGTCAAGTGCCTCGATTTCAGTGACGTTAAGCAAAGACATTTTCGAGATTTTTTCCACCTGATCGCCGAAAAACTCTATCCGCAAAAAATTATCCTGCATTGTCGCACGGATGTCCACAATGTTTCCGCGCACCCTTATGTTTCCGGGTGAGAGGTCAAGGTCGTTTCTCTCAAACTGCAGGTCCACGAGGCCTGCAATCAGTTTTTCGCGCGAAATCTCCTGGCCCTTTTTGAGTTCAATTGACAGGTCTCTCCAGTTCTTTGGGTCACCAAGGCCGTAAATGCATGAAACGCTTGAAACTATTATCACGTCGCGGCGCGAAAGCAAGGCACTCGTTGCTGCAAGGCGCAACTGCTCGATTTTCTCGTTTATCTGCGCGTCCTTTTCAATGTAAACGTCCTTTCCCGGAAGATAGCTTTCCGGCTGGTAATAGTCATAATATGAAACAAAATAGTGAACCTCGTTTTTGGGGAAAAACCCCTTGAACTCGTTGAACAATTGCGCGGCCAGTGTCTTGTTATGGCAGAGCACAAGCGTGGGCTTGTTTGCGTTTGCAATCACGTGCGAAACAGTGAAAGTCTTGCCCGACCCGGTCACTCCAAGAAGCGTCTGCTGGCCCTTTGCCTTCACGCCACTGGACAATTCTTTGATTGCCTTTGGCTGGTCACCGGCGGGCGCAAAATCACTGACAAGCTCGAATCGGTCCATTAAAAAAAAGTGGGCGGAAAAAAGATTATTAACCCGAATCATTTTTTCAGGCTTTTCTCGGCGAGTTTTTTCCTGTACCTGTTTGCAAACCTGTGGGCTTCGTCGCGCACGTTCATGAGGACACGCAACCCGGGATTGTCTTTTGCAAGGACAATCGCGGCCTGGCGGCTTGGGACAAAAAGTTCTTCCTCGCGTTTTGCAAGCCCCACGATAGGCACTTTCAGGCCAAGGTCATTGAGCACGCTTGCCGCAGCGCTCACCTGCCCCTTTCCACCATCAATGAGGACAAGGTCCGGCACGGGGAGTTTTTCCGCCAAGACACGCTTGTACCTGCGCCCCACGACTTCCTGCATGGCGGCGTAATCGTCGATTCCGCGCACTTTCCTTATCCGGAAGTGCCTGTACTGGGCCTTGTTGGGTTTTGCGTCAAGGAAAGAAACCATCGAGGCTGTCGTGTTTGACCCGCCAAGGTGGGAAACGTCAAAGCACTCGATGAGGCGCGGAGCATGGGAAAGGAAAAGCGCGTTTTTAATTTCCTCAAGCGGGTTCACTGAAGGCCCGGCAGAGAAATCAAGGTTTTTTTCCACGAGTTCAAGGATGCGCCTGTTTTCCCCGCGCACCGGCACGGCAAGGCTAACCTTGTGGCCCGCGAGCTCCGAAAGCGACCGCTCGATCTCCGCGTGGTTTTCGGGCAATTCCTGCAGGATAATTTCGTGCGGGGGCTTGTGCTCGGAGTAATAGTTCTGCATGAAGTCCTCAAGAATATCCTTCTCCACAATTCCGGACCGGAAAACAAACGACTTTTTCCCGTAAAGCGTCCCGCGCCGGAAATTGAACAACTGGATTGAAAAGCTTTCAGGCGTCTTGCGAAAAGCAATGAAGTCGCGGTTCTTGGAAGTGAAAACATCCACGGCCTGTTTTTCCGGCTCATTGGAAATTAGCCTCAGGGCATCGCGCTTCTGGATTGCAAGCTCGAACAATTTCCTTGACGCAAGCTCCTTCATCTCGCCTTCAAGCTCCTGCGCAAGCTCTTTTCGGTCACCGGAAAAAAACTTTTTCGCCTTTGAAACGTTCCGCGAATAATCCTCTTTTGAAATGTTGCCGATGCAGGGTGCAAGGCAGTGGCCCATGTAATACTTGAGGCACGCGCGCTTGGGAAGCTTTCTGCACGTCCTGATTTTGAAGCTCTTCTCCACAAGCCCGACCATCCTGCTGCGCGCGGACGCGTCAACAAACGGGCCGAAGACATTTTTTGAGCTTTCCACGTTTTTCTTCGGTTGCCGCACGACCTCGATGCGCGGAAAAACCTCGTCGGTTATTTTCACGAAAGGATACCGGTAGGAGCCGCGCAGGTCGACATTGTACTTTGACTGGAATTTCTTTATGAGGTTTGACTCAAGAATCAGGGCCTCGGTCTCGTTGTTTGTAATCACGAAGTCAAGTGACTTCACGCCTTCAACCAGGCGCAGGGTCTTGCCCTCGAGCTTCTTGTTGTAGAAATACGAAGAAACGCGCTTTTTGAGGTCCTTGGCCTTGCCCACATAAATGATTCTCCCGGTTCCGTCCTTGAACATGTAAACCCCGGGGGCATGCGGGGCCTCTATCCTGTCCAGCATAAAAAACAATTCGTGCGAAAAGATTAAAATAAACGAAAAACACACACTATTTGTGCCACAGGAAAAACTCGCAGTCGGTTTCTTCTCCTTCACCGCGGACGAGGGATGCATGATAGAATTCCTCGAAATCCTCAACAAGTACTATTTCGACTGGGCAAAGGTCCTTGACGTGCGATACTGCAAGCAACTCAAGTCAAAAAACGATTTCTCAGCCCTTGACGTCGCGTTTGTAGAAGGATGCATAAGCTCGCACACCGAATCCGACAAGCTCAAAAAAATACGCGAAAACTCCAAGTACGTGGTGAGCATCGGGTCATGCGCGATAAACGGCCAGCCAAGCAACCTGCGCAACTTTTTCGACGAAGAGAGGAAAAAAGAAATACAGTTCATGCTTGACAAGTTCAACCACCTGCCGGTTATACAGGCGCCCCCCGAAGTAATAAAGATAGACGACTTTGTCCCCGGCTGCCCCATGATAGAAGCCAAGTTTGTGGAAGTCTTGAACAAATACCTTGACACGTTCGGGGTGGTGAAAAATGCACACACAGGACTTTGACATCAACCTCGAAAACCTCGCCAAAATAGAGGGACACACCGACCTGGAGATAAAGGTCCGCGGCGGAAAAGCAGTCGACATAAAGCTCAAGATAACGGAAAACAAGCGCTTCTACACCCAGGGCGTGCGCGGCAAGGACGCGCGCAGCGTCCCAAACCTCGTGAGCCGCATCTGCGGCACGTGCAGCATCGCGCACCTGACCTGCTGCACTGAAGCCGTTGAACACGGCTTTGGAATTCACCCAACAGAGCAGACAAGGATACTGCGCCGCCTCACATACAACGGCCTCATAATCAGGGACCACGCAATGCACCTGTACCTGTTCGTGCTCCCGGACCTGTTCAACAAAGACTCCATACTTGAATTCGACGAGAACAACAAGATTGAACACTCGCTTGTGCATGACGCCTTCGATGTCAAAAGAGCAGGGAACAACCTGTGCACGGTTGTCGCAGGCCGGGCCGTTCACGCGACGTTCATGCAGGTAGGAAGCTTCATAAAAAACCCGCTCCCCGAAGAACTCAAGAAAGCAAAAGAGGAACTTCTCGCAGTGCGCCCAAAAGTACTTGGCCTCATCGACATTTTTTACAAGTGCGATTTCGAGTTCAACCGCAACACGCGATTCGTCGCCCTGGCCGCAAACCCCTTCAGTTTCCTCGACGGGGAAATCCTCAGCTCCACGGGCACGTGCATCCCCGAAGAGCTTTTCTTCGAACACCTCGAGCGCGTCGTGATTCCCTACTCACAGGCAACGGGCTTTGAATTCGAGGGAAAAGACTACATGGTAGGCGCGCTTTCAAGGCTCAACCTGAGCAAGCAATCACTGCACAGGCAGACCAGAAAGGACTCGTCGAAATACCTCAAGGAATTCCCAAGCAACAACGTTTACGCAAACAACCTCGCACAAGCCATTGAAATACTCCACTGCATCGACGAAAGCATCGAGCTTATCGACACGTGGGAGTTCAAAGCCGAGCCGCGCGTGGAAGTAAAGCCGCGCGAAGGAACCGGCATAGGAGTAATCGAGGCCCCGCGGGGAACGCTCTACTACAGGCTTGACATGAACAAAGAAGGCCTGATAAAATTCGCAAACCTTGTCATACCCAGTGCGCAAAACCAGATAAACATGGAAAACGACGTGAAAATACTCGTCAACGAAGGGCTCGAAGACGAACAAAGCAAGGAATGGATTCAGCATGAAATCGAAAAACTCGTCCGCGCCTACGACCCATGCATGAGCTGCGCCTCACACTTCCTCAAATTCAAGTGGAAAAAAATCTGAATTTAGCCAAAAGACGAGAGTTCGAATCTCTCCGGGGCTATTGCCCGATTTGGTATGACCTACCATGGCGAATTTTTTAAGCGCTTTTTGGAATTTTTTGAGAGAAAGTTTTAATAATCACAATTGCTTTACTTTTACAGTGATAGTTTTGCCTGTACGAAATAGACCATCTCCAAAACCTGGCGAAAAATGGAATCCAAAAAAACATGCCAATCGAAGAGTTTTGCCGCCTGCATTTGTTGGCGAATATGGGCATAGTTTATTGAAAGGAGTTAAGGTGGTCTCTGCTGGCAGAGCTGCCCTCAAGAGTACACGTTCTCGTCCCCCTCTTGGAAAAGAAGGACTTGGAAGAATTAGTTTGGAGGGTGGCTCAAAAGTTTTGGTTTGGGATGATAGAAAAAAACCGTATAGCTATCGATCTGATGC
>JACQJF010000042.1 GCA_016198165.1 Candidatus Iainarchaeum sp. | reverse complement strand
AGAATTTTATTAAAATGAATGAAAAAATCGTATGTAACTTTAGCGGCGTTTTTCCTGCTCATGTCTGGCGCTTTTGGAACCTCGCTTGCACTTCCGTCAAGCCTGCCTGCAAACGTGAACTGGAGTTTCTCCGTTACACTTGACAATTCAGATTCTTTTGACAAGACCGTGCTTTTCCTGGATGGGAAAGAAACCCTCTCAGCCTACCCAAACGGCCAGACTGTACGCGATGCGTTCAACGGCCAGTTCGCAGTCACAAGCTTTGTAGTTGACGAGAACCCTTCAGGAAACGACGGGCTGAAATTGTTCGTGTCATTCATCGGCCTTGAGCCCGGCACCCACTTCATCAAAGCGGAAACCCATTTTGGCGGCGCAATCAAGGACACCCAGTCTGGGGAAATAAATTTTTTTGTCCCGCTTGACGAGTCACGCCTTAATGCATCCATTTCTTCCATTGTAAGCGTGACCGATTCATTAAAGGAACGGGCAACGGCGCTTGAAAACAATTACACTTCGCTTTCAGGACAGATTTCGGAACAATCCACAAAAGTCGAGGAAGCCGTTTCCGTTTCAAACGAGAACGCGGGCTTCATTTCAGAGCTGAGGCAGAAGCTTGAAGCATTCATGTCCGAAACACAGGGAAAATTCTCCACGCAAAGCGCAGAACTCGCATCGCTTGGCAAATTCCTGGTGCAACCGGAACCAGTTGAACAGGAGAAAGTGCAGCAAAACAACCCAGGCGTATTCAGCGGGCTTTTTGCCTCCAACAAAGGCACCTTGCCAACAGGTTTTGCAACCTTTTCAGGCAACACTTGGCTCTCGATTTTCCTCATGCTTGTGGCAGTCATGCTTTCGGGGGTCATTGTCTTTCTACGCGGAAGGAAAAATGACGGCGGGGGCTTTGGCGGAACGGAGCAACTATACGAGGATAAAACAGAGCCCGCCCAGCCTGACCCTGGAAAATGGGCGACTGAAAAACCACAGGAAGAACAATAACTCTTTTTTTCAAGTTCCCACAAAAAAAGCCCGACTGGTTTTTTACCCATGGATAAAAAAAATGCCGGCATTATCCTCATCGTGGCTGCAAGCCTCATGTGGGCATTTGAGACAATCCTTGGAAAAATGGCGCTTATACAGTCACAGGACTTCGTCCAGACAGCCTTCATGCGCTCGGCCCTCATCACAGTGGTCGGGTTCTTTTTCGTCCTATCCACAAACAGGCAGGCATTCCACGTCCCCGTGGATAAATTGCCGAAAATCGCGTACATTGCAGTTGCAGCCGCGCTCATTGCCGATTCACTCTTCTATTTCGCGTTGTTCAACTCGCCGGTGATAAACGCTACCCTGATACCGCACCTGCAGCCGGTTTTCATTGTCCTGTTCGGCTTTTTCATCCTGAAACAGGACAGGCTTTCAGGAAACGATTACATCGGGATTTTTGCCATGGTTTTGGCGGCATTCCTTGTCGCCACACGCACGCCGGAAAACATGTTTTCACTGCATTTCGGTTCTTTTGAAGACATCCTGCTCGTGGCTGCAGCGGTTTTCTGGGCAACGACCGCGATTGTGGCAAAAAAATATTTAAGCGATTTGAACACGGGGGCAATCGTGTTCTACAGGTTTTTAATGGCTTCAACAGTCTTTGCACTGTTCATTTTCATTAACGGAAAAAGCTTTTTTTCAAACATCTTCCAGTTAGCGGTTGGAATCACGGCAGGCCTGGGTTTCATTTTTTATTACGAAGGGTTAAAGCGCACCAAGGCAGCCCAGGCCGCTGCAATCGAGTCATTCACCCCGCTTTTTGCGGGAATACTCGGCTTTTTCTTTTTAGGTGAAACAGCCACAATCATGCAGATAGCAGGAGTCGGTGCACTCCTCATAGGCGTTTTTTTTCTCTCAAAAAAAGACAATTGAACCAAAAAAGCCTTATCAGGCAATGAAAGCAATTTTTTTGTATGGCGGATGAACAAAAAAACAAAAGCGAAATAATCAGAAATTATGCAATTACAGGTTTTTTTGCAGTAGCAGCAATTGCAGCACTTGGTTTTGTCTTTTTGATGGCAAAATTTTTCATCCTTGAAGACAATGGTTTTAGCCAGGATGAACTCTGGACAAACTGTGAAAAAAATGGTGAACAGGTGAACGTTTTCGTGAATGCGAATCAGAGGCTTGAATCAGTCCAGTGCATTGCACTTGATGAAGCTTTCTTTGAACAAGCGCAAATAAACCTTGGCGCACTTGAGCGCTCAGACAGTGATGTCTGCAGGTTTACACTTAAAGCCGACACAACCATTCCAACAAGGTTTGAAATAAAGTACAGCAATAAAACCAGAAGGCAAACCTGCAGCGAGCAAAACTCTTTCCCCCAAACAGGTTTTATTGATTAAATGCCCGTGCGGGTTCATTTTTCTTCTTTCATGCACGCCTTTACAAAACCAAGGTAACACGGGTTTGGCTTGAGGGGCCGCGAAGTATATTCAGGGTGGAATTGTGTGCCCAAAAAGAATTTGTGGTTTGAAAGCTCAAGAATCTGCATGACTCTTTTCTGCGGCGCTTTCCCCGAAAAAACCATTCCATGCTTTTCAAGCGTCTCAATGTATTTCGTACTCACATTAAAGCGGTGCCTAAAGCGCTCCCTGATTTTTTCCTTTCCGTACAACTTGTGTGCAAGCGTCCCTTTCCCAACAACGACCTCGTAACCCCCAAGCCTCATAGTGCCACCCAGGTCCTCGACATCATCCTGTTCAGGCAGAATGCATATTACCGAATGGCTGCAGTCCTCTGCAACCTCCGTAGTGTTGGACCCTGCAAGCCCGCACACGTTCCTTGCAAACTCTATGACCGCCATCTGGAAACCATAACACAAACCCAAAAACGGCAAATTGTTTTCACGCGCATACTGCACGCACTTTATTTTCCCTTCAACCCCGCGCCCCCCGAAGCCACCTGGCACGATGAGGCCGTCAACGCCCTTCAATGCCTCTGCGGGTGAAAGCCCTTTCTCTATTTCCGTTGTTTCAATCCACTTTATCCTTATTTTCCTGTCAACAATCGCCGAACAGTGCTCAAGGGCCTTGAGAATGCTTATATATGCATCCTCTAGACCAGTGTATTTTCCAGCAATCGCGATTGTGATTTCCTTGTCTGAAGCCACGCGGTTTTTTTTCGTCCACTCAAGGAGCTTTTTGTTCCCATTTGAAGGAAATCCCTTGTTCAGGCCAAGGCGCTTTAAGATTGACTCGTCAACTCCAAGCTCGCGCAAAAACAGGGGCACTTCGTAAATGTTTTTCACGTTGTGCGCGCCAAAAACATTTTCCACTGGAACGTTGACGTTCATGCTGATTTTTTCCTTTATGGAATCCGGGATATTCGACTCGCTCCTGCAGACAATTATGTCAGGCTGGACCCCCATTTCAATCAGCCTTTTTATCCCAAGTTGTGCAGCCTTGCTCTTGAACTCGCCTACAGAACTCGGCTCAAGAACGTAAGTTAAGTTGACCACGCACACGTTTTCATGGCCTTCCTCGTAAATCAGTTCGCGGATTGACTCGATTGCAAACATGTTTTCATAATCCCCGACAGTGCCCCCGATTTCAACCAGCACGATGTCGGGCTTTGTTTTCTGTGCAAGCGAACGCAATACCATCTTGGTCTCACCAGTCACGTGCGGAATGAACTGCACGTCACGGCCAAGGTATTTCCCCTCGCGCTCCTTGTGGATTATGCTTGAATAAATCCTGCCTGAAGTGACAAAACTGTCCTTTGAAAGCGTGATGTCAAGAAAACGCTCATAACCACCCAGGTCCATGTCGGTCTCGGTGCCATCATCAAGGACAAAAACTTCCCCGTGCCTGAACGGGTTAAGCGTGCCCGCGTCAAGATTAAGATAAGCTTCAAGCTTCATCGGCGAGACCTTGAGGCCCCTGTCAATGAGGAGCTTGCCGAGTGAGGAAGTGAAAATGCCTTTCCCGATCCCGCTTATAACCGAGCCGGTGATGAAAACGTATTTCGTTTTACCCTTCTTGTAATCGGGCGGCAGGGGGCTGTAGAACTCGTCGCCCGAACTCGTTGAAATATGCCTGACTGTCTCCTGTTTCACCAAGAAAAATTCCCCCAAATTGAATGCTTGCTTTTTTCACGAAAAAAATTCAAAAAAACAGATTAATATTAAGCCTTGACTACTATTTAAAAGTTGTGTGAATCAAAATAATTTGAGTGCCCAGGCATCAGCACCCCACTGCTTTTTTCCACCCGGGGCGCCCCAGGGTTTTGGGAATGTAGTCTAGTCTGGTAGGACTCAGCGTTCGGGACGCTGCAGCGGGGGTTCAAATCCTCCCATTCCCATGAACCCTCGCGCGGGTTCACGGCGCGTACACCTTCAGTAGTACTAGCGCCTTTGGCAGCACTTGTACCGACTAGTGGTGCGTGCGCCTTTTTTGGTAGTACTTGCTTGGGACACTTGCTAATCCAACTTCACTCGAACGCCATGAGTAGGGTTTAACCAAGCGTGAACCGAGGCTTGTGTTTCTCTTGGCATTCATGCTTGTTTTTTCCTCATGGCCAGGAACACTATGGCCCCTGTGAGTAGTATGGCAACTGCAATTATTGCAATCAGGGGGTTGTAGCCTGTTTTTTGTGTGGGTTCAACGGGTGGTGTGATTAGTCCGGTGGGTCTTTTTACTGTTATGGTTTCGATGCATTTGTTGTTTTCACAGGTCTTGTTCTCCCCACAACTAGAACCGCTTTGAAGGGGTGGGAATGTGCATTCTCCGTTGACGCAAAAATTGTTGGTGCACGGGTTGAAGTCGTTGCACATTACGCCGAGGCACTCGTCTTCCGGCGTCATTGCGAACAATGCAATGGGGTTGGGCATTT
>JACQJF010000039.1 GCA_016198165.1 Candidatus Iainarchaeum sp. | reverse complement strand
TGCGGGCTATTTCTTCTGCAATTACCTCATTTCCGTAAGCATTGGTGTGATCGTCAAATACTTCATAGTAAAGTTTTTGGGCATGACTTTTTTCTATTATTGAATCACTGACATCAATCAGAAAAACATTTTTTTCGTTTGAAAGATTTTTAACTAAAGCCAGCTTTCTGTCGGAGGCATCCCTGTCACTTAGAACTTCCACCAACGGTATAAAAACTATAACCGGAACAGCATTTTTTAACCTTATTTTTTCAATTAAACTGGTTAATGCGCTTTTTTGCTCTGACCAAGCACTATTTGGCTCAGTGACATCCTTAATTTTTTTATTGAAAAAAGTGTATGCATGAGACCACCCTAAAAATTCATCCAAAAAACCGTGTTCTTCGCTCAATTTGCATTCTTTATTGTAAAGGCAGCCATTCTTGGTTACGCTTACGCAGTCCTGTTGTGCTTCATTGCCTTTTACTATGTCAGTCCCATTAAACCCGATTATAACTACATCGGGGTTGAAATTCGAAAATTTGTCAAAAAAAAGGTTTTCTTTTATCGGGTCAAAACCAGGGACTGAAAGATTCATTACTTCAAATTTTTTTACACCTGTGCTTTGATTCAGTTTTTGTTCAAGCAAAAAAGGCATGCTTTTACTTCTGTCCACTCCCCACCCAAAACTGTAACTGTCACCCATAAAAAAAACTCTTGTAATTGCCTGCTGTTTTTCTTCTTTGAATTCTTCATCAGCCCTTATCCCGATTGAATTAGTTTTTACAAAATACAGTATTTTCTCAAGGAGAACTGCCGTCCTGAAATTAGGCAACAAACTATAATCAGTAACAGTGTCATCTCTGAAAGCACATAATGGGAATAAAACAGAACTGTTTTTTATGAAATTAGCAGTATTGTAGTGTTGTGTTCCCGCGTTTATGTTTTGTAGAGCATTTTCAACTTCTTCAGATAACTCCCCATTTATAGCATAATCCCCTTCAACAAACTCAAATTGTGAACTATCCACTGAGCTAAGGACTTTCAACCCTGCCGCATAGAAAACATCGCCGGCAATAATATGCGCCCGGTAATTTTTTTCACACAGTTCAATTGCCTTCTGTGCATCAAGTACTGCTTCACCAGACATTCCAAGAATAAATTCCGTTCTTGCTTTTTCTTCATATAATTCTGATACCTGCGAAGCAAGCTTGGCTGCCTCTTGAAATTTTGATAACGCTAACTCAATATCGCCTTTTGCTTTTGCCGCTTTTCCTTCTTCAAATAAAATTGCGGCGTTATCCAGAATTTGGCCCCCTGATTCTGCTTGATTCACCCCAAAAGAGCATCTTTTATAATTCTTCAGATAGGAATCTATCCCTTGTTCTTGCTGAGCCGGCGCATCAGTGAAAAGCAGAAAAACTTCAAACAACACTAAAAAAATCAGAATTCCCAAAATAAAAACAACAAAATTTTTAAAAAAATCTTGGGGGTTAATAAAATCAAGCTTCATTGGCAATCATTACTCTAAAATAATGCATACACAAAGGGGGAGAGTGTTGTTGACTGTGTGAAGAATATCAGGAAAACAACTATTGCAAGCATTATAATGATTGGCGCAAGCCACCAGGCTTTCTTTTTCCACAAAAAACGGAGCAAATCCTTTGCAACTGTCAAGAAGTTCATGGACAAAACCCCCCTCAACTCCCATATTCCCACAAAAATATTAAAAAGCCTGAATAAAGCCAATACCTTAAATATCTTTAAAAGCACGTAAAAACCCATTTAGTTTAGAAAAAAAGGGGCATTGTTTTGACTATTCCAAAAGCAGTTGGGTTTTTTTGCGGCAGTTTATTGCTTTTCACAATGCTTGGAGCAGTCTGGGCCAAAACGGTTGAGAAAGCACTCCCTGTAATTGCGGCACTTTTTTTGGTTAATCTGCTTGGAGGGTTAATATTCCCAAAAATATTTCAAAAAAAACAGTTTTTCTCAGATTTTCACGATGGCCTTCATGATTTCGGGAAAAAAGCAAACTTTATGATTGTAAGCATAGCATTGGTTGTTGTTTACACGCTTGGAGTCGGAATAACGTGGTTTTTTTCAAGAATAACCGGCAAAAGTTTTCTGAGAATAAGGCCCAGCGGTAAAAGTTCATGGGTTGACGTTTCCCAAAAAAAACGGAACTTTGAGGAAATGTTTTGACAAAAGAAAGGTGTTTGATTGCACATTCTTGGAATTTCAGCTTATTACCATGACTCTTCTACTTGCATCGTCAGGGACGGAAAAGTAATCGCTGCAGCGCAAGAGGAAAGGTTTTCAAGAAAAAAACACGACCTTTGCTTTCCAGTCAATGCAGTTAACTATTGCCTAAACGAAGCAGGAATCAGTGCAAAACAACTTGACGCTGTTGCCTTTTACGAAAAACCTTACCTGAAGTTTGAACGGCTTTTAATGCAGTTCATTGACACTTTTCCGCGTTCAATGAGCGTGTTTGTAGAATCAATCCCAAGCTGGCTTTCAGAAAAACTATTAGTGCCAAAAAACATCAAGGACTTGGGGTACAATGGAAAAGTTTACTATTTGGAGCACCACTTAAGCCACGCTGCATCTGCTTTTCTGTGCTCGCCCTACAAAAAAGCCGCCATACTCACGGTTGACGGCGTGGGGGAATTCGCGACCACGACTTTTTCAACAGGCAATGACACAGAAATAGAACTATTCAAGGAAATCCATTTCCCCCACTCACTCGGACTGCTTTACAGCACGATTACCGCTTATCTTGGCTTTACCGTCAACAATTCAGAGTACAAAGTCATGGGGCTTGCGCCGTGGGGAAAACCTGTTTACAAAGAAGAATTTGACAAACTTATAAGGACATTTGACGATGGGAGCTTTGAACTTGGCATGGATTACTTTGCTTACACGCACGAAAAAAAAATGCCTTCAAAAAAACTAGAAGGGCTTTTTGGCGAAAAAACGCGCGAAAAGGAAAGCCAGATAACCCAGTTTCACAAGGATGTCGCAGCGTCCCTTCAGGCAAAAACAGAGGAAGTCCTTTTCCACCTCCTTGAAAACCTTTACAGTGAAACAAAACTCGAAAACCTCTGCATGGCAGGCGGGGTAGCTCTAAACAGCGCTGCAAACGGAAAAATCCTCTCAAAAACCCCCTTCAAAAGAATTTTCATCCAGCCTGCCGCAGGAGATGCAGGAACTTCAATGGGGGCTGCACTATTTGTTTACAATTCCATTATGAAAAATCCCCGGCAGTTTGTGCTGAATTCGGCTTTTTTAGGCCCTTCTTTTTCGGACAAAGAAGTCCAGGACTATCTGGACAAAAACAGCATAAAATATTATAAGTTTGGTTCGCGTGCAGAAATAGCGAAAAAAACGGCAGAACTTGTAAACAACAATTTTGTCGTGGGGTGGTTCCAGGGCAGAATGGAGTGGGGGCCGCGTGCGCTTGGAGCGCGAAGCATCCTTTCAAACCCTACAAACCCAAAAATGCAGGGCATTTTGAACCTAAAAGTCAAGCACCGCGAAAAATTCAGGCCGTTCGCACCAGTGGTCCTGTTTGAAGAAGTAAACAAATGGTTTGAATGCGACGATCCGTTGCCGCAAGCTGCAGACTACATGCTCATGGTTTACCCGGTCAGAAAAGAAAAAAGAAAAATCATTCCTGCGGTCACACATGTTGACGGAACCGGAAGACTGCAGGTAATCAGAAAAGAACAGCATGCACTATACTACCAGACAGTACAAGAATTCCAAAAATTGTCCGGAGTCCCGATAATGATAAACACTTCTTTCAACATCCGCGGAGAGCCAATCGTGTGCACGCCACACGATGCCTACAAGTGCATGATGGGCACTGGCATTGATTACCTTGCAATGGAAAACTGTTTAATCAAGAGAATTGACAACCCAAAAGACCTCTGGGACAGCGAAAAAATGGCCACAGACTAAATCACAACAAGAATAGGACTCACGCTCCTTTGGCTATACCTGGGTTTTCACCAGGGCCTGCACCTGCAGATGCAAGGAAAAAAATGGCAAAAATTTCAGCGTTTAAACGCCCCTCTTAAAGAAGCGGCCAAGGAACTTTTGGCAGCACGCTATTGTGGTTCACCAAAAGAATCAAGTCAAAAAAAAGCAGGCAAGCCAGGAGGATATACAGAGACGGCTTGAACAGTTTTTGTTTTCCAAGCCCGCTCCAAAAATGGAAAGTGCCAAGTACAAACAGCAATGCAAAAAAAGACAGTGTTTCAAACATCAGCCTTGCATCAGGAAAAAGCCACTTGGTGTTAAGCCAGGTAAGGCCGGCAAAATTCAAGAAAAGCCCACTTAAAATTATGGAATAATAAACCGCCTTTTTGTTGTCAAAAAACTTGCTTGAACGAACCAACTCTAACAACTTGGTTTTTCTTTTAAGCAAAAAAAAGATCAAACCGACAAGGGAAACGAGTGAAAAAACTCCAAACACGGCAAAGAAAAAATACCTTATGTCAGGAATGTATGCAGTGCCATATTCCTGGACCCAGTAACCTGGAAAAAGATGAATGATATAATAGACAAGCCAGCTAATATCAAGTTTTGTAATTGAAACCTCCTGTGTCGGAATGAACGCTCCGTAAACAAAAAAATTCCTCAAAAAAATCGGGCCAAAAATAAAAAACGGGAAAACCAAAAGAAAAAATTTTTTTCCAATTGAGCTTTGGGATTTTTTAAAAAAACAAATCCAGAAAATCAAAAAAGAAATTAGGAGACTCAATGCAGTGTATTTTGTGAAAACACTTAATCCAAAAAACAGGGCGCCAAGGCAAGCCTGCATGAAGTTATAGTTGTTTTTTATCGAATAAACCATAAACAAAGCGCTGGCAGTGACAAACACCCACACCAGCGGCCCATTATTGATTACCGAACTGACGACTATGTGGGTTGGCAAAAAAGAAACAAAAGCCGCACTTAAAAGGGCAAAATCCTCCCTTGTGGTAATCTCTTTTGCAAGTTTGTAAACCAAAAAAACGTGGACAGCCCCAATCAAGACACTTAAAAGCCTCAAAATGTGGACAAGTGAATCAACTGAAAGACTTGAAATGCCCCGATAGAATGGAACAAGCAGGGCATAGAAAAATGGAGGTTGCTGTATTGTAGAATACCAGGTAGTATTCAATACTTCAGCAGTGGGTTTCAATTCAGTCAATTGCCAGGTCTCTGAAAGATGCTTAATAAAGGTAAAATGCGCAGGCTCGTCCGGGCCAACCCAGATCGGGGTTATCTGGCTCAAAACGAGCCTAAATGCAACACCAATGAACAAGATTATTAACAAAAATTTTTTTGGACTCATTTGCACAGCTCTTCCATTAAAGTCAGCAAGTGATTATCCCCAAAACAATCATGCTTTTGGAATTTTTTTCCCATGAGGGCAGGTTTTGGGATAGCCCAAGACGCGCGAAAGGGACTTTGCAACAGCGTCAGTCATGACATGCTCAAAGCGGCAGGGGTCAGTCGAGTTATAGTCGATTTTCAGCACGTCGCGAAACCACACCTCCGTGAGGCGCAGGTTCCGCACGATTTTCTCGGCCATTTCACGGCCTACAGGCATGAGGGAAACGCCGCTCCTGCCATCATACCTGAGGAGGTTCTTTTTCTCCAGTTTCCGAAACATGCCCACAACAGACGGCAGGGAAACCGAAAGCATGCGCGCAACCTCCACTGCATGAACCGGGTTTTTCCCCTCTTCCTCGACAAGCCACACGGCCTTGAGGTACATTTCCTCGTTCTCAGAGCTTTTCTCCAAAAGAACACTGCACTTTTCCCCAGGCATAGGCACTAATATAAGGCATAAAAGCAAATATATAAACAATTACACGCGTGAACTCGGCTTCACGCACGGGTTTTTAAACCATACGCAACACAGCAACTTAGGTGCGCCTAATAATTGTTAGTGCAAGCTAAAAACATTTTGGGGGGGTTTTTTTAATGAAGGCATTTCCAACTATTTTTTTCTTTTTAATTGCGGCATTCCTTGTTTTTGGCTGCATTCAAAATCTGTCCGGACAAACAAGTGAAGCAAAAGAATTCAGGATTGGTTTCATCCCGTCTGAAAAAGCAAGCGAGGTTTCCCCAAAGGCCGAAAAGATTGCAGAGTTTTTAAGCCAAAAAATGGGCGTGCCGGTCAAGGCGGTTGTGCCTACTTCTTATGAGCCCCTGATTGAAGGCCTGAGGTTTGAACAGCTTGACGCCATATACGCTGACGGCGGACCAGGTTGGATTGCCTACAAAAAAGCCGGTGCAGAAGTAGTTCTTGCCGAAAAGAGAGCGGATGGCAGGACTTATTACAATGCAGTTGTTTTTGTCAGAAGCGATTCTGACATTGATTCTTTGGAAGAAGTTTCCGGCAAAAAAATCGCTTTTACCAGTTGGACCGGTTCAAGCGGTTTTGTAATGCCGGTCGGCGAAATGGTGAAACGCGGAATAATCACGCCTTTGGGGGATGATTTTGCGGGCCTTGAAAAAGGAATCGCACAAGCGTTTGAAGCCTACAGTGTTTCAGGCGGCTACAAACAATCACTTGAATTATTAGCTGACGGAAAAGTCGACGTGGCCGGAGGAGCAGACGATTCCCCGCAACAATTCCTTTCAGAAGAACAGCAAGGCAAAATAAGGGTGCTTGAAGACCTTGGAAGAGTCCCATCACACCCAGTCCTTGTGGGAAAGCACGTCAGCCAGGAGATGAGGGAAAAGTTTGTAAACGCAATGCTTGAACTAAACAACCCGGAAAACGTGCAATTGCTAAAAGACATTTACGGCGTCGACGGATTGGTGAAAACCACTACACAAGAGCACCTTGGGGACTTGGGTAAAAAAATTGACGCCTTGACAGGCGCACAGGATGCAATTCTTGACAAAGACAAGGAGCCGGAATCCAGGGGGACAATAATTTACACTGCCACGTGACAGACCACATTACTGCAGGAATGATGGCAAACTATAAAATAACCGGGTGAAAAAAAAAATGAACGCGGTCTCGGTGGACAAAATATCATTTTGCTATGGCAGCGAAAAAAACATCCTTGACGATTTCAGCCTTGACATTGCAAAAGGAAGCACGCATATAATAGTCGGCCAAAGCGGTGCGGGAAAAACCACTTTGCTGAAAATAATGGGCGGGATAATTAAAGCAAAAAAAGGAAAAGTAACCGTTTTTGAAAAAAACCTTGAAAACAAAAAAGACGTTGAGAGAGCGAGGAAAACAATTGCCTACATTCCACAAAACCTGGGCCTCGTGGAAAACAGCCCGGCAATCCAAAACATCCTGCTTGGCTGCCTTAACAGGATAAAGTTCACCGACACACTGACAGGCTTTCCGGAAAAAGAAAAAACAAACGCAGCGGAAATTGCAAAATCCCTTGGAATTGAACACGTTTTAAACAAGAAAACAGGGCTTTTAAGCGGCGGTGAAAAAAGAAGGGTGGCAATTGCAAGGGCTTTAATGCAGAACCCGAAAATACTTCTTGCCGACGAATTCGTTTCAGACCTCGACTATGAAAACGTAAAACATATAATGAAACTCCTTGAAAAAATGAAAAAACAATACGGGTTGACGCTGATTATTGTCGACCACCACAAGGAATACGTTAAAAAGTTTTCTGACAAAGTCACTTTATTGGAAAGAAAAAATTAAGAGTACACACTTTTTTCAAAAAGATTCAAATGAACCCTCCCTTGTTAAAAGAAAAAAATATTCATTTTTTGTTTTTTTTATTTGCAATTGTTTTTTTTGCATACTCGGTTAACTCTCTTGGAATCAATGTTTTCAGGTTGATTGAAGGCTTTCCAAACCTGGTTATCCTCGTTTCTGATTCCATCCCGCCGGATACAAGTGTCATGGAAGTGGGGTTAATTTCATTGGTTGAGACAATCCAGATAGCCTTTGTCGGAACGGTTTTTGGGGCGATTGTCTCTTTTCCCCTGGCAGTGTTAAGCGCACGAAACCTTTCCCCCAAACAGGTGTTTACCGTCACCCGTTTTTTTCTTGCCGCGGTAAGGACAATCCCGTCCCTCTTGTGGGCGATAATTTTCGTCATAGTCGTGGGTTTCGGGAATTTTGCAGGGGTTCTTGCAATAGCGTTTTACACTGTCGGGTACCTTGCAAAGCTCCAGTACGAGGCAATCGAGGGGATAAATCCCGACGTGCTTGAAGCAATCCATGCCGTGGGAGCAAAAAAGCTCCAGCTTGTCCGCTTTGTAGTCATTCCGGAAGCCGCAAACAGCCTTTTAAGCCAGCTTTTATTCATGTTCGAATACAACGTACGGGCATCAACAATAATCGGTTTTGTGGGCGCCGGTGGAATCGGCTTTTACATCAGCGCTTACCTGAGATTTCTCGAATACGACAAGGTTTTTTCGCTCCTCTTAGTGGTTTTTTTGGCTGTCCTTGCAATTGACTTTATAAGCCTGAAAATCCGGGACCGGTTTTTAGTGAAAAAAGAATACTGAACCAAAAAGACTTATTCAAAGGCTTCAAAAAAAACAAAATATAGCAAATGACAAAAACGTTTGAACAAAATAAGGTCATTTGCTATCTATCAGGCGACAATAAGTGTTCAAAAATTAATGTCGCCTGCTATAGCAAGGGATCCCAAAAACCCAAGTGTAAAACTTGGTGTAAAAAGAAAGTGGGCCCGCTCTGATTTGAACAGAGGACCTTCCGATCACCGCTCTAAACATTATCAGTCGGATGCTCCACCAGGCTAAGCTACGGGCCCAAAAACTCGTGCAAAAGGCATGTTGTTGACTTTTGGCTCAAGAAAAATTTTTTGCCTCAAAGCCTTTAAAAAATAAGGCCTCCAGTGGGTTTTTTAAAACAAAAAACACTAATAATAACGATGAAAAAACAGGCATTCTTCCTGCTCCTGGCAATTTACCTATCCATTAATGCAAGCGCGCTCCTTGAATGCAGGACTACGGACCCTGGCCAGAGCTGTGACGATGCCTTGCCTGGCTCGCTTTTAGTGCTCCGCATGTATGACACCTTAAACACCCATGCCCAAATGCCGGACTACAGCGGCCCCGACCCGATTTATGACATAGGCGTGTGCTGCAGGGCAACCAAAACCACGCTCGACGATTTAGACGGGGACAAGGTGCTTGACTATGCCTGCATTGGCCAGCCTGAATCGACATACACTGCCTTGTCCGACGAGTCAAACGCGCACGCAGAGTTTCCAATAGACAATGACAACACTTTTAAGTGGGGCGAAAACTATGACTATCCATTGTGCATGAACTCCACAGGCGAAATCCGCTGCGAAGCACACCAATCCTCTGACACGCCTCCTGGCAATTTTTCTGCAAGCGAGTGTGTCTTTGGCCTCTCTTCTGAAAACAATGCGCATGTCTACGCGTGCGGCCGGACACCAACTGAACCTGGTTTTCTGAAAGTGTACTGCACTGACGAAACCGAAATAGAGGAGGACATGCTGAAACTTTCCCTTAAAGCATTTAACGGCCCGCCGGGAGAACCGGACAGGAGGGAAACAACCACTTTTTACACGCCCGGAACAATTTACCTCGAATTGGCTGTCACCAATTTTACCGGCGAGCAAATAACTGTTCCAGGCATGGCAAGAATTGAGTACTATGTAAAGGACACAGAACCAGAAATCAAAGGAACGATAGAAAACGCCGTGCTTGACCCAGGGCAAAACATTCTCAATGTGGAGCTTTCAATCCCGGAAAACGTCCAGTCGGATTCCTATATTTTGGAAGCCGTTGCAAATTACCCAAGTGACCCGGTACCGGAAAACAACCACGACATAGCATATATAACAATTCTCTTGGGCACTACCGGGACCACTATTCCCGAAACAAGCCCATTGCTTATCGTGCTGATTGCCTTTGGAGTCCTTTTCATAATCGGGGGGAATGCCAAGAAAAAGCTTAAATTAGAGAAAAAACAAAAATTAGTGGAGGAAAAAAAAAGGAGTGGTTTTGAATGAACAAGGTCGTTTTGATTGGAATAGTTTTTTTGATTGCAGCGGTTTCTTTTGTCAGCTTTACAAACGCGTATAACCCGGATTTTCCAGATAACTTACAAGATACAACTAAGACAAAAGAAATAATGGGGCATTCTGGGGACGAAACAAACATTTTTATAAATAACACCCTCAAGACGCTTCAGCAAGCGATTAACGAAGGTGACTTCGAAGGGAGCGGAACCGTCACTGAAATTGAAGAAGGCCCTTTGGGCGGAGTTTGGCTTGAGCCAAACCCAATAACAGGCACAGGCAAAATTTCCCTTATTTCTGGTTGTAACCTTAACCAAATTCTCAAATTCAATGGCAGCGCATGGATTTGTGCCGACGACGAGCAAGGAGGAGGAGGAAACAATGAGTATTACTGCGCACCTGGCTCTTCAATCGGACACATTAAAGACGGCCGAGTACAATACTGCGAACCAGATGACACTGGCGGCGGCGGGGGCGGAAACAGCTTTGTGACAATCGACACGCCAAGCGGTTCAGACCCAGTGGCTGATTCTTCAAGCGACACGCTGAAACTGATTGTCGCAGGAATAACAAACGGTCTGACAATTACCGGAGACTCTGCAAGTGACCAGATAACTTTCAGCCTTAACCCCACTGCAACACAGCAAAGGGTAACGGGAAACTGTGCTGCAGGCAACTCGATAAGGGTAATCAACCAGGATGGAACCGTGACCTGTGAAACGGATGACGGGGGGCCGGACTGCACAAGTCCTGGAAATTGCACAAACTTGTTCGCCAGTACCAAGGTTGATACTACAAAATTTGAAAACTTAAATGGCGACTTAATATACACCACAGAAAACTTTCAAGTTGGAAATAACGTCATTCCATCAGATTTTACGTTTCACGGGGAAATAAAACCGGATGGAACAGAGTGTACTGATGAGCAAATACTCCAAAAAGATGGAGATGACGACTGGGACTGCGTGGACATGCCAGGCGGCGTGACCGACGGCGATAAGGGAGATATTACTGTTTCAAACAGTGGTAGCACGTGGAATATTGATTCTGGCGCGGTTACCAGTATTAAAATCTTTAATAATACGATTACCAAGGATGATATTGGTGACGGCGCGATTACTACTGGAAAAATCGAAAACTACGCGGTTACCACCGTTAAATTGGATTTAAGTTATGGCACGTATACCAAAACACACACAGGCTTTTCTGACACATTTGATCTTGGTTTTGATGCCCGGGTCTGTTTCTTAAAAACAGTAAATGAAGCAAGCGGAATTGCCAAGCCAGCTTGCGATCTTAATGGAACGCCTGGTGACACTCCAACCAATTGGACAATCACCATTCAAAACGCTTCGTGCGCGGTAATTTGTATTCTATAGAATTATAGCTCTTTTGACGAGTCAGGCCGTTGACAAGGCGTCACCTTGACCTGTTTCGTAATTATCACGCTTGGCGTGCTCTTCATAATAGGCCCAGAACCCCGAGAAAAGCTTAAATTAAAGAAAAGAACAAAAGTTAATGGAGAAAAAAAAGGGTGGTTTTGAATGAACAAAGTCGTTTTGATTGGAATAGCATTTTTTCTTGCAGTGGTTTCGTTTATCAGTTTCACTGGAGCATATAACAGGGATTTTACTGGTTTAACTGGAGACCCAGAAAGTTTCGGGCACTCTGCGGACGAATTAGATGTAAAAGTGCCAGACAGCGATGGGGAAAAAATGACACTCCAGAAAGCAATAGATGAAGGCTTTTTCGGTGGCGAGGGCGGCGGGTTAGGAGACATCACGGCAGTTAGAACCCCTGGAGGAAGCGGTCTTGAGGGAGGTAAAGATGAGGGGGACGTGACACTTTCGCTTATTTCAAACTGTGGCGATGACCAAATTCTCAAATTCACTGGCGGCGCATGGATCTGCGCAAACGACAACAGCGGCGGAGGTGGAGGAGTCTACTCCTGTGCAGAAGGCTCATCCATAAGAGTACTAAACTTAAACACAGGCCGAGTTGATGCCTGCGAACCCGATGACGTCGGCGGCGGGGGCGGGAACAGCTTTGTGACAATCGACACGCCAAGCGGTTCAGACCCACAGGCTGATTCTTCAAGCGACACGCTGAACCTGACTTCAGTAGATGGCAGTCTCACAATAACAGGAAACTCTTCAACTGACACAATTGATTTTCTGGTAAACGCCACAGGGGATGGAGTAGGTTACGACCGAATCCAAGATGAGAGCCTACAACTCACAAAGCGTGCAATTCTAAGATTCACGGGCGATGGTGTGACTTGCATAGATAGTAACCCCAACACAACATGCACAATTCCTGGCGGCGGCGGGGGCGGCGATATTACTGCCGTTAACACTTCCGATTTAAGTGGTCTTACGGGAGGCGATGATGAAGGCGCGGTAAATTTGTATTTGGACGTCAGCAAGTTAACTCAGGGCGGCACGCCGAGCCAAAGTGACCAAGTTGCTCTTGCCACTGGGGTTGGCATGCGTAAATATCCTATAAGTTCTATTTGGAAAAACTGCACGATAGATGGTACATGCACGCAACTCTATGCCAGTTCCTTCGTGAAAACAGGGGGCTTACAGTTTGACGGAGACATAGTGCCAAATTCAGAAGTATGCAGTAACGACCAGGTACTAAGAAAACAAGCAACTGGCGAGTGGGGTTGCTCAACAGCAGGACTGAGTTGCTCATCAGTACAAACAAGCATCAACAATGGAAGTCAGGGATATGCAGACTGTGACACTCTAGGAACTGGATACAAGGTCACAGGCGGGGGAGTTAACTCAGACGCAGGCATTCTGCGCGACAGTTACCCAGATATGCCGAATAACAGATGGGCGGGAGAATTGCAAAACCTGGGGTCAGGAGTTGTTTACGCGGTCTGCTGCAAGATTACCTGGAGCGGCTAAACCCTGAAAACGCCAAGCCGCATGCCTTTGTTGAGCGCACCGCAACATGGCCCCCCCATAAGGGAGTTAAAGCCATATTCAGTTACTGAATTATTCAGTAGGTGAAATAATCTTTTGATGTTTGTGTGGACAGGCAACAGGTGCAAAAAAGGGTGAAAATGCCTAACTATCTAAACTCTGAAAGCCGAGTCACACACTTTGTTAAGCACGCAGGCTGCACAGTTGGGCCTGCGCGCAGTGCACACTTCCCGCCCATGCTGGATTAGCAAGAGCGAGAATTTGTCCCAGTCCCTGCGCGGGATGAGTGCGGTCAGGTCTTTTTCTATTTTGACCGGGTCAGTGTGCCTGGTCAACCCAATCCGGTAAGACAGGCGCTTGACGTGCGTGTCAACGGCCATGCCCTCGTTTTTCCCAAAACCAGCCGAGAGGACGATGTTTGCGGTTTTTCGGCCAACGCCATGCAGCGTGACAAGCTCCTCCATTGTCCGCGGCACCATTCCGCCAAATTCTTGTTTTATTTTTTTGGCTGTTGCCAGGATGTTTTTCGCCTTGGCGCGGTAAAAACCTGTGGAGCGTATTTCCTTTTCAAGCTCCATTTGCGATAAGGATGCAAAGTCATCAATGCCGGGGGATTTTGCAAACAATGTTTTTGTCACGATGTTCACGCGCTTGTCCGTGCACTGCGCCGACAATATGGTTGCGGCAAGCAACTGCCAGGGCGAAGAATAATTGAGCGCGGTTTTCACGCGGGGATAAAGCTTTTTTAATTTCTGCAAAACAAGGGCGGCTTTTTCCTTTGGTTCCATCGGGCAAACCCTAGTTCAGATTTGTTCCCAGACATTCACAAAGTTGTCAACCATTTCATCAAGGAAACTCTTCTGATATGAAACAAGTACTTCACCGGCCTTTTGCGGGTCGACAAGCGAGTAAATGATTTTTTTGCCGCGCCTTTTTTTCCCAAGCAGGCCTTTTTCAAAAAGATTATCCAGGTGCCAGGACGTGGTTGACGGGCTCAGGCCGATTTCTTTTGAAATCTGCTTGTTTGAAGCCCCCCTTTTTTTCCGGAGCAAAAAAAGTATTATCTTTCTGGAACTTTCCTGGCGCAACGCCCCCATTTCCTTTTCCTCGTGAAACGGCTCTCGGACAAGGTAAAAACGGGAAAACTTTTTTTCCTTCACCTGGCGTATGAGGTGCTTTTTTTCCAGGTACTCCAGGTGGTACTGGAGGCTTCCTGTTGCAAGGCCTGTCCTGCGCTGTATTTCGCGGAAATGCAGGCCGGGCGAGGACTGGACCAGGTCATAGATTTTTTGTCGAGACTCCAGGGACAAGACTCCCCTGAGTTCCTCTTCCATTTTTTTGAACACCCTATTTTTTCAGGATAGCGAAAAACAAGAAGCCCAGGATTATCAGCTCGAAAACATTCTCGCTTGAGTCCGCAAGAAACGTGCCGGGGGAGAAAAAAAGGTCAATCAGCTTTACAAGCCATTTGGGGGCAAAAAACAAAAAGGCCAAAGAAACAAAAATAAGCTTTTGGGACGGGTTTTTGCGGTAAGCCATGAAGGCCACGGCAAAAAAGGCCGCTGAAAGCAAAAATACCAGTATTTTGACCAAGGGGTCCGCCTGGACGGCTATATCGCTTAAAGGCCTTAAAAAGTCCCAGAAATACGTCAAAAAAACACCATTTTGTTGAAATAAGTGGTATACCAATAAAAAGAAAAAAAGGGCAGGAAAGGAAAAAAAAGCCCTTTTTTTTGTGAGGTGAATGAAAGGAGGTTTTTCGCTTATCGCCTTTTTTTCAAAAAAACTTCTAATGACTAGAGTAATTATCACCGGCTTTTTATAAAGGTATTTTGGTACAATAACGATAAACTGCACAGGTTTTTGTACAGAAAAGGTCGTTTTTAACAATTTCAGGGTATTTTTGGGAATTTTGACCAATCCTCAGTTAACACCAACTTGGTACAAAATAACTATTTTTATAGTTTTTGGTGTTAATTATTCTTATGTTTATTTCAAAGCGAAAAATCAGCGGAAAAAGCTATTATTACCTGGAAGACCGTGTAAACGGGAAACGCATCAGCATTTCACTGGGAAGAAAAGAAAGAGTTTCAGGCGGTATTGAAAGTGCATTTGATGAATTAACCCAAAAAACCACGCTGGAAAGACTGAAAATCTCGCAAAAAAAATTCAAAACGAATATCCTGTCAATTAGTGAACAATTGACACTTGAAAGGTTAAAAGTCGATTATGGGCTTTTGCAGGCTTTTTTTCCGCAGAGCTTTGAAGCATTCAAAGAAGACGAGTTCATACGATACGCCCAAGGAAGCGCATCAGTCGAGGGAAATTCCCTGACACAGAAGGAAGCGGCGCTAGTCTTGGAGAAAGGGGTGGCTGTTGCAGGAAAAAAAATCGAGGAAATCAGGGAAATGGAAAATATGAAACTTGCAGCAGATGTTTCAGGGAAACTCATGGAAGTAAACGAACGGGGCATAAAAAAAATCCATTCAGCAATCATGAATGGATTTGATGAAAAAACCCCTGGAGAATACAGGGCAGGCCCCATGTTCATAACTGCGTCCGAAGTTAAACCGCCATCAGCCGACAAAATCAAAAAAGGGATGGGCACACTTTTTGAGTGGCTTGGAAAAAATACGGCAAAAATACACCCCGTGGAACTGGCGTCAGAATTCCACGCAAGATTTGAGGAAATTCACCCATTCAATGACGGCAACGGGAGAACAGGCAGGGAAATACTGAATACTATGCTAAGGCTTAATGGTTATCCCAAGGCAATAATAAACCTTGAAAACAGGGAAAGCTACATAGCACTGCTTGAAAGAGTGCAAATAAACAGGGAGTACAATAAATTTTCAAAATTCATTTGCCTCTGCCTCGAAAAAAGAGCACAGGAAATAGGAAAAATAATCACAGAAAACAAAAAGGCAATTCTGGAAAAGATGACAAAGAAGACAAACACCGGCACAGGAACGCACCAAAAGAATTTATAATCCTGAAAAGCATTTTTGTATGAGAGGTAGTGCATTTGGCCGGATTGCTGACTCACGAATGGATTGCGAACCTTGTCCTGAAAAAGATTTCAAAGAGAAACTTTATTTCAAAATACGAGAACATTGACGATTATTTTTTCGGCGCAATAGCACCCGACATAAGATACATCAACAACACCCCAAGAGAAATTACCCACAAACCATTAGGGGAAAAATCGATTTTTGAAGCACTGAAAGCAAGCAGCACCTCAATGCCTTTCATGGCAGGATATGAAACCCACTTAGTAGTGGATACCATTTGGGCAAATGACAATAACTCGATGAGCAAAAGCATTTACGAAAATTACGGTGTCAATCCAAATAACACCGTTCATAAGCTTGCTTTGTATTTGGCAGTAGATGACTACTTCCAGGGAGAGGCAGACTGGTTCTTCCAATTCCAATGCGCCGGAAATATTTCAAGAGCCAATGACACAAGTGTTTTACGGCAACTTGGATACAGCCAAAGTGACATTCAACTTTACAGGGCAGGAACCGCACTTTACATGAGAGAACCTGGAATAGACACCTTAAGCTTCTCCCCAAGCCATGTTGAGGAATCACTGATAAAACAACTGATTGACAAAAACAATAATTTAAGCAGTTACTTAAAAGAGTTCAAAAAAACCGCAATAGAAACTTGCCTGCAAACACTAGAGCGATACTTATGGGGTTAATTTTCAAAATAGTGCTGGGAGCGAGCATAATTGTGGGGATTATTTTTATCGCACTTTACTTGTATGCGTTCACAGGAATGATGCTTTTCTTTTACAACTTCCTGACCGCAGTAGACTGACCAATCTGAACAAGTTATCACCACCTTTTATAAATTGTTTTGTGGTTATAACTTTTATGGCCTATCTAGTCAGCAGGAAAGTAAAAGGCAAAACTTATTACTACCTGGAGCAAAACATCAGGATAGGAAAAGAATTCAAAAAATTCTCAGAATATCTTGGACACAAAAAACCCACAAAAACAACGCTTGGGGGCCATGAAAAAAACATCCGAAAGCAAATTGAGGAGTACTACCAGACCGAATTGGTCAAGCAGGGCACTGAATTCATCGACGTTAAAACAGCAAAATCACTTGAAAGGATAAAACAAGAAACCACAGAGTTCATACAAGGCCTCAGTACAAGCGAGAAAAAAAAGTGGCTTGAAGCTGAAAGGGACAAGTTCATCACAAATACCAACGCAATAGAAGGCTCAACCCTGACCCTTGACGAAACCAAAAAAATACTCCACAAAAAAATCAAAATAGGCAGTGAAAGGGAAAGACTGGAAGTCCTGAATATGGAAAAATGCCTTGAACGGTATGACCAATACCTAAAAATCGACAGGAAAATTGACGACGTGATGATTCTTCAGCTCCACTATATTCTGCTCAACGAGGTTCCCGATTATGACAAGTACAAAGGAATATGGAGGCCTGTTGACGTGGAAATAAGAACAAGCAAATTTGAATTCCCCCACTTCAAGCATGTGCCCGCTTTAATGAAAAAGCTCATTGAACAATACAACAAACAGAAACAATCGGTTCATCCAGTGGAACTAGCGGCAAAACTTCACTGTTCATTCACAACAATACACCCCTTCGCTGACGGGAACGGCAGAATGGCACGACTCCTGATGAATTATATACTTCAAAAAAACGGGTTTCCGTTCACTAATATACCCGTAAAAAAAAGGGATGAATACTTCCAAGCCCAGGAAGAAGGGCACAACCAAAACTATAAAGGTTTCACAAAGTTTTTAGTGGAACAAATCAAAGAAAATTACAGGCAAATACAAAAACATTGAAAAAAAACTCAAATTTGCCCCGTGTGAAAAAACTGGGTTGACGCCACAAAAAAATGGACAAAATGTGGCGATAACCAACACAATAGCCAAATTATCAGTTGTTTAGTGCAAACACGAATATAGAACAAAAAGCGAAAAAAACAGTTTAGTGAAAGAGAAATGGAAAAAAAACTCGCCGTAATCCTGCTTTTGGGGCTCTATTTTTCCGCCTGCGCGACACAGGAAGCAACGGTTGCCCCGGAAGTCTTTTTCTGCCCAGAGGACAATTGCGCAGACCACCTGATTGAAAAAATCGATTCGGCAACCCAAACCATTGACATAGCGGTTTATTCTTTCACGCATGACGAAATCGCGGACGCGCTCATAAGGGCTGGGAAAAAAGGGGTGGAAGTAAGGGTGCTTGTGGATTTCACCCAGGCACAAAACAAGTATTCCGAAGACGAAAGGCTTGCAAAAAACGGCGTGGAAGTGAAAACAGTGCGAAAAAGCGGGGGAATCATGCACAACAAGTTCATAGTGGTTGATGGAGCGGTCATCGGCACGGGCTCGTTCAATTATTCGCGCAATGCGGACGAGTCAAACGACGAGAACCTGGTTTTTCTTTCGGACACAAAAACAGTGAAAAAGTACTTGGAGGAATTCGAGGAAATCTGGGCGGAAACAGAGTGAACTCATTTCTTTTCCGGTTCCGTGTAGAACCCGAGCTTTATGACAGTCCCTGCTGCGACAGTACCGTTTGCAAGTGTCCCGGTTTCGGGGCGGCCAACGCGGGCCATGATGTGCATGGAGCCGAACAACTCGTCAAAACTGAGCTTGAAGCCCCCGCTTGCGTGGATGACTTTTGAATCCTTCAAGTTAAGGGTCTTGAAGTTCTGGCCGACCATTGCGGTCATTTTGCCCGACCTTATTGTGCCATCCATGTAGTCAACCGTGCATTCTTTGACTCCGTGGTTCTTCATTGCAAGCTTTATGGAATCCAGCACGCTGTCGTTTTCCTCCAGCTCCAAAACCAACTGTTTTTTCATCATCTTGTTTTTGTAAAAATCCGAAAAAACCCCTGCCAAGCAAACCATCCCCGAAAAGCTTTTGAAAAAAAAACCTTATGAGAAAATAGGACGGTAAAAAATATAAAAGATGGCCATAGCCAAGCTAACCCGTGTTTTGGGCAATTTTTGAATAACCCTTGGTTTTCCCAAAAACCCTTTTTTTTGCTGCCTTGAAAAGCCTTGAAAGCCAGGAAACAAAACCCAGGGCCAAGACGAGGGCTACGAAGAACAGGGAGGCAAGCACGGCAAAAATGCTTGAAACAAAAGGCACTTTTGACGCAAGGCCTGACTTTTTTTCCACCCAGCTTCTTGAGACGGCAAAGAGGAAAAGGAAAACAAAAAACGAGTAAAAGAATTTTTTCTTTACACGCACTGAAACCGTTTCTTTAATCTCTTCAATAGAGTTATCTTCGACTGACACCACATTCACCTCTGAATTTTTTGTTTTTGTGGAAAAAAAAAATTCAAAAAATATTATTTTTTTGGGGGGATTTGAATAACTAGAATAATGGTTTCTTTTAAAAAAGTATTCCCGTTTTTTTCTACATTAAATGCCCTTGATTTTTTTTGCAAGCATTTCCTGCACGATTTTCGCGTTTGCTTTTCCTTTTGTCCTGCGCACAACCTGGCCTACAATGAAATTGACTGCCTTTGCCTTGCTGGCACGCAAGTCTGCAACTGCGTGGGGGTTTTCTGCCAGGACTTCTTCAAGTGCTTTCAATATTTCTTTTTCATCCAGGTCAAGCAGCAAATCGCTCTTCTCGAGGAACTCCCGGGGGTCTTTTTTTTCAAGAACGAGCTTAATCATCGCTTCCTTGGCGTTTTTTTCCCCCACCCTGCCGCCCTCAATCATTTTCAAAAGCTCCACAATGGGTTTTTCCTCCAGGCCTGCTTCCCTGGGGGTGATTTTGTTGTAGTTGAGTATCCCCATGACTTCGCGCGTCAGAAACTTCGCGGCTGTTTGGGGCTTGACGTGCTTTATGGCCTGTTCAAAAATGCCTGCAATCACGGGCTCGGACGCAATGACGCGTGCATCATAATCTGGCAAGCCCAATTTTTTGAATTTTTCGACTTTTTGTGGAAAAAGCTCGGGCAGCGACTCTTTAAGCCCTGCGATATATTCTTCGGACAAGGAAACAACAGGGATGTCGGGTTCGAAAATGTATCCGTAGTCTTCCTCGGCCTCTTTTTCGCGCATGGAGAAAGTAGAGCCTGTTTTTTCGTCAAAGCCGCGCGTTTCCCTCGCGACTTTTTCCCCCATGGCAATGATTTTTCTCTGCCTTTCATCTTCTGAAAGCAGCGCGGTTTCAACCGCCCGAAAACCAGTGACGTTTTTCACTTCGACACGGTTGTTTCCCTCGATTGAAATGTTTGCATCCGCCTTGAGCGCGTTTTTCCCGTGCACAAAAACCCCAAGGTAATCCAGCGTGACTGTAAGCGCGTTTAGGAACTCGCGCGCCTCTTTCGGCCCGTCCATGTCAGGCATTGTGACTATCTCGACAAGGGGAATCCCGGAGCGGTTATAATCCACGAGGGAAAAGGAACTCGACTGTGCACTCCCCTCGTGCACCAGGGATGCTGGGTCTTCTTCAAGCTGCAGGCGGCGTATCCTGATTTTTTTTCCGCTTGAAAGGGCCACAAACCCGTTTTCCCCGACGGGTTTTTCAAACTGCGTAATCTGGTAGTTCTTTGCCAGGTCGGGGTAAAAATATGTTTTCCTCGAGAAAAAAAACTCCGCGTTGAGCCTGCAGTTGAGTGCAAGGGCCACTCGCACGGCCATTTCCACTGCCTTTTGGTTGAGAAAGGGCTTGCTTCCGGGCAGGCCAAGGCAGGTCCCGCATACTGCAGTGTTTGGCCCACTTGCATCTGTGGGGCAGGGGCAGAATAGCTTTGAAGCGGTGTTTAACTGCACGTGCACTTCAAGGCCGATGATTGTCCTTGCGCCCCCGCTGTTCATGGCTTCACCAGGTGTTCCAACAGTTTTCCGTGAATCAGGCCGTTTGACGCCACGAACGCTTCGCTAAACGGAGTGGCTTTTTTGCCGGAAAAATCCGTGACTACCCCGCCTGCCTCAGCCACTATCAGAATCGCTGCCGCGGCGTCCCAGGGAAAAAGCTTGTGCTCAAAATAACCGTCAAAACTGCCGGCTGCGACAAGGCACATGTCCAGGACGGCGGAACCGCATTGCCTGATTCCCTGCGTCCCCCCAATCAGGCTCGAAATGCCTGCAATCGTTTTTCTTGCAAGTTCCCCGCGCTCATACGGAAAACCGGTTGCAAGCACGCACTCAATGAGCTCCGTGTTTTTTGAGACACTGATTTGTTCATTGTTCCAAAAAGCGCCTTTGCCTTTCACGGCGTGGAAAAAGTCATTTGTCACCGGGTTGAACGCGGCACCCAAAACAGGCTTTCCTTCAACGACAAGAGCGATTGAGGAGCAGAACCATGGCACGCCATGCGCGAAATTAATGGTCCCGTCAATCGGGTCGACAACCCACACTCGCCCCTCCCCGGAACCGCTTTTTCCGCTCTCTTCCTCCAAAAAAGAATCGCGCGGAAAGCTCTTGGAAATAATTTCGTGGATTTTTTTCTCGCTTTCAAGGTCAGCCTGGGTCACGATGTCTATCCTGCCTTTTTTTTTCACGAAAAAATCTTTGCGGAAATATTTGAGCATTATTTTCCCCGCCTCTGCGGATGCCTTTGACGCGGCTCTGAATTCCTTTTCAAGCATTTTTCGCCAACCCCTCAACCATGGAACCGGCACTTACTAGCATTGGCTCCTCGAAATGGTCTGCGGTGAACATGAACCCCACGGGCATGCCTTTGTGGAAACCCGCGTTCACGGATATGTGCGGGAACCCGCCGAGGTTTGACGGCGTGAGGAAAATGTCCGCGAAATAATGCTCTAGCGGCGTGAGTTTTTCAATCTCGGAAAAAGTCGGGGCCACGAAAGGCATTGTAGGGTGAACCACGAAGTCGACTTTGTTGAAAAGCCCCTTGAATTCACCAAGGAGTTTTCTGCGCACTTTCAATGCGCGCAGATAATACGCGTCGCGAAAACCGCTCATGCGCGCAAACGTGCCGAGCATGAGCCTTCTTTTTGCCTCCATTCCAAAGCCCTTGCTCCGTATCTCGGAGAAATACCCGTCAAAGCTCTTGCCTGAAAAATCATTTGACAGGCCGTAGCGCATGCCGCAGTAGCGCGCGAGGTTTGTGGATGCCTCAGGCGTTGAAAGTAGGTAATATGCCGGAATGGCGAATTTTTTGTTCATGGAAAGGGAAACTTCCTTTGTTTTCACTCCCTCTTTTTCGAGAAAAGAGATTGTGTCGAAAAAAACGGATGCAACTCCCTTGTCAAGGTCGTCCCCGGTAAAATCCTTTACTATGCCGATTGTCTTTCCCTTCATGCTTTTGCCTGCAAACGATTCAAATGAATCGGTTTTTTTGTCCACGCACGTCGAGTCCTTCTGGTCCGCGCCCGCGGATACACCCAAAAGCAATGCTGCCTCGGAAACGGTTTTTGCCATTGGCCCGATTTTGTCCAGGCTGTTGCCATAATCAATCAAACCATGGCGGCTGAGCCTGCCATAAGTCGGGGTGAGGCCTACGCTGCCGCAAAAGCTCGCAGGGCATGCAATGCTTCCACCCGTGCTCTCCCCAAATGAAACTTGCGTAAATTTTGTGAGCGAAGTAAAGCCCGCGCTCCCACCGCTTGAGCCGCCGCATGCGCGGCCTTCGTCAAAAGGATTGCGTGGAACTTCAAAACCCACTCCGACGTTCACGCTGTAGGAGCCAAAGCCAAACTCGTCCTGGCTGGTCTTGCCAAGGACAAAAGCGCCTTCGCCAAGTGCCCGCTGGACAACTGTCGCACTGCTTGGCGGAATGTAACCGGACAGGACTTTGCTTCCTGCGCGCGTCTCAACGCCTTCAACGCAGATTGAATCCTTGACTGACAGACCCGCGCCCAAGAGTTTGCCGCGAAAGCCCTTCTTCACTTTTTTGTCAAGTTCACGCGCCTGTGCAAGCGCAATTTTTTCTGAAACCATGCAGAAGTGGTGGAACTTTTTGTTTGCCCTGTTTATTTCCTCAAGCAGCGCATGGCATTGTTCTTCGCAGGTGGTTTCTCCGCTCAAAATTTTTTCACGGAGTTCATGCACAGGAATGGCTTTCACTGCACCACCCGCGGGCCTTTGAAGTAACCATTCTTTTTGTGCACAGTGTTTGCAAAAGCCTTGTCCTGTGGCAGGCATTCTCCGACTTTGTCTTCGCGGAAAATGTTTTTCATTTCAACGGGGTGGAGTGCAGGCTCAGTGCCTTTCACGTCAAGCTCGGAGATTTTCCTGAACGTTTCAAGCATTTCGGAAAACTGCGGAAGAAGCTTTTGCAGTTCTGCATCCGAGAGCCTGAGGCGTGCATTTTTTGCGACTTTTTGGAGCAATTCCCGCGACACTTTTTCTTCCAAAAAAAAATTTCACCCCTTTTTCTGTGAAAAATCAAGCTTTATACGAAGTTCGCGAAGCTGTTTTTCTGAAACCTCGCTTGGCGCGCCATCCATGAGCGAAACCGCTGACTTGTTCTTTGGAAAAGCAATGACCTCGCGGATAGAGTCAGCGCCTGCAAGGAGCATTGCAATCCGATCCAGGCCAAACGCGATTCCACCATGCGGCGGAGTACCGTATTTTAGTGCTTCGAGGAAAAAACCAAAGCGCGCCTCGGCTTCCGGCCTGGAAATTCCAAGCACGTCAAACATTTTCTGCTGAAGTTCCGTTGAGTGTATCCTGATGCTCCCGCCCCCCAATTCAATGCCGTTGAGCACGAGGTCATATGCGCGCGCCCGAACTTTCAATGGCTCCTTTTCCAGGAGTGGAACGTGTTCTGGTTTTGGAGAAGTGAAAGGATGGTGCATTGACTCAAGGCGGTTTTCTTCTTCATTGAAAAACAAAAGTGGGAACTCGTACACCCAGACAAAGTTGAAAACGTTTTCTTTCACAAGCCCGGTTTTTTTTGCCACGTGCTTGCGCAGATACCCCAACGCAGGATTTACAATTGAAGGCTTGTCTGCGACAAAAACCAATAAATCGTTTTCGCCTGCGCCGAGTTTTTTTGCAAGCAAGTCAAGGGTTTTTTTGGGAAAAAACTTTTTAACGGGGCCGTCAAAGCCCTGCTTTGAATGCACGAGCCATGCAAGGCCCTTTGCCTTGTAGATTTTCACAAACTCGGTCAGTTCCTCGATTTCTTTTTTCGAAAAACCGCCGCACGACTTGAGGTTGATTGACTTGACCATGCCACCGGACTTGAGGCAGTCCTTGAAAACATTGAAATCGGAATTTTCAACTTCTTTTGAAACATCCACAAGCTCAAGGCCATAGCGCGTGTCTGGGGCGTCAACTCCAAAGCGCTCCATTGCCTCGTCATAAGACATCCGCGGAAACGGCTGTTTGAGCTGAACGTTGATTGTCTTTGAAAAAATTTCTTTCACGAGGCCCTCGACGATTTCAAAAATGTCTTCCTCGGAAATAAAACTCATTTCAACGTCAATCTGGGTGAATTCCGGCTGGCGGTCGGCGCGCAGGTCCTCGTCGCGGAAACACCGCGCTATCTGGAAGTACCGGTCGCAGCCTGAAACCATTAAGAGTTGCTTGAATAACTGGGGGCTCTGGGGGAGGGCAAAAAACCTGCCCGGGTTAACCCTGCTTGGGACAAGGTAATCGCGCGCCCCTTCAGGAGTTGACTTGGCAAGAATCGGGGTCTCTATCTCCAAAAAGCCGTGCGAGTCAAAATAGTCCCGTACGACCTTTGTTAGCTTGTGCCGGAGCAGGAGTTTTTCCTGCATTGAATGCCTTCGCAGGTCCAAAAAACGGTACTTGAGCCTTGTTTCCTCGCTTGCATTGACGTGCTCGGTGACCTCAAGGGGCACAGGAAGCGACTTGTTCAATAGTTCAAGTGTTTTTGCCTCCACCTCGACCTCCCCAGTGGGCAGGCCCTTGTTTTCCGTGCCTTTGGGCCTTTTCAGGACAGAGCCGTGGACGCAAATCACGTCTTCGGCCGAAAGCCCCTTGGCCTGCCCGTGGATTGAGTGGTTTTTCTCGCCGTTAAACACGACCTGGACAAAACCAGCCCTGTCGCGCAGGTCAATGAAGGTCAGGCCCCCGTGGTCGCGCTTGTTGCTAACCCAGCCAAAAATAACCACGCCCTTTCCCGCGTCCACTGCCCGGACATTCCCGCAATAATGAGTCCTTTCCATTAAGAGACAATTAAAATATAAAGAAAATAAAAAATGGAACGGTCAGGCCTGATTTAGGAATTCCGAGAGGGTTTTCTGCCCCGCCTCGCTCAGGGGCCTTGCAGGGATGCCGAACTCTTTTGTGACCGAGGAGGCGAATTCCCTGTCAAAACCATGATGCGTGAGCACGAGCTTTGGCTGTGCGTTTTTCACGTACTCGCATAACTGGTTAAAGTCCGCGTGGTCTGAAAGCGGAAAAGTCTTGAAACGGCTGCGTTTCCACCCAGTTGCAACCGCGCACTCCACTTTTTTCCCAAGCTGCATGGACAGCGCCTCTAAAAGAAAATTGTTCAAAAGGCTTGGCGGGATTATCAAAACGCTCGAGTCACCCAAGTTATGGTCAAGTTCGACAAAATCCCCAAGCCTTGCACCCGCTTTTTTTGCCAACATGTTTTTTTCAAACACGCTTGAATGCACAAGAGGCGCGGTTGATAAGTAGTCGTTGGAAAAGCGCGTGAGCTCCTGGGCTTTTCCCGTGGCATAGCCAGCAAGGACTACAAAAGCACCGCTGGCAATTTTTTCCTTTGCCCATTTCGCCATTTCTGTGTAAACTTCTTCGCGGGGTGGAAAAGAAAATTCCCTCAGGCCAAAAGTGGTTTCAATGAGCAGGACCTCGCACGGCAAAATCTCTGCGGGCTTGAGCAAAAGGCTTTCCTGTAACTTGAAGTCAGAAGTTATTACTGCTTCAACTCCGTTTGCAATGGCAAGCTGTGCAGAGCCAAGAATGTGGCCTGACGGGTGCATTGAAACGTCAAAGCCGTTCACCATGAATTTTTCCCCGAACTCTTTTACCTGTACGTTGACGTTTTTTTTCGGCGACGCAAGTGCAAGTGTCTCTGGCGTCATGAAATAACTGTTTGAAGAAGTCAGCCTGCAGTGGTCGGAGTGCGCGTGCGTAACCAGGACATTTTGCTCCTGCACACCTGTGGCGTCAACGAAAATTTCTCTGCCGGCACTCAGGCACACGCCGTTTTTTTCAAGCAAAAGCATTGGAAATAGATAAGCGGGAAGGAAGTATAAAAAAGTATGCAGGCTAAAAAAAAGCCCGAATAAGGCAAACCTTCAAATGTTTTGCAGTGACAGGAATTCCTTTGGATTGCACAGTATTATCCTTTCTTTTTGCACCTGCCTTGCAAAAGAACTGTCTTTGGTCAACTGTTTTTTGAACTCGCCTTCTTCAATTATTACGGGGTTTATTTCCCGGCCAGTGTTGAGGCTGATTGTCTGAAACAATTTGACCAATTTGTTTTTTTGCACTGTTTTTTCCTTTTTGACAATGAACAATATATCTATGTCGGATGTTTCAGTTAAATGCCCCCTCGCTATTGAACCAAAAAGCGCAATGGAAACAAGTTCTTGGCCAAAAATCTTTTTGAATAAATCAATACGCCCGACAAGACTTTTAGCTATTGAAAACTTTGACATGACACCCTGTTTTTCCTGTTCTTCAACCAATTCAAAAGTTGAAACGCTGAAAGAGCTGCCAAGCAATGGAAAAATCTGCCTTATGTTTCCAACGTGCTTTGAATAAATCAACCCGGCTTTCTCAAGTTCATCCAAAATTCCCTTGATACCTCTAAGCGAACCCACCAGCCTTATCAGCCCATTTACATGTATGCCTGGGTTCCGGAGAATTGCAGAAAGAACCCTTTGTCTTGACTTTTGCAACAGCATTTTTTCGCTCACTTCAACAGTTTATCAATCTCTTCCACGAATTCAAAAGCATTCTTTGCAATTTTTCTCACGTCGTTTTCCTTAACCTCAGTGACAGTGTATAAGGCGCTGTTCCGGTACTGCCTTACTTTTCCAAGCAGTTCTATCTCCTGCTCAAATTTTTTTCTCGCGCTGCCAAGCTTTTTGGCAAACTTTTTTCCCTTCAAAACCTGGAGCATTAAGGCGATAGTGCAGCCATGGTCTTTTGCAGCAGTGCCAGAAAAATGCGCGGTAAAAGCTTTAGCCGCCATGTACATGCCGGAATAATAAGCAATTACTGCCCAGTCCAAGAAACTGTCAGATTCAAAAGACTCTGCTGTCTGCAAATGATAATGTGCTTTGGCCAAAAAAGTCTTGGCATCCTCTTTGGAGAAGCCCTGGATTCTCTTTCTTTTGATGCAGCCATTTAGGGCTCTTTCCATAGCTATTCCTGATTTTGGAACCTTTGAATCCGTTTCGCCAAATTCCACAAAAAAACACCACTAGTAAAAATACATACAACCATATGTAAAAATACATATAAAAGCTTTTGGACTGAAAAAGTTTTTTTGGCAGCCCGCGCTTATGCACGCAGAAAGCAGGAAAATAGAAAGCTGGAAAGAAGCATAAAAATCTAATGGGGAAAAAAATGTTGACTTAGAGTTGCTTAATTCTGTTTTACGGTTCTTGTATTTTGCCTGTCAACACCAAATTCCGGAACAATTGCTAAAGATTCGTTATAAGTGTTGTTAATGGTGAATGCCTCTATTCTGCCAAACCCTTTAGAGGTTACAATGTCTGAGAGGCCATCATTACCTAAATTTGTGAAAGTTGGAGGAGCTATTTCGCCCCAACTATACCCTACATTATCGGGAACGTAAACATAGTTTTTCAAGTGAAATGGAAAGCCTGGAAGAGTATGACCACTGCTGTCAAAAGCAAAAAAACTCATAAAATAAGACTCTGGCTCCCGTCTATTACTGGGCAGATAACTATATGCAAAAGTAAATATTTCTTGTTTAGTATCACCAATGAGGTCAGCAACTCCTATAGAAGTTGCATAGCAATAAGGTGGTCTTCCAACACAATCTTTTGCAGGTATGTCCCAATTTGGAGGATCTGAAGAACCATCATCCCATAAATGCCTTGGAAATCCCGGCAATTGAGTGCCATCATTTGCATCGGCTACGTATATGTTGTAAACATCAGTATACAATATTTCTAACTCTTTGTCTGAATCCATATTCCCAACGGCTAAGTTACCGTAATAGCTATAACCATTAAGATTCGGCCAAAAATTTTTTAGGCTGCCATCAGCAGAGTTAATGATTGCAATTAACTTTTCAGAATGTTCGTTTGGCTCACGTTGTCTGAACACCGTTATAATCAGTTCTTTTGAGCCATCTTGATCTACATCTGCTAAGATGATTTTCCCCGGAGAAACCCCCCCAAAGGGAAGATCTACAACCCAGTTCAACGTACCATTTGGCTGGTAAGATCTTAGACGAGCACCAAAATGAGCATCGTCAATACGAAACGATGATGGAAAAAAAAGCTCTATTTGCCCATCACCATCTACATCATCTGCTGCCCCATCATAAACATAATCTTCTCCTAAAAATGAAACTGGCCAGCCATCAAGAGTGGTTCCATCTCCATTCCAGGCATATATTTTACCATTAATTTGTAGAGGTCTTTGAGGTCTTATTGCAACTATTTCTTTTTTCTCATCCTCATCCAAGTTAACTAAAATAGGGTGCCAGATATCACCACCTGAAAAATGTACGTTAGTGGCGATTTTACTAATAACTCTTCCAGTGTTCGATATGACATAAACCCCACCTCGCGGCATGGACCCATTCCCAGTAGCAACCACAATTTCAAGTTTGTTGCTGCCGATAACATCTGCAATTCCTACGATTGAAAGACCGCCACAATTATCGGGGTAATTCAGTGTTTCAAGATAAACAGGAAAACCTTCCAAAAGTTGCCCTTGTTCATCCCACGTATAAATACCCTGCTTAATTACCTCATGACAATACCCCGTATTATCAGCACTCATCAAAGCAGAAACAATTTCTTTAGTACCATCACCATCCAAGTCAGCGACTTTCGGCATTGTAAAAGTACTATTAGAAACCCCTTCCAATGCATATGCATTCCACAAGTGACGTGGTGGCGTACTAGGCTTTCTTATGGGTTCACTTTCTCCACCGGTTTGATCCGGTACATAGCCTGTCTCTGCTATCAAATCATCTATTGAAATTCTGAATGGCTCCTCAAATTCACCAGTTAAAACGTTTTCTTCCTCAGAAACAGTTTGTTCAGTTTCAGGCTCTTGTGGCGGGTTCACTGGCTCTAAAGCCGGAACCAAATAATTTTCCAGAGTGCTATCAGGCTGGGCAGACGGAGCAAGGTTCCTGGTTGGAGCCAAGCCCTGTCCTGTAAAAGCGGAATCGGTTATGCAACCAAAAAAAACAAATGACAGTAAAAAGAGGAAAAACAAATTCTTCATGCAAAAAAAAAAAAACGGTTAAACTGGTATATAAGCTTATTTGAGGTTTTTTCCGCGCGTGACTGCAAAGTGGAACAAAAGCGCTGCAATGGAGACAATTTTTTAAACAACCCCTAAATTACAGAACTGTTTAAAAACAATACTATACATTTAATGTATATTAATATGCGTGGTTGTCGTGATAAAGTGGAAAAAGTTTACAATCCCCTTGACTTCAATGGATTTCCTCGACGTAAAACTCAAAATTGAAAACAATATAGTGGAAGCGTTTGCGCTGAATTACAGGACAAAAATAGAGGAAAGTTTTTACGAGGTTTACAGGGTTGACACTGCACATGGGTTTTTGCATGAACAAAGATATTGGATTACGCCAGAGCCAATCCCTATTCCGGCCATGGGAAAGGACTTGAATGACATTTTCAATTTTTATTTGGATCAAATAAAAGAAAACTTTGAAAGATACAAAAAATATTATTTAGATAGAATGAAGCTGAGGTGAAAAAAAATGGCGTATAAAATGACTGATGAAAGATGGAATTCAGTAAAACACTACCTTGACAGGGTATTCAAAAACCCGGGCAAGTACCCGGATGAGGGCATTTTGCTTAGCCTGTCTGATGATGAGATAACACGAGTTTTCACAAAGAAAAGACTGGAACTGGTGAGGCTGATCCAGGCCAAAAAACCAAAAAATGCCACAAAACTAAGTGAGCTGACTGGCAGACAGCTTAGCGCTGTTTTAAGGGATTTGAAACTATTGGAAAAATTCCGCATAATTGAACTGGAAAAGAAAGGAAAAAACATTCTACCAAAAGTTACAAAAGAGATTCTCATACTGCCGCTCGTAAATCTAAAGCCTAAGAAACTGGCGGAAATAAAAGCTATTGCATAAAAGTGAAAATAAGGGTAGACATATAGCAAAGAGCATAAATATTTGAACTTTATAATTGCTCTTTGCATAAATAGCAAACTGCACCAAAAATGTTCAAAAATATAAGCAGTTTGCTATAGATACTGGCGGTTTGTTATTGGGCCAAATATAAAAACTTATTTGAGGTTTTTTCCGCGCGTGACTGCGAAGTGGAATAGGAGTGCGGCAAGCGAGGCAAGGATTGCCAGGGTTATCGCGACTTGCGCAAAGAACACGAGGCCCGTGGGGCCGGTCGATGGTTTTCCTTCAAGGCCATTGTTTGCTTTTGAGACCGCTCCGCGGAGGTTTTCCAGCTCCTGGCTGATTGAGGCAATCGAGTCGCGCGCGTCCTCCTTTGAGTCCACGGAAATCCCGGCTTTTATCCTCTCCGCTATCTGCTGCTCAAGCTCCCCTGACGGTTTTCCCTGCTTTGGGGACAAGCCGGTGTAAGCATAAAAAGCGAGGCCCGCGATTATCGTGACTACTGCTATTATGACAATCGCGTCGACTTTCCTGCCAAACAATTCAACCTGGCGCATTTTTTTCACTCTACCTTCAAGAGCATGTACTCCAAAAGAGTGCCTTCACATGAATCCAAAAAGCCTTCCGTGTCCTCTCCGCCCAGGGCGCCGTTGGCATACCCGGCATACCTGCAGGCCATTGACAATGGCTCGTTATCCACAACCGCGTCAACGTTCATGGAGCATCTTTGCCCTTCAATGCCTTCGATTGAAACGTTGAAAGTTACTCCAGTGTCAAACAGGGTCGCGGTTGATGGCGTGCAGGTCGACAAGTTATCCTGGAGGCAATCCATGTTCGAGCCGCAATTGTTTTCCTCCGCAGTGCCAGTGCCAAATGCCCCGAGTAGGACTCCGAGGGCTTTTTCAAGCGACTTGCTTATGTTCCCAAGTTCCGCCCTGAATCCCGAGAGTTCTTCAACCGTGACGGATGAGGAATTCTGGAACAAAAACTCCCTCATTTCCCGGAGGGATTCCGCAGAGCCTTCAAGCATTGATTTTGCGACTTCAACCTTGTGCATGTTAGTGGTGTCTGACGCGGATTCGAAAAATGTCTTCAGGGTGCCGAGTTTTTCCGCGACTACTTCTATTGCCGCCTGGAGCCCTGCAAGCTCGTCAATCACTGCGTCTATTTCTTCGCGCGAGGGCAGTTGTTTCACAGGCTCGAATTCAAAGTCACTGCCTGCACTGCCCAGGCAGTATGAGTAAGTCACACACCCTGCCTCGTCCCTTACTTCAACCATTTCCCCGCCGTCTGCCGCACAGAGCTTCTTTGCCCCCTCTGGAACCTGGTAGCACAGGTTCTCGTTAAGCGTGACACACATAGGTTCCTTGCAGCCGTTCTCGTTAAACCTGTAATCCAGGGCACCTAACTGCACTGCGCAATTGTTTTCCGCCTCGCTTATTTCTTCCGGCGTGTATTGCCTGCATGACTCTGTGAGCGTCTCTTCATGCCCTTCACAGCGCGGTTCAAAGCACCCGTCAATGCCCGCCTCAACCACCGGTTTTAACCCGTTTTTTTCACACTCGGAAACAAACAAGTCTACCTGTTCTTGTGGCAGGCATTCTTTTTCAAGGAAAATCTCCTCTGTCGCACCAGGCAGGACGCAGTTTGTGAGTGGGCAGCCGAACTCGTCAACCAGGTTTTCCGGTATTCCACCTACAGACAAACAAGTATCAAGCACTCCTTGGGGTTCTTCAAAGCACACGTGCTCTTCAACTGGCCCGCCTGTGCACTCTGTCCTGGTGAAGCCTGTTGCCTCGTCAAGCACGTCACGGCAGTCAAGGGAAGCAGTCACTGGCGGCTGTGCTTCACAATCCCTGGAGCAGTTAAGGCTGTTTTCGCCAAGGCCGCTTTCACATGCCGCGTCACCGCACACCGCGTACAATTGCGGAGCGGGGCACGAGTAATCCGTGCACCATCCTTTCCCTCCCTCCCAAGTGGGTTGGCACCAATTGCCACTCACACCACCGCAGGTTTCTTCGTCCGTGCATGCCCAGGGGTTTTCGCCTGTGCACTGGGGGCACGCCTGGGTGGAACAATAAGTGGCGCACCAATTGGCGCCGACGCCAAGGCAGGTTTCTTTCGTGGAGCAATTCCACGAGGAATCATTGCTGCACGAAGGGCAGTTTGTAGAACAATAGGTTCCGCACCACTGGGCTCCTGCTTCTGTGCAGGATTCCTGGCTGTAACAACTCCACGGGTCTTCGCCTGTGCAAACCGGGCATGTGCTTGAGGAGCAGTGCGAGTTGCACCAATTGCCGCCTGCCGTTTGGCAGGCCTGCTCCGTGTAACAGTACCACTGCGAGTCGGGAGAACAAATCGGGCACGAAGAAGTGGAGCAGTAATTCCCGCACCAGTTGCCGCCGTTTGAGAGGCACGAGTCCTTGTCGCCGCAATTCCAAGCGGTTTCGGTTGAACAGGTCGGGCAAGAATTGGAACAATAGGAGGAACCGGCGTAATAAGAAGTGTTTTGGGCGCTTGAACTGCCGCTGCTTGCGCACCATTGCGCGTTTGCCCCGAGGCACTCCTGTTCAGAGTAACAGTTCCACGGGGAATCCTTGTCGCACACAGGGCAGGAATTCGAGCACCAGCCGTTGTTTGCGGTGGCTGAAACGCACCAATCGCCGCCCGTTTCCTGGCAGGATTCCTTGGTAAAGCAATTGGAAAGTGTTTGCTGGTCACACACAGGGCAGGAACCGGTTGAACAGTAGGTTCCGCACCAATTGGCGCTGTTTTCAACACAGCTTGTCTCGTCAAGGCAAAGCCATGGCGTTTGAGTGGAACACTTGGAGCATTCTTCGCCGGAGCAGTAGCCATACCCGCTTCCCTGTGGCAGGCACCAATTCGCGCCTATTTCCTCGCATGAACTAAAGCTTGCGCAGTTCCACGGGTGGTCTTGTTTGCATTCACTGCAGGAACCTGCCGAGCAATAAGAACCGCACCAGGTCCCGCCTGTCGCCCCGCAGTCGGCGGAGCCAAGGCAGTTCCACGGGGTTTCAATTGAACATGCACCGCATGAAGCTGCGCAATAACTTGTCCCTGTTGCCGGGTCAACGCACCACTGGCCAGTGCTTTCAAGGCACTCTGACTGGGTGGCACAGCTTGCAAAGTCATCGGCGGTGCATTCCGTGCATGACTCGGAACACCAGCCCTCTGCCTGGCTTCCGCACCACTCGCCGCCGGAGGCATCACAATCTCCCTGCGAGAGGCAGCTCCACGGGGACTCGTCAGAGCACACCTGGCATTCTGTTGAACAATATGAACCGCACCAATCTCCGCCAACGCTGTTGCAGGTAGCCTGGTCAGAGCAATTGTACAACTCGCTTTCATTGCACACTGGGCAGGTTTCACTGCAGTAAAAAGCCCCGTCTTTTGACGCACACCACTTGGCGCCAACCGCTTCGCAGTCGACTTTTGTCTGGCAGCTCTCGGGCTTATCCGGGTCGCACAATGGGCATGCAGTGTCACTGCACCAGGAACCGCACCAATTGCCCCCGACATTCACGCACGAGTCTTCTGAGAGGCAGTTGGCGAGGTTTGAAACCTCGCACACTTTGCAGGAAGTTCCGCAAAAAGAGCCTTCACCGCTTGCGTCAGAGCACCATTTTCCCCCCGCGCCGGCGCACGTGCTCTCGGTCACGCAGTTCCAGGGGCTTGAAAGGTCACATGACGGGCACGAGTCCGCGACACAATACGAGCCGCACCACTCTGCACCCGCGCTTGTGCAGCTTGACTGGTTAAGGCAATTGCCCGGTTTCTCCAAAGAGCACTTGGGGCAGGACGTGCTGCACCAGCCCGAACCGCTGCCTGAATCGCACCATTCAAGGCCCGCGCCCGTGCACTGGCCCTGCGTGGAGCAGTTGCCGGGGCTTGACTTGCCGCATGACGGGCAGTTATAGGTGGAGCACCACCCGTAACCGCCTTTGCCCGTGCACCAATTGGCGGAAGCCGCCTTGCAGGTTGACTCGGAAAAACAATTCCACGTGCTGGAAGAAGAACACGTGGGGCAGTTTGAAGAACAATAACCCGAACTGCCGCCAGAAACCCCAGAGCCGCTGCTTGTCTGGCACCACTTCGCACCCGCACTTGTACAGGAGGAGTCATCATAACAGTTCCAGTAATTGCTTGAAGAACATGTCGGGCACTGGGAAGTCGAGCACCACCCGCTTGCCTCCGAACCGCACCAATTGGCCCCCGCAGTCGTACAGTCTGACTTGGTGTAGCAGCTCCACGTCTGGTCCTTGCTGCAGACAGGGCACGAGGAAGTCGAGCACCAGCCATAGCCGCCGCCTGACTTGCACCAGTTGCCGCTCGCACCAGTGCACGAGGACTCGTCATAACAATTCCACGCGCTTGAAGAAGAGCAGGTCGGGCAGGAAGATGAACACCAACCCGAAGAATAAGAATAACTGGACATGCTTTGTGACTCGCACCAGCTCCCGCTTGCACCAGTGCACGAGGACTCGTCATAGCAATTCCACAACTGGGAGTTTGCACAAGTCGGGCAGCTGGATGAACAATAAGTGCCGCACCACTGCGCCCCCGCTCCCGTGCAGGCGTCCTTGTTGTAACAGCTCCAGGGCTGCTCCTTGTTGCAAACCGGGCATGACGAGGAACAGTAAGTGCCGCACCACTCTGCGCCTGCTGTAGTGCATTCCGATTCAGTGTAACAATTGTAGGTTGAAGAAGAGGAGCAGACCGGGCAGGAAGTCGAGCACCAACCGGAGCCATAACCGCTTGTGCACCACTGTGCACCCGCAGTGCTGCACTCGCCCTGGGTATAACAGTTCCACGCCGAATCCTTGGAGCACACAGGGCACGAGTTTGAACACCAGCCACTGCCGCCAGCAGAAGACGTGCACCACTGTGCACCGGCAGTAGTGCATGAACCCTGGTCATAACAGTTCCAATAGTTGCCTGAAGAACAAACGGGACAGGCAGAACTGCTGCACCAGGCACTGTTGCCGGAACCGCACCAGTTGCCGCCGGCACCACTGCATGAAGAAGAATCATAACAGTTCCAGACAGACGAAGAAGAACAAGTAGGGCATGAAAAAGAGCACCAGCCACTGCCACCACCGCTTGACTTGCACCACTGTGCGCCAACAGTGCTGCATTCTGATTCAGAGTAACAATAGCTTGGGTTGTTCGAACTGCATGTGTAGTTGTACCCCCCGCCACCGCACGAGTACGAGCAATACCCGTTGCACCACGCGCCGCCCGCGGTCGTGCAGTCAGTCTGCGTGCTGCAGTAACTCAGGTTCGAGGAATTGCAGGTCGGGCACTGGGAACTATTGCACCAGCCACCGCCACCACCGCTTGAAGTGCACCAGTAAGCACCGGCATTGGTGCACGCGGCAGAGTCATAACAATTTCCCAGGGTTGAAGAAGAACAAACGGGGCACGAAGACGTAGTGCACCAGCCATTATTACCCGCACTGCACCAATTGGCTCCCGCAGTGGTGCATTGAGCCTCGGTATAACAATTTCCCGTAGATTCCCTTGAGCAGACAGGGCACACACTCGAAGTGCAATAGTGATAATCCGAGCCGCCCTGGCACCAGTTGGCGCCTGCCCCCGTGCAAGTAGACTGCGTGCTGCAATTACCCGGCATTTGGGAAGAACAAGTGGGACAGCTGCCGGTTGTACACCAACTGCCGCACCAATTGGCACCTATGCCTGTGCAATCTGCTTGAGTGTAACAATAACCAGAATAGCCTACCCTGCATGTGTTTCCCCCGCAGTCTGAAGGGCACGAACCGGAAGTTTCACTGTTGTTACACGTGCCGTCACCACAGTAACCACCTCCTCCACCGCCACACGAGGAACTTTGGCAGTATCCGTTGCACCAGTAAAGGCCTGCAGAAGTACAGGTTGCTTCAGTAGTGCAGTAAGAAGGGTATTGTGATGAACAAGTCTGGCATGCTTGAGACTGGCAATAATTGTTGCACCAGTAACCGCCCGCACCAGTGCACGAAGGCTGGTCATAACAATTCCAAGGGGTTTGGGAAGAACAAGTGGGGCACTCGCTTGAGGAACAATAAGTGCTGCACCAGTTGCGCCCAACGCCCGTGCACTCGCCCTGCGAGTAACAATACCAGTAATTTTCGTAAGTGCAGGAGTTCTGGGCCACTGAAGTCAGGCCGAAAAATAAAAACAGTGAAAAAACCAGCAATAATCTCTTCATGTATAGCCCAAAATAATATCTCTTGTTATTTATATTATTTTCGGGGGATTGGAAGGCATTGTTTTTTCGCTAAAAATCGCCTTAAAACATTTTAAAACTTCAACAGGAAGGGTTTTGTTCATCCTTTTTGTAGTCACATTTTCCGGTTGAAATATCGCACGAGTCGGCAGTGCACTCGTCAGAGTCATCACATCGACCGGGGCAGGTAAAAAACGACAAAGTTTCTGTCTTGGAAACGGTTAACTCTGACAAGCCGAATGCAAAAATAGTATAATAATATTCTTGTGCCACTACGAGGTCCGTGAATTCAACCGAGTGATCAATGCTGGTTCTCTTGAAGCATGCCCCGGTTGAACATTCAACGTCAAAAACCGATTTCATGAAGGATAAATCCGTTCCATACTTGCCCTCAAAAATACTTAACTTGCTTGCATTGGCAGTTACTAAGACTTTCCCGGCAGGGCTATCATCATTAACCCATTCAAGTTTTGTTTTAACCAGGCGAATGGGATTTTCAGTTGCCTTCACGCACTCCCCGTCAAAGCACTCCATGTCCTTGGAGGAATCACACACCGTGCCATTTGGCTTGACACCAAAAACACACAGGCCTTCAACGCATGACCCCGTGCTGCACACGTTTTCCGCAACGCACTCCTCGTCAGCAGAGCATGCAATCACTTCCTTGCCCCCCACAAACAATTTCTCGTGGATACAGCGCTGCAGTGCCCCGCCGCAGTAATCTTTTGTCGTCAGGTCCGAGTCATCGCACGTGGAATCCACGAAACATTCCCTCACGCAATCCGAGTCAGTGCCTTTCAGGCAGGAAGCGGGGCAAAAAGAATCCCCGCTTTTGCACTCAGTTGTCCTCTGGCTGAGGCAGATTTTTGGCGTTCCGCTGCACGAGTCAGTCGTTGAAGACAGGCCGTCATCACAGTCCCCGGCAGTGCTGCACTCGTCAGCCAGCCTTTCCTTGCGCATGACGCACATGACTTTGTCGCCGTCAAGCACAATCGAATAATTCGTCGCCGGGGCAGAAGCCTCTACCAGGACATACTGTTTTTCGGGAAGCAAGCCGACACAACCTGCGGCCGCGCCGTTAAGGCTTGCGGAAATCGCCGCTCCGCCAAGGGTTTTCTCCGTCACCAGCACGTTGGGGTCGTTTATGAGCTGCCTCACTTTTTCAACTGAAAAAGACGGGTCTGCACTGAACGCAGAACCCGAGATATTCCCCCCAAGACAGCCCGCCAAAAGCACTGCAAGAGCGGCCAGGAAAAACAAAAGCAAATTTTTCATCCGCTAATATCCAATTCAAAGTAGTATAATAAATTTTTGATTCCCAAAAACAAATAAATAATACAACGCCCAATGTATTTCTGGTCAAAAATGGCGCTTTCAATAACAGTTTCGGACAAAATAACCGGGGCCGTGGACAGGCTGCAGGACAGACTTAATGCAAAGCAGTGGAAAGACCACTCGCGCGCCTCGTTCATTTATTCCGCCATAAACACAATCCACTCGCTGGAACAGATAAAGGGCATGTTCAGCGAAGCCGCCGTGGCATTCGAAAAAGATGGAAAAAGCTTTGCAGGCCTTGACACCCATATCCAGGAAATCGGTTCCACCATGCAGATACTCGAAAGAAACAGGGAAATCGAGCAAAGCGTGGCAAAAAAAACCATGCAAAGAGGGATAGGCCTGATTGCGGATGAAATAACGAACACTGAAAACTATTCGTCGCTTGAACAGAAAGTCCTTGCGGTTCTGCTCAAGACACGGTTCATTGTCGAAAGGCTTAGCATCCTTGAAAGAAGGGAAACCACTCCTGATTACGCACCAGGAAAAGGCGCGAAAAAAATACTCGAGCTCTTGGAGGAAAAAGAAAAAGAGCTCCAGCTTCTTCGCGGAAAATACGAGGAAATCAGGAAACACTCCTACCTTGCGCGCATTGAAGACAACACGAGCCAGGACATGGAAAAAGACATCAGCATTTTGTCCCGCAGGCTTGGCGAGGAACAAAAACTTTTACAGGCATCACTTGAATCGCACCGCCGGTCAATGGAGCAGCTTGAACAAACCCATTCAATGGCCGTTGAAAAGCACCGCACCCTTGAAGAGCTCGAGCTGCAACTGGGGGGAAAAATGCTTGAACTCTCAACGGCCCTGAAAAAAGAGCGCGACTATGCAAAGCGCATAGTGCTTGACATTGAAAACGAGACACTCAAACTCAGGAACGCTTATTCGAAACAGATTCTTTCGCTTGAAGAGGAAAAAACAAACGCGCGCAGCCAGGCACAGGAAGACTTCAGGAAAAAAATAAGCTTTCTGAGCAAACAACTGGCGGAAAAACAGGAGCTTGTGGACAGCCTCAAGGAAATAATCTCCACAAAAGACAAGTACATACAACGGCTTGAAGGCAAGAAGCGGGAAAAAAACGTTACGGGTAAACCCAGAAAAACAACGACAAGCCAACCGGTTTAGTGGGGCTTGATATTTCCACGGCAACTTTCTTTTTCCCGCTAAAACCAGTTTCCACTGCAATTGTCTCGGCCGTTTCTACAAAATAACCATCTTCGACAAATTGGCTTTTTTCAAGGACTTTTTTTCCGTCAAAAAAAACACTGTAAAAGTACTCCATGCCCCGGCCCTCGTGGTTCTCAAGCCTGAAAGAAAAAAAAACCTTATTGCCTTCAACACGCGTTGAATGCCCCTGCAAAAAGGCCTCCGAAAAACCGCTCGTGCTACGGCCGGCAATTGAAAGAAAGGCAAAAGCAAGCAAAAGGCCCGCTACAAGGAGCAAAAGGCCCGCAAAAACCTTGCGATTATCCATGGAAAAAATACACCCTATCAATAGTATTTAATGAAATAAATGAATAATATCCTTTACCCTGGCAAAAAAACCCCTGTTTTTGGGGGCGCGGGGGCACAAACCTTTTTATTATTCTTTTATCTTTTCTTAATGCAATCAAAAGCGTGGTTTTTTTTGTACGACAAGCCTGAAGAATCCGGCAAATATGACTCCCCTTCAAGCGGGGATGAAATGGAAGGCGTCTATGAGGACAGCCCCCTTGACAAGGCCAAAGAAACAGGCCTCAAAATCCTCGACGTGTTAAAGGCGCACAAGAAAAAAATCGCGATAGCTGTCATTGGCCTGCTTGCACTGTTTCTGCTCTACGATTTTTTCATTGGAAGCGTGAAAGAAATCACTTTCATTGTCAATGACACCGAGGGCATCGAAGTGAGTGGCGCTTCGGTGAAAATACTCGGAGCCGACGGGAAAACGATTGCAACGGTTGAAAGCGGGGGAAAAACAAGCCTCAGGAAAGGCGCGTATCATTATTCAGTAATTGCAGGCGGGTACAAGACCCCGGCAAAGACAGCGTTTGAAGTAGCCGACAATGCGGAAATCACGGCAATACTGGAAAAAAACCTGGACGTTGAGTTGTCGCTTGAGGAACAGTTCCCGGAGAAACTCGTGCTTGGCCAGATTGAAACCGTGAACGTCCTCTTGAAAAACGATTCACAGTCCACAGAGGAAATCGAACTCGTGTTTGAGGGAAGCCTTGGCGAAAAAATAATGACCGCGTCGTACGAAAAGCCTGTCAGCGTGCCGCCGGGGCAGAAAACAGTGCCCGTGACTCTCCAGGTCAAAACAGACCTGTCAAACTCGGAGATAAAAAGCGGGCTTTTAGGCACAATCAGGGTAAAGGGCCTCAACAGTGCGGGTGCGAAAAAAACAGTTTCGTTTGACCTGCTTTCATTCGACCAGAGAAAAGTCACAATCAGCGGGACAACCAACTTCGGGACAATCGAGGAGGGCTCCGCGCTTGTCGAAAAAAGGTTCACCATCCGAAACCAGACAGCCCTTGACATCGAGAACCTCGACATAGTGATTGCAATCAACGACGTGCAATACTCGAGCATAGAAGACGTCGGAAACTGGTTCACTTTCTCAAGGGAAGTCCCCATACCGGAGATTCGTGCAGGAGCTTCACAGGAAATAGGGATACGCGTCACGGTGCCTGTCGGGGAAATAAATTTCCCGCCGGGTGCAGGCACTGAAAACATCGGCGGCCAGATTGTCTTTAAAACATCTTTTTTCGAAATCGCGAAAGAGCTTGACCTGGTTGCGTCAAAAAGCTCGACAAGCATAGAGCTTTCAGGCCTGTCGAACCAGACAATACAGTTTGACGACGACACGGGCTCCTACCAGACAAAAGCCGGCACGCTCACACTGCGAAACACCGGCAGCCTCGTGATACAGAACCTGTCGCTTTCTGTGGAATGCAGCGACGAACCAGCCCCATGGGTCATCATAGGCGATTCGTTCATTGCCCAGGTCGACCCCAGGGAAACAAAGCAGGTCAACTACATCATCCAGGCCCCCTCAAGCATCGACAGCGGAAGCGTGATGATTTGCTCCGTGACTGCAACCTTTGACAACCCACGGAAAATCGCGCCACTGCGCGTGGAAGAGTCAAAAAGCTTTAACCTTACATTCAACTAAACGGGCCCTTGCGTGAGCCCGCGACGCATACGTACCCCGTTTTCAACGGGGCAATAATATAAAGTTTAATCCAAAAATAGATTGTTACAAAAAAGGAGGGAGACTTCAAATGTCAAACGCAGACAAACTAAAACAAGCGCTTTCAAAAGAAGCAAAAGAACAGGGCGTAGAGCCGCTGTATTTTTTCTTTGCCTTTAAGGAAGGCGACGACACGCGCTTTGTCTCAAGCACTATGTCAAAGGCAGAACTCCACATGGTCGTCGGCATGCTTGAGCGCGCAAAACACGATTTCCTCAAGACAATCGACAGGCAGTGAAATGGAGCCGGGGAAAAAAAGAATCAGCCTGCATTACCAGGTAGCCGAGGGAAGCATAACAGACGAACAGGCAAGAAAAATAGCCTATGCAGAAGGCTACACTCCAGAAGCATCAGCAGGGCACCTCCAAAACCTAATTGATGGCATAAAAAAAGATGCGGAACAAGGAGCCAAGTTTTTGCTCGGGTTTTTGGGCACAAAACCGGTTGCAGTAATCTCGTACTCTGAACACCCTCAAATAAAATTAATCGTTACAACTATGACACACGTCGTGGAGGGCAACTTGCGAAGGCAGGGCATTGCGACAAAAATGACTTACAGGCTCATAGGCATGGCAAGAAAAAAAGGGTTCAGGATAAGAAGGTATGATCAAAGCCCGGAAATGCTTAGCCTTGCCGAAAAAATGAGGGAATACCCGCGGAGGCACTTTGGCAGGAACCGCAAAACCCCAGCCCCAGAACTACCGGAAAAAATTTCCAGAACGTGGTCTGGAAATATAAATATTGCCACAAGAAAGCGCAGGCATTTGCGCCGCTGACGCATTTAATAGATTTTTGCAGTTTTAAATATAGCAAACTGCTTATATTTTTGAACATTTTTGGTGCAGTTTGCTATTATGCAAAGAGCAATTATAAAGTTCAAATATTTATGCTCTTTGCTATACCTTGGAAAATCCTTCCAATGGAAAAAAAAATGGAGTGGTGTGGAAAAATGAGGAAAATCATGGTGACGGGAGCTTTTGGGCAGATAGGGTCGGAATTGGTGCCTGCTTTGAGGAAAAAATACGGCAACGAAAACGTGGTTGCAATCGGGCATAAAAGCAAGCCATCGGAAAAACTCATGGAAGGCCCCTGTGACTCTGTCGAAGTCACTGACAAAAAAGCATTTGAGGGAAAAATAAAAGAGCACGGCATTGACACGCTTTACCACCTGGTTTCAATCCTTTCTGCAAGCGGGGAAAAAAACCCAGGCCTTGCGTGGAACGTGAACATGAACGGGTTATACAATGCACTTGAAATCGGACGCGAATTGCCACTTGAAAGGATAATCATGCCAAGCTCCATTGCAGCATTCGGCCCCGAGACGCCGCGCGACAACACGCCAAACGAGACCATACAGCGCCCGACAACCATGTACGGCGTGACAAAAGTCGCAGGAGAGCTCCTGGGGAATTATTACTTCAAAAAATTTGGCCTTGACGTGCGGGGGTTGAGGTTCCCGGGAATAATCAGCAGCGAAGCGCTCCCCGGCGGCGGGACAACCGATTACGCGGTTGAAATTTATTACGAAGCGCTGAAGAAAAAAAGTTACACCTGTTTCTTGAAGCCCGACACTTACCTGCCCATGATGTACATGCCGGATGCCCTCAAGGCAATCATGGACCTGGCACAAGCCCCGATTTCAAAACTAAAACACCATTGCGACTTCAACGTGAACGCGATGAGCTTTTCGCCGAAAGAACAGGCCGAGTCAATCAAAAAACATATCCCGGAATTCATGATAGACTACAAGCCTGATTTCCGCCAGGCAATCGCGGACTCGTGGCCAAAATCCCTTGACGACTCCACTGCGCGCAGGGAGTGGGGCTGGAAACCAAAATACGATTTGGCCTCGATGACAAAAGACATGCTTGAAAAACTCGCGGAAAAAATAAAGTGAAAAAAACAGTTCCTTTTTTTTAAAGAAAAATAGTAAAAAAAAAATAAAAAAAAATAGGAAAAAAAAGGGGAAAATTCCCCGGTTTTTTTTACTTACTGGAGCAGCCCGTCAATGATGCTCTTGAAATTGGAGTAAGGCTGTGCACCGACTATTATCTGGCCCGTGCCGTCCCTTTTCCCTATGAAAAAGCTAGGCGTGCCGCTTACACCGACCCTGCTGCCTTCGGAGAAATTCGCTTCGACAGCCGAAGTGTATTTTCCCGAGTCAAAACACGAGTTGAACTGCTCGGCATTCAGCCCTATTCCTACAGCATAGCCTTTCAGGTCAGAGTCTGAGAGGGCCTGCTGGTTTTCAAAGAGCTTGTCGTGCATTTCCCAGAATTTTCCCTGCTCCGCGGCGCACCTCGCGGCTTCCGCTGAAGGCTGGGCGCTTGGATGGAAACTCAGTGGAAAGTCCTTGTAGACAAGCTGGACCTTGCCGGTTTTGACATAGTTTTCCCTTATCTGAAGCCCCGAATCATCGTGGAACCTGCCGCAAAACGGGCATTCAAAGTCGGAGAATTCTACTATTATTACCGGTGCATTAGGGTCACCGTCAGTTCCTGACGCGCCTGCAAGCAAATCAGCCATTTTAACTGTCCCACCCTGTGGGGGGCTTGCCGGGTTTTGAGACGGCGCCTGCGATGGATTCTGCGATGGCGCAGTCTGCACTGTACCCCCAGTGTTTCCGCTGTTGCCAGTCGTTGCTATTTCTAAGCCGGTTAGGCTGTTTGATAGTTCTGAACCAACCCAGAAAAGCGTCCCGGAAAGGATCAGTGTTGACAGTAAAATGCTTACTGAAAGCATCATGCTGTCTGAAAAACCCTTGTTATTCCCTGTAGTCTCTGTAGTCATTTAAAATTCAGTCCTCCTTTTGTTCTTTTTTCGCACAGGACAATTGGCATTCAATGCCCTGCACTGAAAAATAAGCGTACTCGTCAATATCTGCGGTGGAAAAGTTTATTACCGGTGAGGCATTGCGGATTGCCTGAAGCTGTGCATTCTGGGAAGAAACGTGCCTGAGTGCCCCGTCTTCGGAAAGAGAAACAACCACGTCCACGCCTTGCGTGGAATCAGAAGCATTTATTGAACTGAAGAGCCCCAAAGCCATGAAACCCGTTATTACGGCAAAACCAAAAAAAAGATACCACTCAGCCATTAAGAAACCTTAATGTAACCTTATTGTAATAGGTGCTTTTAAACCTAACGCCAAACCAATTTTTGCGGAAAAAAACATGGCTTTTGACTTTTTCTTCGTTTTTTTAACAGGCGTGTTCTTTCTTTGTGCCGTGGTTTTCTCCTTTCTCTTGTCGCGCGAAACGGGCGGGGAAAGGTTCTGGGTTTTTTTCTTTGCCTCCGCGCTTGCCTTTGCAGCGGGTTTTTTTTCCGAAAACTTCCTGTTTTCACAGCCCCTGACGGGAGAGGTTAAACTGCTTGCCCAGGCAATCGGCTCGTTCTCGTTTGCCTACGCCGCATACGGCTTGTATTCTTCGATGAAAAAAATCCGCGAGAAAACGGCATTGGAGTTAGAGGAATGAAATGCCAAAATCCATTCTCTTCTACTGGGGAAAAGGTGCCGCAATGCGCGTGAAACTCCTGCACGAGATTCACAAGGCGGGGCTTGAACAAAAACCCTGCTACCTCAACATGCTGGCGGAAAAAGTCGGGGTCTCGCACGTGGCAGTGAAAAAGCACCTGGACCTGATGATTGAAGAAGGATACGCGCGCGAAATCAATCCAAACGGCAAACCGGTTTACCTGGAAATCACTGAAAAAGGAATCGGCGTGTTAAACGAGTTTCGGAAAAAATAATATGGTTTACAGCATTATCGTGTTTTCGCCTTTGAAATGTTTGTCCCCTGTCACAATTTTTAGTTTATAGTTTTTTGCTGTCGCCAAAATTATTGAATCAATCATGCCGAAGTCTTTTACAGTTTTTCTTTTTTCTGTTTTCAAAATTCCCGCCAGCTCCAAATCATCTTGGCTTATCTCAATGAGGGTTGAAAGGTTTTTCACCGTGTGAAAAACCTGTTTTCTGTCAAGCTTCTCTTTTTCTACCCATTCGCTTAACTCTGCAATAGAAATCGCACTTGTAAAGCACTGGTTTAAAGCTATGAGTTCTTTTACTTTTTTGCCTTTAGTTGTCCCATTGAACAACTCTATCCAGGCATATGTGTCGAGAATCACTCAAAACACTCTGTCCTTGTGATCCCGCTTGAAATGCCGCGGCGGCTTTACCGACCCAAATGCTTTTTCAAGCAAAGATAAATCCTTTTTAATAACAGCTAACTGTATCTTCTCGCCTTCCCCGATTTTTTCCTGTTTAACAACCTCGCGTGGAATCAGGGCGCCCCACGAACTTCCAACTTTTCTAAGCTTTGTTTCAAAAACCTGCATGAAAAAACACCAATTATAATTTATTATAACAATGGTTTTTAAGGCTATTTTCCAGCCTTCTGTTTTCCCGGCCTTGCATAATTATTTACTTTTGCACATTTATCAATATTTCTGCACATTAATTCAGTGTGGATGAAAATGATTTATATTAGAGCAAAATAAGACCAAAAACTTGTCTGCCCCATACCGTAGCCTCGATTCATTTACCCGCTAAAGCGGGTAAAAGGTTTCTCTCGGAACGACTCTAAACAAGTGTTTTATATGAAAGATAAAAATGACATGGAAAGAGAACATGTCATGGCGATAGTTTCTATTGTATTGTTGATTGGTTCAGGAATGTTTGGTTTTTTTAGTTCTCGAGAAGATTTTTTTATTCCTCAAAATGAAAATACTATGAAGTGCAACAAGACACTCTATGAAGTTTCAATACAAGAAAAGACAAAAACATTTAACGAAACAATGTATGGAGTTCCATTATTTATTCAAGGACTTGGTTTTGTCTTATTACTAATTGCCCTTATTGTTTTTTTAGTAACAAATTCAAACCAAGAATCTGAAATAAAAATAGTCAGAGTCTTAACTTGTTTAGCTTTGATTTATTTTGGATTTGCTGCCGTTGTTTATTATTATGTTAACCTATTACACCCAGATATAGCCTGTTGGTTATTTCCTTTGATTAAGGATAATGGTTGGTGGATTGCACTATTTTTAATAATAATTTTA
>JACQJF010000037.1 GCA_016198165.1 Candidatus Iainarchaeum sp. | reverse complement strand
TTTTTCTTTTTGAAGTTCTTGAAGATTTTCTTCTTTTTGATCCGCCAGATGATCTGGATGATGACCTGGATGAAGATCTCCTTGAAGAACTGCTTCTTGATGAAGACATTGTTTGTTTACCTCCTGTTCAGTTGTACAAAAAACACAGATTATGTAAATTGTTCTACATCAAAGTAATATTTAAATGTTCGCAATTTTGTTTTTTGCGCAAATTTCGTGCAAATTTTTTTTCCGCGCAGGAATTTGCACATGCATTGCCGGAAAAGTTTTACAACAGGTTTAAATAATTCAAGAACAATTATAAATTCCATGAATGCGGTGCGCGAACCGTGGCATTCGCTTGAAACGCAGCAGGTTTTTGAAAAAACAAAGTCCACTGAAACCGGGCTGACAAGTGCTGTGGCACAGAACCGTCTTTTGGAATCCGGGCCAAATGAAATCGCGCAGGGAAAAAAATTCTCCGCAGTGAAACTTTTTGCCGACCAGTTCCGCGGAATGCTCGTGACTGCACTCATAATTGCAGGGGCGCTTTCATTCATCATCCAGGATTACCTCGAAGGCATAGCGATTTACGCGATTCTCCTCATCAACGCAGCCCTTGGCTTTGTGCAGGAGTACAAGGCTGAAAAGTCGCTTGAAGCACTCAAAAAAATGACTGCGCTTAAGGCAACAGTCATAAGGGGTGGCAGGCCCGCCGAAGTGGATTGCCGTGAAATAGTCCCGGGGGACGTGGTTTTGCTGCATACGGGCGACAAGGTGCCCGCAGACCTGCGGCTCGTTGAAGCCGTGAACCTGAAAATCGACGAGGCAATCCTCACGGGCGAAAGCAAGGCGGTTTCAAAAACAACTTTTGCTGTTGCTGTGGGCTCGCCTGTTGCCGAGAGGCACTGCATTGCCTTTGCAAACACGACCGTGACTTACGGACGGGGAAAAGGAATAGTCGTCGGCACGGGAATGAAAACGGAGTTTGGAAAAATTGCAAACTACCTCAAGGAAATCAAGGAAGAGGAAACTCCGCTGAAGAAAAAACTCGAAAAGCTCGGGCAGTACATGGTCAAAGTCGTGACAGGGATAATCGTGCTCCTGTTTGTCATCGGGGTGGTTGAGGGCACAGACGCGCATGAAATGTTCAAGACTGCAATCAGCCTTGGCGTTGCCGCGATACCCGAGGGGCTACCCGCAGTCATCACAATCACGCTTGCACTAGGCGTGTTCCAAATGGCGAAGAAAAACGCGCTCACGAAAAAAATGCACGCAGTCGAGGCGCTCGGCGCAACCACGATAATCTGTTCCGACAAGACGGGGACGCTCACGCGCAACGAAATGGTTGTGGAAAAAATATTTGCAGGCGCAAAAATGTTTGACGTTACAGGAAACGGCTACGAGCCAGCGGGGGATTTCCTGCTTGATGGAAGAAAAATTTCTGCAGGCGATTACACTGAGCTTTCAATGCTCTTAAAAATCGGGGCGGAATGCAATGACGCAGACCTTTTAGGCGGCAGTGGGAATTTTTCAATCAGCGGCGACCCCACCGAAGGATGCCTTGTCGTTGCGGCAAGAAAAGCTGGAGTTGAAAGGAAAGAAAAGCGCGTGGACGAGATACCGTTTGAGTCGGAGAGGAAAATGATGACCACGTTCCATGAAGCGAACGGAAAAATCTTTTCCTATTCGAAGGGCGCGGTTGAAAAAATGGTTGAGCTTTCAGACAGAATCATGCTGGACGGGAAAATATCGGTGTTTTTGCCCGGAGCAAAAAAAGAAGTGCTTGAAAAGGCGGAGGAAATGGCCATGGACTCTTACAGGGTGCTTGGCTTTGCGTTCAAAGAAAAACCATTAAAGGAGGACGCTGAACGCGGAATGGTTTTTGCGGGCTTTGTATGCATGAATGACCCCGTACGGAAAGGGGTCAGCGACGCAATACAGGTTGCAACGCAAGCCGGGATAAAAATCAAGATAATAACAGGTGACAACGCCCTGACTGCCTGTGCCGTTGCAAAAAAAATCGGGCTTGAGCCAAGTGCCATAACCGGCGCAGAGCTTGATGCCCTGCCAGTGGACGGGCAGAAGCGCGCGATTGTTGAGAAAAACGTGTTTGCAAGGGTTTCCCCGGAACACAAACTCAAAATAGTGTCAGTCCTCAAGGAACGGGGCGAGGAAATCGTTGCAGTGACAGGCGACGGTGTGAACGACGCCCCGGCACTCAAGAAAGCGGACATCGGGATAGCCATGGGGATAAAGGGCACGGACGTTTCAAAGGAAGCCGCAGACCTCATACTCAAGGATGACGACTTTGCCACAATCGTCACGGCGATAAGGGAAGGCAGGCGCATATACAACAACATCAAGAGCTTTGTCAAGTACCTCCTGGCCGCAAACACTGGCGAAGTGCTCATAGTCGGCCTGCCGATAATACTGAATTTTTTCATTCTAATTGTGTCGGCAGTAGGGCATGGCGCAAGAATCGACATTCCGCTCCCGCTTCTGCCGCTCCAATTGCTCTGGCTTAACATTGTCACGGATTCCCTGCCGGCTCTCGCGCTTGGAAGCGAGGAATCAAGGCAGGAAGAAATGCAGAAAAAGCCCCGCAACCCCAAAGAAGGGATTCTGGACAACACAAAGTCATTCATCCTCATAGCGGGGATTGTTTCAACAATCGTTGTTTCCGCGGCATTCTTTTACGGGCTTTCCCACGACATGGCGGTAAGCCCGGACCTTGACCTGAATTCAAAACAGGGCCTTGACTTTGCAAGCAAGGCTCGCACAATGGCATTCACGGCCCTCGTGGTATTTGAATTGCTGTTCGTGTTCAGCTGCAGGCGTGAGAACCGGGGAGTGTTTGACGAAAGCCCGCTTACAAATCCGTTCCTCGTAAAAATGGTGCTTGCCTCGTTTGCACTGCAGGCGCTTGCAATCTATTTGCCGCCAATGCTTGGATTGAACGTCTTCAATACCGTGCCACTTGGAGCCACGGACTGGGCCGTAATCTTTGCACTTTCTTCAACCAGCTTTTTCATACCCTACATAGACAATTACGCGAAAAAAATCTTTAACAGAAAAAGCGCAATCAGTACTTTGGGCTAAGGCTTTTTTTTCTCTTTTGAGTCCAGGAGCACTTGCCGCCTGTACACCGAAAGCGGGTGCTTTATCGACATATTTGAAACACACGGGCAGGTTGGAAGGCGCAGACCATACTCTGCCATTTTTTTGCAGCTTGGAGCCTGAATTACTTTCCCCGTTTTTCCCGCAAGCCTTGAAACCTGGTAAGCGGTTATTTTCTCGTCAAAATTCGGCGTTGCACGGTAAAGGTTCACAACGTCCCTTTCGCCCACTCCAAGCGAAAGCATGCAGGTTGCAAGCGAAAAGCGCTCAAGATGCGATAGCTTCCTCCCACCCAGGATGTCGGAGTAAAGCTTCTGCAGGCACGCAGGGAAAAACTCCGGCTTGATGCCCCCAAGGATAGTGCCCTGGACAGGGACAAACTGTTTTTCAAAAAAATATGACTTCAGGCCTGACGCGGCCTGCTGGAGCTTTTTTGGCACGCCGCCTGTTTCAAGCGGAAATTCAAGTGCAAGCTTTTGCTCGAAAGAAAACGCGACCAGGCGACAGAACTCGTTCCTTGAGAGGAACACGAAACCGTTTGACACTTTCTGGTTTGCAAGCTTCATGAAGTCCTGTGCAAAAGACGCGGACAGGAAAACGGGCACGCTTACCATTGCGAAAAAATCTTCCTTTTCAGGAAAAGAAAATTCTATCCCAAGTTCTTGTGCAAGCTGGAAAAGCGCGTCATTTTTCTCGCCTTCAAGGCTCCCAAAAACCCTTTTCGCGTTCATTTCACAAAAGCGCCTTGCAAGCAAATCGTTTTTTGCAAGCGAGACGAGTATTTTTGCAACGGGAAACGCGAGGACTTCCTGTTCAAGCAGTTCGCGCGAAGAAACAATGTTTGGCCGATAGCTTTTCCCGCCCCATGAAGAAAGGGCCATTGCCCTTGCACGGCCAATTATTTCCTCGCTTACAGAATCAAGTGACAGGTTTGACTCCTTCACAACCCTTTTTGCAATTAGGGAAAACGGGTATTTTTGCGCAAAATGCAGGTCTTCAACAGAAAACACGCCAAAGCACTTCAGAGAATCATGTGCGCAAGGAAAAACTCGAGCCTTGCCTCGCCGATTGAGTAAAAAACCCTCATCGGGGAATCGTTCTTCAGTTCAAGCACGACCTTGTCGTCAGGGTTGACTTCGCGCACAATGTTGTGCAGAAAATTCAGGGAAAACTTTGCAACAACGTCTTTTGTTGAGGAAACTTTTATTTCCTTTGACTCTTTTGAAATTGAGGAGAGATTTCCGCGCGTTCCCTTTGCCTCCACGAGGAAATTGTTTTTCTTCACCTTGAAAACGACAAGCGAGCCGAAAACAGACGCGTCCTTGAGGGCTTCCTTGAGCACGCGGCCCGTGATTTCAACTGTTGCATCAAACTTCACTTTCGGCAATGCCGGCTCTTCCCCGGAAACGTCGATTAGTGGCAGGTCGAATTGCTTTTCGAACTCGCCGTGCGCAAGCACCTTTAGCTCAAAGTCAGTCAGGTCAATCCGCAATGAATCGGTCTGGGGGACGCGCGAGACAATCTTGTTCAGCTCTGACAGGTCAACGCCCACAACCGAGGGCTCGACTTCAAAGAACCTGAAAGAGGACGCCGGCATGTGAAAATCCACGAGCACCACCTGGCTTGGGTCAATTCCACGAAAATGGATGCCCGAATCGTTGAAGCGGAAATTGCCCTCGGAAATAAAGCCCGAAAGTGCGGAAATGCATTTCCTGTAGGACTCGACGTCCTTTAACTCAATCAGATATATCCCCCCTGAATAGACGTTGTGGTGGAATGGTTTAAATCATTTTCCAAGGCAAGTAACTTTCAATATGAAGGTTTTTCTTGGAAGCGACCACGCGGGCTTTAAACTCAAGGAGGAAATCAAAAAGCACCTCCAAAAAAAAGGCTTTGACGCACAGGACCTCGGGGCCCACTCAGAGGAAAGCACCGACTACCCGGACTATGCAGCCAAGGTAGCCAAAAACGTGGCAAAAGACAGGGACGCACTCGGCATAGTCGTGTGCGGCACCGGAACCGGCACCGCCATTGCGGCAAACAAAGTCAAGGGAGTCCGCGCGGCGCAGGCAACAAGCACCTACCTGGCCAAAATGGCACGCGAGCACAATGATGCAAACGTGCTTTCACTGGGCTCGCGCGTCACCAAAACAAAAGACGCGCTTGGCATGGTTGACGTTTTCCTCTCCACGCCGTTTTCAGGAGAAGAAAGGCACCGGCGGAGGGTGGAAA
>JACQJF010000034.1 GCA_016198165.1 Candidatus Iainarchaeum sp. | reverse complement strand
TCGTAATCTCCTGAGTAGATATATCCTTTAACATAAATTTTTTGCAAAACGTTTTGTGGTGCATTTTGGATTATCCCTGAAATCAGGTTTATTGGCTCATTGTTTATTTCAACATTCACTTTTCTTGGCAAAGCCAGGTAATCCCCTATTGAAAGCTGTTTTGCTTCAATGGCCTGTACTTCGTTGTCCCTTAAAGTGAAAAGGCTGTGTGATTTTGTTACTTTTACACTTCGGCCGGAACTTGTCTTTATTTTTTTGACAACGTTAGGCGGATGGACAATTAAGCATTTTATGGGGTGTTCCTTTATTTCCAGATTTTCGTCAAATGCGCAAACAGAAAAGTTTGGAATCGTGTAAATCGTTTTTTCTTTTTCATCCAAAATGCATTTCCCGTTCTTTTTTGCAAACTGTACGGCTTCTTCCCCTGTTGCGATTTTGAACTCGCCGTTCATCCTCACAAGCAATGGTTCGTCCGGTGTAACTGATTCGCTCTGGTCGTCAAAGCTGTTCTCGTTTGTGCCTTCAATCGTGTGCTTGAGTGCGTAGTAAAGGTCACGGATTGAGACCGTGGCTTCCTGTTGTATGACTTTCTTGATTTCGGAGGCCACAAGGACCGTCTGCATGAATTTCCTCGTATGTGCAATGTTGAGGAAATTGCGGAAGCTTGTCTTGTCACCCAGTTTGATTGTCTTTGTTTTCTGGTCAAAGTAGATGTTTGAAAGGGTCCTCACGGGCATTTCTATGCGCGGGTCCTGTTTTTTCTCAATCTGCTTTAACAGCTGTGCTCCTTCTTCCTGGAGCCTTTCGATTACTTTCTTGTCTTTTTTTTCAACCGCTTTTTCCGTCATTACCCGTCACTTTCCGTGAAAAGCTTCTGCTTTTTCCCGCTTTTGCCTTTCTTCTTTTTTCCCGCGTCTTCCTCTTCTTCTGCCTGCTCGTCAGTTATCCCCTGTTCTTCCTCAAGCTTGAGCTTATGCAAAACTATGTCAAGGAGTTTTTTTTCTATCTCGTTTGCGGGCTTTTTTGTAAGCTCATGGAGGGCTAAAGCGACTTCCTTTGCGTACTTCATGAAGATTTTTCTCTTGTTCTGTTTTTCCTGTTCGCGAAGCTTGCTTGAAATGTACATCCCAGTTTTTCTTCCAGCATCCATTAAAGCAAGGCGGAGTTCCTCCATTATTTCGTCCTCGTCGCTGATTGCCTGCTTGCCCGCGGAAGTGTAGGGTATGTGCACTGAAATCAGGTTGACAAAAATCGTCAGGGGCGTGTTTTCGTAGTCCTTTATCCCATATCTTTTCCAGTCGATTGACTGCACGGCTTTTGTTATCGCGCACCCGCCGGTGTCAAACAAGAGGGGGGCTCTGTTTGCAAACCTCATTATCTCTATTTTCCTGACCTGTTGTGCCGCTTGGCCTTCAACTTCAATGGTTTCGGCTGAAAGCCTGCCTGCGTTTCCACCATATGCGATTCCAACCTCGACAAGGAAGGGAAATCCACCTTTGTATACCTGGGGTTTTCTAGTGATGACTGACATGTATTCGGGTTGGACGATGCTTTCAATGCTTTTTTTTATCCTGTCCTCGCCGATTGGGATAAGGCCGTCTGTTCGTGGGGCAATGAAACTTATTTTTTTGAATATTTTCACTATTTCTTCAGCTTCGTCCCATTCGAGGGCGTGCGGGTCTTTTTCCAGGTCAAACGAGACGCCTTTGGAGATTTCCTCGACTGCCTTGTCTCCCATCCTGTCAAACTCGCTTTTCAAAAAACTGGAGATTTTTTTTGCCTGGGTGGATTTTGAAAACGTTATCACTTCGTCCACGTTCGCGCCTTTTGGGTGCGGCTTTATTTCAAGGGGTCGTTCTGGAATGTCTTTTGCGCTGCGGTTGAAAGTGGTTGTGCTTTTGTCCGGGGCAATGAGCGTTATTTTTGCGTGCGGGTTTGCGATTGCGGTCCTTCGCAGGTATTCAAGCGGCCCCTGTTCGGAGTTGACGTATTTCACGCCCTTAAACCTTGCCTTGACTATGAGTCCCCTGAATTCTTTTTTGAGTTCAACGAGATTTGAAATGACTGGCTGGTTTTTTTTCGGGTCGATTGTTATTTCAAGGCTCATGGGCTTTGCCCGCGTGGTGCCTGTAATGACTTTGACCGGTTTTCCGGTGGTTATCTGTGAAAGCATAGTACAGCCGGCTGCACCTATCCCCTGTTGTCCGCGTGCCTGTATCATCCTGTGGAACTTTGTCCCGGCCAAAAGCTGCCCAAGGGCTTTTCCGACAGTCTCCTGTGTGAGTCCCGGCCCGTTGTCCTTGACATTGACTTCGACGAATTCTTCCCCGAGTTCCTCAATCTGGACTTCGATGTCTGGCAATATGCCTGATTCCTCACATGCATCAAGCGAATTCGTGCAATATTCATGGACTATTGTCGTAAGCGTCTTGATTTTCCCGGTCAGCCCGAGCATCTGCATGTTTTTCTTGAAGAACTCCGCCACCGAGTGCTCTTTGAAGTCTTTTGCCAGTTCTTCTGCCGACACGGTTTTTTGGAGTTCTTTTTCAGCCAATCAGACCAGCTCGAATTTCTTTGTTTCAAGTTTTTTCAGGGTATTATACACTCTTGAATGTGAGGCGCCTTTTAAAAGCATTTCCACGGCTTTGCGTGCGCCCGGCAAATCGTCGACTCTTGCAATGATTGCAACGGTTTTCCCAAAGACCGAGATGAGTGAGCGTGTTTCTTCCTCGATTTTCTGCCTTGCGCGCCCCTGTGTTCCGATTATGCGACCGCGCACGTTCTCAAGGCCTTTTCCGGAGCGCCCGAGGTCTGAGAGCTCGATTATGTCGAGCATGTAATCGTCCTCGAACAGTTTGAAGGCCTTTTCAGGGGCAAAGCCCCTCCCGATTGCCTTGACTGCTTCAATGGTCTTGAGAAACCCGATGGCGTCCTTTCCAGTTTCGACTTCCACTTCGCCTGTTTCAGAGTCGATCCCGATTCTTGTTTTGCCTTTTTTTTCAAGGATTTTTTTTGTCTCTCCCTGCGTGCCGATGAGAACGCCTATTCTTTGGCGGGGAATTTTGAGGGCCTGGGAATCCATGAAAAAACAACCATCCATTATGTAGAAATAAGCCTGTTTTTTTTTCGCAATCAATTCTAAGGGGGTCTAAAAATCTAAGGAATGTCTATGCTAAATCTAAGATAATATATATAAGAAGGTTTTAATTGTTTTGTTTTTTTTTGAGTGTTTTTCCGGCTTCTTTTATGTCTTTTATGGCTTCTTCAAAGCTTTTTTCGAGTCTCTGGCGGGTGAAATAGTCCGTAATGTTTTTCACGTCGCGGTTGAAGAATTCTTCCGCCTTTGGGTGTGTCGTAAGCACTCCCTGGCCAATGTCGATGAAGACGAGTTTTTTCCCTTTCACGAGGATGTTGTATTCTGACAGGTCTGCGTGTACCAGTTCCTTGAGGTACAACAGCCTTGCAATGAACTCGATTGTCTGGTTGTAGTAATCTTTGAGGGTTTCCTTGTCGCGCTCGTCGTGTTCCCGCAGTGTCCGACATGCAATCCCGTTTTCCCCGATGAAGTCCATGACCAGCACATTGTCCTTCACGGCTACCGGCCTTGGCGCACTTGTTTTCGCTTCCTTGCACAGGGCAAGGTTCTTGAATTCTTTTTTCGCCCAGGCAAACACTATGTCCTTTTTCGAGTGCTTTATGTCCCGGAACCTGTAGTCCCCCCTGAGGTATTTGGCAAGGTTATGGAAAGTGCTTGTCTCTATCTTGTAGATTTTCACTGCGCGGAAATTCCCCGACACGTCCACCGCGCGGAAAACGTGCGCTTCTTTTCCGGTTGAGACAATGAATTCAACGGTTTTGAAAAAGCCTTTTTTCGCGAGGGAGTGCAGCGTGAGTATTGACTGGTTGTCAAATACCTTGTCGAATATTTTTTTTATTTTCTCTTCGCTGAAGAGTTTTTTGAATTCTTCGCGGCTTTCCATAAAAAAAAATCGTGTACGCTGATTCAGAACGGGAGTTTTGACAGGTATCCCTTTCTTCTGAGGTGCTCGACCTGGGTTCCGGTGTACCGCCACACTATGTCCGCTTTTGTCCGCTGGAAGTCCCAGAGCCTGATTACCACTACGTCGCCTTCGCGTATCCAGACTTTTTTCCTCAGTTTTCCAGGTATCCTGCACATTCTTTCCGCTCCGTCCTCGCCGACTGTTTTTATCTGGTCCGTGCCGTGCAGCTTGACGACCAGGGCAAACATTTCAAGGTAGTCCCTCTTTGGGATGTAGGTGCTGCGTATTTCGTATTCTTTTTTTTCCTGGGCTTTTTCCATTTCCTTTTTCGTAGCCATTTTTTTTTCACCCAATCGTGTAGATTTGCAGGTGTGGGATTCCCTGGATTTTTTTCACGTTTTTCGCGCTTGAAAGCCCGAGTTTTACCGCGATTTGGACGCTTTTTTCGCCGAAAATGTTTGCTGTCGTGGCGCGTTTAAGCATTTCAGCCGTCTCTTTTTCACTGGCCTTTTTTTGGCCATAGGTTTCTTTTTTTATCTCTATTTCGGTTCCTTTGAGGACTAGTTTTTTCCCCAAAAGCTCGTCGTCGCAGCAGAACAGGATTACCGCTTCCCCTGTTTCAATCAGTGTAGCGTACAAGTTACAACCTTTTTACCGGTTTGCTTGCACCGCAGGCGTCGCATTTGAGGATTTTTATCCCTGCCTGCTGTTCAAGTATGCGCGTGTCCGGTTTTCCGCATTCATGGCACAAAACGTATTCCTCAAGGTAACCCTTGAAGGACTTGTCAAGCATTTCCTGTGAAACCTTTCCGTTCATCAAAAGCTTGCCGTCTGCAAAAGAGATGGGGACCGCGAATTCGCGGGTAAGGAACTTCATGGCGTGTTTTGGCTCCCTGTTTATCGCCTTCATTGCAGGTCCAAAGTTTTTCACGATTGTCTTGGTTCCCTGGACAAGGGTTTCAAGCCTTGGCAGTTCAAACCTTTCCTTTTTGAGGGCCTGTGCGGGCATTAGCCTGTAAGCCCTTTCAAGCATCTGTTCGTATTCCACGACATAATTAATCCTCCAAGTGGTTTAAAAAAGTAATCCGCTTTTTTTCCATTGGTTGTTGTATATTTTAAAAGGCTTTTTGGCAAAAACCGGTTTGAGTTCCACCGGGCGGTAATGCAGGATGGTGCAAGACAAAAAAAACCAGGTTGAGGTGCAGCTTGTCGCGGGCTTTTTCGTAATAGCCGTGATTGTTTTTCTGTTCTTTTTTTTCTCGGAAAACGAGGCGTTCCTCCACAACCTGGTGAAGACTTACGGCATAGCCGGGCTTTTTTTTGGCGCAATGCTTGCAAACGCCACGGTTCTTTTGCCGATTCCTTTTGACGCAGTGGTTTTCCTCGTTGGGACCGACCCTGGCATAGTGGGGCTTGGGGGTTTCTGGCTGTTCGGCCTTTTGATGCTTGGGCTGCTTGTGGGTTTCGGGGCTGCAATAGGCGAGACAACCGCGTACTTTGTGGGCCTGTTTGGGGTAAAGGCCGCTGAAAAAATCGCGAACTCGAAGTTTTCCAGCATAACAAAAATGCGCGAAAAAATTAGTTCGCAGGGAATGGCTTTCATTTTTCTTGGGGCATTCATCCCGTTCCCGTTTGACCTGATTGGCATAAGCGCGGGTATAATGCAGTACAGCTTTCCGAAATTTTTTGTCGCGACTTTTGCGGGCAAGTCCCTGCGCGCGTTTCTTGTCGCGCTTGCAGGCCACCTTGGCCTTATCCTGCTTGCAAAGTTTTTTCTTGTCGGCTAAAAGCCGCTTGCACGCGCAATGCCGAAAACGATTATCATGAGTATTGTCTGGGGCGGCAGGGCCGGCAGTGCCATGCCGATTCTTTTTGAAAGGTATTCAAGCGTGAGAAACAGGCCTGCAAAGGATGCAAGGATTATCAATAGTGGCGCGACAATGTGCGCGGGTGGCGCGATTGCCTGCATGTTTTCCGAGAGGACGCTTGAGGCAAACGCAAGCGGTATCACGATGTCCCCCGTGCCCAGTTCAAACTGGTGTTCTTTTGTCGGAAGCGCGTAAGTGAATGACATGTTCTGCGGCGCCACGTTTTTTGCAATCTCGACCATGTGTTTTGTCTTGAAAACCGCGATGTAGTCATAGGCTGCAAGGAGTATTATGAAGACAATCACGGGCAAAACACCAATGCTTACGCCGATTAATGCCCCTGCGCCGGCCCCTGCAATCACGCTTGCCGCGTTGCGCAGCCACACGTTTTTTGGAAGCGCAATCCTAAAAATCACTAGTGCAATGCCTGCGATTATCCCCACAGTTTCACTGATGACTGAAAACACGATGACGCTTGTGGAGAAAACCGCCATTATTTCGAGCGCCTTGAGCACGAAAAAAAGCCGTTTTCCTCTAAGCAGGCGCAAGAGGACCAGGAGCAAGGCAGTGAACACGAGTATGTACCCGAAAAGCCCAAACGAGTTCTCGACGGATTCCTTGTCCTCGTTCACTATTGTCACTGAAACATCCTGGGCTATGAGGTTCTGGGCGGTAATCAGGCCGATTGCCTGGGTGGCAAAGAAAACTATGAACAGTTGCACAAAGAGTTTTTTGTCCATGCAGAAGAACTAGGCTACCCAAGATAATAAAAAAAGTTTCCATTCCTACGTGCCTGAAAAAACCGCTGTTCCGATTCTGACAATCGTTGCGCCTTCCCCTATCGCCACCCTGTAGTCGTTTGTCATTCCCATGGAGAGTTCGCGCAGGTGCAGTTCCTGTGCAAGGCCGAAAAGCTCCGCAAAGATAGGCCGCGTTTTTCCCGGTTCAGCAAGGGGCGCCATGGTCATGAGGCCAGTGATTCGAATGTTTGAAAACGGCAATTGTTTGAGCGTGTCAAGAAGCGGTGCAAGTTCGCGTGGCTTAAAGCCTGATTTTGTTTCCTCGCCGCTCACGTTAACTTCAAGCAAAACTTTTTGCACTTTGTCAATCTCCTGTGCCTCCGAGTGGATTTTCCTGATTAGCCTAAGCGAGTCAACCGAGTGAATAAGGTCACACAGTCCGACAACCGCCCTGGCCTTGTTTGTCTGCAGGTGCCCGACAAAATGCCAGTTGGCTCTAGTGGCTTGTGCGGCTTTTTCCTCGAGTTCCTGGCAGCGGTTCTCGCCAAAATCCAGTTGCCCCGCGGCAATGAGCCCCCTTATTTTCGTGATTTCCTGGTTTTTTGAAACCACTACGAGTTTTACAGAAAGCGGGTCGCGCCCTGCTTTGCGTGCAGAGAGCGCGATTTCCTGTTTCACGTGCAAAAGGTTTTCAGCAAGGCCCACTTTACTTCACCAATTCTATTTTGGCTGCGTGGGTTTTACAAACCCGTACTTTGGCCTGTAGATGTCGCCTGCCTTTTCAAGCTTTGAAAAAATTTCCTTTGTTTTTTCCTCGTCGAGCCCCTGTGTTTTTGCCTCGTCGATTACTTCCTGCATGGGCACCATGTCGATTTCGCGCGCCTTGTCCTTGATTATGCCAAGTATTTTTTTGAGGTTGGTGAGCTCTGTCTGCGTCCGGCCCACGTTGATGATGTCAAAGTCGATTTTTCCAGTTTCCTGGTCGACTACGAGTTCCTGCAGCGCCGTCCGAAACAGCCTGATTGCCCTGTCAGTGTCCTCGATTTCAACCGTGTCGGAAAGCCTTACACGCGCGGATGCCTCGCTTAGCCTCACCAGGCCTTCAAGCTGCCTGTGCGTTGCTGTGTACGTTCCCTGTTTTTTTCCCTGGTCGCGCAGGTCAATGTAAAAATCCGAAATGTTTTTTATTGCCTCGGCGGTAAGCACCGGGAAAATGTTCTGACGCGCATAAGAAATGTATTTTTTCATCATTTTGCCTTCGATTGCCGGCGTGATGAGTTTCTCCATTTCCGCGACTTCCTTTTGTTTTTCCATTGACTTGTTTTTTATCTGCTGGAGCATCATTTCTCCCGCCTGGTGTGTCTTGAGTATGTGCGCGCTTATTTCCTCGTCCTTTTTCCTGTCCAAAACGTCTCGTATCATGAAGAACAGGTCAAACCTGCTTACAAGGGATGCTGGCAGGTTGATTTGTTCCATGAAGTTCTGGTAGGGGTCAAAGCGGCTGTACTTGGGGTTTGCCGCACTCAAAACGCTTGTTTCCGTTTTGAACCGTGTGACTATCCCGGCTTTTGCAACGCTTATGGATTCCTGTTCAAGTGCCTCGTGCAGCGCCGAGCGGTCCTCGGGGTCCATTTTGTCAAGCTCGTCAATCAGGGCCATTCCGCCTGAAGCAAGCACCAGTGCCCCGGCTTTAAGCGTCCAGCCTCCCTCGCCGAACTCGTCCTTGACCGCGGTTGCGGACAACCCGGCGGCACTCGTGGTTTTTCCCGCAGAATAAATGGATTTTGGCGCAATGTTATCCACGGCCTGCAATAGCTGGCTTTTGGCCACGCCTGGTTCTCCCACGAGCAGTATGTGGATGTTTCCGCGAATCCTGTTTTGTCCCGGGAGGATTTTTTTCACGCCTCCGAACAATTGGAGCGCGATTGACTCCTTCACGACTTCGTGGCCGTAAATGTTTGGCGCAATGCTTTTCACGAGCTTTTCATAAACCTCCTTGTCCTTTGCAAGCTTTCGGATTTCCTCTTCTTCTTCCTTAGTGATTTCGACTTCTTCAAAATTTTTTTCCGTTTCCTCTATATGCACTGCTTCTAGGAACCTTCCATAAACTAGTTTTTTTTCCTTGGGCGGCACAAGTCGCAGTATGCCGGTTGCTTTTATCCTGTCTCCTGGCGTTACCTTGTTTACAAGGTCGTCGATAACGTAGACGTCTAGGTTGGTTGGCTGCTGGTTTCCTTTAATCAGTTCAATGGGCTCCTGCACCCTTATTTTCTGGAAATCGACAAAAGTGGAAGTATTGCTTTTAAGTGTAAAATCGTGTGCGCGGCATTCGCACACGGTTGGCTGCTGCTGGTTATTGCTTGACTGTAAAATAGTGTAAGTGTTTCCGCACCGCCTGCATTCCCATACCGCGCGCAAGAGTTTTGGCAAAACTTCGGTTATCTGGACGATTGTACCCTCAACCGACAATAATTTTGACAACTGTGCAGAGCCAATATCGCGCAATATAGGCATGGCTTCTTCCGGCAGGTTGAATATCCTCACGTGCGGCTTGAACTCGTCAAGGTTCAGTGCGGGCACGTCAATGCCTTGTATCGCAAGCTGTGCGGCTTCAAGCACGTAATCAGGGTTCTGCAAAAGTTCGTCTGCAAGCTCGAAGTCATAATGCTCCAGTTCTTTGAAGTCGATTTCCAGGCTTCGTTTTTCAGGGTACTTGGAAACAAGCTTTTCAATGTTTTTTTTCTGCGTGTTCTCGAAAAACTGTGCAAAGCGCACGACAAACGGGTTTTCGGCAGTGGTTTCCATGCCCTGCTGGTCATCGCTCCTCTCCATAAAAAAACCTGTCCACCCTTTGTTTAAATTCCTGCCGAAAGCGCGTTGCCGGTGCAAAAAAACCAAACGTAGCCCTTATACCGGCCAAAAAATCAGTATTGGGGAGCTGAAAAACTATTCATAATAATTATCACATTTCGGTTAATAATTCTTCAAGGTTTGGAAAACAAACCAGACATTTTTCCTGCCCCAACTATTTAATTCCTTTGCGGGCTTTAATTAAAGCGGGATTTTGGTGAAAAAATTCTATATTACAACTGCGATAGATTACCCTAGTGCCAGGCCGCATCTGGGGCATGCGTACGAGAAGACCGTTTCCGACTCTCTGGCGCGCTGGCACAGGCTCCTCGGGGAAGAGGTTTTTTTTTCAACAGGGACCGACGAGCATGGCCTGAAAATACAGCGCAAGGCAAGGCAAGCCAAAAAAACCCCGCGCGAGTTTGTCGATGAAATGTCCGCTGAATTCAAAAAGCTCTGCGCGGAGTGGGACATTTCATTTGACCGCTTCATCAGGACAACCGACCCGGATCATGAGGAGGTTTCAAGAAAAATTTTCCAAAAGGTTTTTGACAAAGGCGACATTTACCTTGGGGAGTACGAGGGGCTTTACTGTGCCGACTGCGAGCAGTATTACCTTGAAAAGGATTTGGTGAATGGGAACTGCCCCGTGCACGGTACAAAGGCGGAGCTTGTGCGGGAGCCGAGTTATTTTTTCCGCATGAGCAAGTACCAAAAACAGCTTCTTGATTTTTTTGAAAAAAACCCCGGTTTTATCCTGCCGCGCGCGCGCAAGGCAGAAATTGTGAACAGGGTGAAGGAAGGCCTGCGAGATTTGAGCGTGAGCCGCACAAGCTTTTCCTGGGGCATTGCGCTTCCAAACGACCCAAAACATTTTTTGTATGTGTGGTTTGACGCGCTCATAAATTATGTTTCCGCAGTTGATTACCCGAAAGGCAATTTCAAGAAATTCTGGCCGGCAGATGTACACGTGATTGGCACAGACATTTCGTGGTTTCACTGCGTGATTTGGCCGTGCATGCTTTTCTCCGCTGGCATAGAACCGCCGAAAAGCGTTTTTATCCACGGCTTCATCAAACTCCCTTCTGGGAAAATGAGCAAGTCGAAGGGGAACGTAGTTGACCCGCTTGACCTGTCAACCCGGTTTGGGTCTGATTCTGTGCGCTATTTTTTGCTGCGCGACATTCCATTTGGGGAGGACGGCGTGTTCGAGGAGCGCCTGATTGTCGAGCGGCATAATTCGGAGCTTGCAAACGAGCTTGGGAACCTGCTTAACCGCGTGCTTGTTTTGATTGAAAAAAACTGCAATGGTGAAATCCCGCAGGCGACAACTGACAGCGCCCTTGCTGTGAAGCTTAACTTGAAAAAAATCCAGACAAACATGGAGCGCTTTGAAACGCACCTGGCTTTGGCGGAAATAATGAATTTCGTGAAAGCGTGCAATGCTTATATCAATGAAAAGGAGCCGTGGAAATTAACCGGCAAGCAGCAGAAAGTCCTGTACAGTGCAGCGGATTCCCTGCGCATGGCGGCAATCCTGCTTTCTCCGTTCGTTCCTCGTGCGGCCGGAAAAATGCTTGAACAACTCGGTGCCGGGCCTTTTGGGAAAAACGATTTGCAGTTCAACAAGCTCAAAGCAGGCACGAAAACAAAGCGCGGGGAAGTCTTGTTCAAAAAAACCGAGAAATGAAAGCTTTTTTTTGGATTTTACGATTTCAAAAAGTTATTTGTTTGCGGATAGTTTTCTTACGCTTAAAATCACCTTGTCATTTGGCTTTATGTTTTCTTTTTTGACAATTTTACCAGGAATAACGAATCCTACCGAGTTTCCCCACTTTTTAGCAATTACAATATTTTCAGTCAACTATATCGCCTACATACTTATGCAACTTTTTTATGTCGCGGCTTTTTTTCTCGTGATTTTGACGTTGTCGCCGAATCGCTGGTATTCGACTTCGTCGCCGCCGGCAAGTTTTGGAATGTCCTTTGGTATGGGGATTTCGTATGTCTGGTAGGACTCTACGTCCATTACCTGTATCATGTCGCCCATGACCGCGACTACTTGGGCTGTTCCCTTGAGTATAATGGGTATTTCGACGTCGGCGTCAGTTGGCTTTAGGAGGCTTCTTTTCTGGCCGTCAAAGACCCCCATTGCGGTTACGCGCGCCTTTGCGGCCCCGTGCTTTCCTGGCTTTGATTTTTCGACGCTTTTGACCTGGCAGCAGTTCCCGTCAATGAGTACAAAGCTTCCCGGTTTCAGTTGCCCTGCCTGGCCAAACTTTTTGTCGCCTTCAGCCATTCCGAAAGAAAAAACACCCGCAAGAGTTTTTAAAACCTCCGCGGGGCATTTCCAAATCGTAATCCAAACCTAGTGCTATACTATCGTCCCTTCGCCAGAAGGGACACGTATGCGTCGCGAGCCCACGCAAGGGCTCTTTTAAAACCTCCGCGGTTTTTTACGGGGGAGGGGGTGGCGGTTTAAGTTTTAAATTATACCTGCCTATTAT
>JACQJF010000032.1 GCA_016198165.1 Candidatus Iainarchaeum sp. | reverse complement strand
GTTTTTTTTCTTCCTTTTCTTTCAATAATTATATCAACTTCCTTAACATCTCTTGTTTCTGCCCCTCCGCCAATGGACTTTATTTCATTAATTTTTTTTACTTTGGTTCCACCTGGTTTTATTCCAAACAAATGCCGTCTTCCGCCCCGTAAAATTACCATATATGGTCGTTAAAGTACCAAAAATTTTTTTTAACTACTGTTTTCCAAACGGGACTTTTGACTCACTTCAAAACTAAAAATTTCGTCAACAGCCGTTTTCCTGTTTTTGGCCGAGTGCTTTTGTTCAACAAAGAATATAAACGGGCAATCCAAGGTCTTATTGTGGATTTCCTCAGCGTTTTTGACATAATCGGCCCTGTCATGGTGGGGCCAAGCAGTTCGCACACCGCAGGCGCACTCAAAATCGGCCAAAGCCTTGCCAGAAAACTTGATTCACGGCCAAAAAAATGCAGGGTCGTCTTTTACAATTCCTTTGCAGACACCATGGACGGCCATGGCACGAAAAAAGCGGTTGTTGCAGGCGTGCTTGGCTTTGGCACCGACAGCCCGCACGTGCGCGACTCTTTGGCCGTTGCAGAAAAACAGGAAGTGCTTTTCGAGTTTGAAAAAAAATACGACGAGTCACTACACCCAAACTCCGTCCTCGTGGAAATCCACACAGTAAAAGGCAATTTTTTCGCGGGGTTTGGCGAAAGCATCGGCGGCGGAAGCATAGTTTTCCGGCAACTCGAAACCGAGGTGGTGAAAAATGCAGGCACTCATGCAAAAAGCCATCAGTGAAAACAAGAGCATTGCGGAAACCGCTTTCGGGTTCGAAATGGAAAAGCACCACCGCACAAGGCAGGAAATTTTCGGGGAAATGCTCAAGAGAATCCGGGTAATGCGCCAGGCCGCGCGCCGCGGGATTTCCGAGGAAATAACGACAAAAAGCGGCCTTGTGCAGGGGAACGCGAAAAAGTTTTTCTCCTCCACACAAGGAAAAACGACCCTCCTTGGCCCGGTCCTTGGAAAAGCGGTTGCATACTCCCTGGCTATTGCCGAAGTAAATTCCGCAATGGGGGTGGTTGTCGCGGCTCCGACTGCCGGAAGCTGCGGGATTCTGCCAGGGGCAATGCTTGCGCTAAATGAAGAAGTTGATTCGAACAGGGAAAAACTCGTGAATGGCTTTATGACCGCTTCAGGGATAGGGCTCGTGATTGCACAGCGCGCCACATTTGCCGCTTCCGTTGCAGGGTGCGCCGCGGAAATCGGGGCATCAGCCTCCATGACCGCGGGAGCAATAACCGAGTTTTTCGGCGGCACGCCCAAACAGGCACTGGACGCAGCCGCAATCTCGCTCAAAAGCACGCTTGGCCTTGCCTGTGACCCCGTCGGCGGACTCGTCGAAGTCCCGTGCAACAAGAGAAACGCGATAGGCGTTGCAAACTCCTTCACCGCAGCAGAACTCGCGCTAAACGGCGTTGAAAGCGCGATTCCGTTTGAGGAAGTCGTTGACGCGATGTACAGGATAGGAAAAAGGCTCCCGCCCGAACTCAGGGAAACAGGAAAAGGCGGCCTCGCGGCAACACCCACTGGCCTGAGGATTATACAAGTCGTTAATTCCTGCGCCCCGTGAAAAAATCATTTTGCAAGCTTTAGGTCCTTGAGGTAAGTGTGCCTGCGCGAATCAGTGCGCAAAAGAATGTTTGCCTCAACGCTCTCAACAAGGCCGGAAAGTTTCTTGTCAGAGTAAAAACCGTTCAACAACCTGTAAAACGAAGACATGTTTTCAGAACGCACAACCGCCAGGAAATCCTTTCCGGAATCAGTACTGCTTAATTCATGCACTTCCCGCAAAGACAAAAGCTCTTTTCCAAGCTCTTCGCGCCTGTTTTCCCTTGCCCGGAAAAGGCAGATTGAGGAAAAATCAATCCCGATTGCAGAGTGGAGGTCAGGGTCAATGATGGGGGTTTTTTTGAGCACGACTTTGTTTCCAAGCAGTTTTGTCCAGCGCGAAAGAACAGTGTTCTTGTGAAGCCCAAGCTTTTTTGCAATTTCTGCAAGGCTTTTTGACGGGTCAAGCATTTTTTCCTGCAAAATCAGGTAATCGGTGCCGGAAATTTCTTCGTGCACACCGTTCCCTGAAACAATGCTGTGCGACTTCATCACTTCTTTTGCAAGAAAAACTTTTTCCGCGCACAAGTCAAGGCCGCAAGCTTTTTTTATTTTCCGCACGACTTCTGAGACTTCTTCTTCAGTTTTGCAGTAAGTCTTGAAAGCAAGTTGGTATTGCCCGCTTGCAAAACAAGCCACGTGAACCTGTGGAAAAGACAAAACTTCATTCATCAGCTTTACAATATCCTTGCTTGCAGGAACACTGAAAAAAACCCACGCCACCTGCGAAAAGCCAAGCTTTTGGAAATCCACGCGCAGCCGATAAGCATTGATAATGCCTTTTGACTCAAAGCGCCTGAGCTTAAAAGAAAGCGTGGAAGGGCTTATTCGAAGCGTTCTTGCAATGCTCCTCTCTGATTCAAGCACTCCCTGCTCGTTGCAATAACGGAGGATTCTAAGGTCAAGGGGGGACAAATCCATACAAAAAAACCCGTGTACAGTGAATAAAAGCTTTATTGTACAAAAGCACAGGAACGGTTGCGTCCGTTCACACCGCGTATATGGGCCATAAAAGATGGCCCGGTAATACTTTCCACTGCCAATGAACGGTTTTTTAACAATAGAAACCTATTATTGTTCATGCCTGCAAACCGGAGAGTTCTGAGCAAAGTAAGGAAAAGATGGAGAGAATTACCCGCTTTTCATGCAGAAGTGGAACCAGTATACTCTGAACATGACCTGGGCCAGTTAGGCTGGGTGGCAGTGCTTTCAAAGCAGCCTAAAAAGCACTGATTTTTAATGCCTTTTTTTAGGTAAATTATTTTATGAAAAAAATCAAGTCAGTCGCTATAACCGGGAGGATACACAAGGCGTCAGCAGTCGAGGCCGCAAAAAGGACAATGGCTTTTCTCGAAAAAAAAAGAGTGCGTTTTGAGGTCGACTCTTTTTTCCCCATTGGGAACAGGACGCGGGAACTGAACCAAATCAAGGCCGACATGGTGCTCTGCTTTGGCGGCGATGGAAGCCTTTTGCACACTTTCCACGCCCTGAAAAAAAGCGTGCCGGTCCTTGGGGTTAACTGTGGCGGAAAGGGAAAACTAATGGCAGTGCAAAAAGAAAACGTGCCTTTCTGCCTGGAAAAAATGCTGCAGGGAAAATACGCGGTTGAAAAACGCGCGCGCCTGGATGTTTTTGCCGACGGCGTGAAAAAAGGGACAGCACTCAACGAAGCGATAATCGTGCCGGAAAAACCCGGAAGACTGCTCAGGTACCACCTGGTAATAGAAAAAGATGAACTCGGCCCTGAAGCAGATGACGGGATAATAATCGCTACCCCCACAGGCAGCACTGCACACGCGCTTTCCTCAGGCGGGCCAGAAGTATCCCCAAGCGCACAAGTCTTTGTAATCGTGAGAATGAACCCCCTTGACCTAAACCGAAGGCCACTTGTGGTAAACGACCACAAAAAAATAAAGATAACCCGCTTCCACACAAGCCCCGTGGAAATAGTCATAGACGGCCAGCTTTCCCTGAAGGCAGAAAAAGAAGTCCTGCTCCGAAAGGGAAAACCGGCGCTTTTAGCGGTTCCAATGCCATAAGGGGTTTAAACTGTTTTGTCGGAACCTTGTTATTTCAGGAGTGAATCCATTTGCCAGAAACCGCTTCATCAAAATTATACAAAAAAACAATACCGGAACGCCTGGACTTCCTAAAACAGGCATGTGGCTTGGATGACGCCGACCTTGTGCTTCTCTCAAAAACAGGCACCCTCGGCCTTGAAAACGCACAGCGCCTGTCAGAAAACGTGGTTGGCTGTTATGAACTCCCGTTTGCAATCGCCACAAACTTCGTGGTAAACGGAAAAACTGTCCTTGTCCCGATGGTGATTGAAGAGCCAAGCGTTGTAGCGGCCGCAAGCAACGCGGCAAAACTCTCCGAAGGCTTTGACGCAAAAACCACCGAGCCGCTCATGATTGGCCAGATACAACTCGTGAAAGTAAAAGACTTTTCACGCGCGAAAAAAAATATTTTGAAAAAACAGAAAGAAATACTTGCCCTTGCAAACAGGCAGGACTCCACACTCGTGAAATTCGGCGGCGGGGCAAAAAAAATAGAAGTCAGAAAAATCGGTTCTGGCAAAAAAACAATGCTCATCGTCCACTTAATCGTGGATGTGCGTGACGCAATGGGCGCAAACGCAATCAACACCATGTGTGAAAAAATCACGCCGGTCCTTGAAGAACTCTCAGGCGGAAAAGCCCGCCTGCGGATTATCTCAAACCTTGCAATTTACAGGCTTGCAACAGTCAAAACAGTGTGGAAAAAAGAAACCATCGGGGAAGAAACCATTGACGCAGTCCTTGACGCACACGAATTTGCAAAAAACGACGTTTTCAGGGCCACGACCAACAACAAGGGAATCATGAACGGGGTTGATGCAGTCGTCGTGGCAACAGGGAATGATTTCCGCGCCGTCGAAGCAGGCGCGCACTCATACGCCGCATTCAAAGGTAAATACAGGCCGCTTGCAGACTACCGGAAAAACAAAAACGGCGACCTGGAAGGGGAACTCACGCTGCCCCTGGCAGTCGGGACAATCGGCGGTGCAACAAGGACACACCCACTGGCAAAGCTCTCGCTCAAAATCCTTGGGGTTAAGACCGCACAGGAGCTTGCGGGAATAATCGCCTGCGTGGGATTGGCGAACAACTTTGCAGCCATGCGCGCACTAGCCACCGAGGGAATCCAGCGCGGCCACATGAAACTCCACGCAAAAAACATCGCGGTTACGGCAGGCGCGAAAGGCGAACAAGTGGAAAAAATAGCGGCCAAGATGGCGCAAGAGGGAAACGTTTCAGTCTCGCGCGCAAAAGAGTTGCTTGAAAAAGAAGGCTAATCACGCCAATGCTTTCACTTTTTCTTTGCCATTGGAGATTTCTTCAAGTGACAGCATGACCAGTTGGTTGTCGAGTTTTATTAATTGCTTTGCCACAGGGTTTTCTTTGTTGAGCTTGTAAAGACAAGCTTTCCCAACTTTGCGCGTAAAGACAACCATGTTTTTTTCTTCAAGTTTTGGCCAAAAAGTTTCAAGAGAGTTCCACGAAACCCCGGCATTTTTGCAGATGTCTTTTTTCGAGTAGTCAAAAATGTCGTTCTCAATCAAAAAATCAAAAACCCTTATGATTGGGTAGTCGCCGAAAAACCCGGCAAACAAAGAAACATCCTGGCCAAATTTGTGTAAAGTCATAAATCAACGTTTTCCGTTCTCAAGTGGTTTTTTTGTTTCTTCCCTGTCCAATGCCCTCTTTTCAAAGGGATTAATTGCTTCTATTTCGGGTATTTTTTTGAAATCTGTTGTATTCTCAGTCAGGATTTTTTGGATGCCGTGCCTTTGCATGGTGCATGCAAGGAGAATGTCCCAGAAATGGGTTTTGGTTTTCTCTGACAAAAAAACTGCTTTCAACAAGTCATCTTTGCTGTCAAATACCAATGTAAACGAGTCTGAAAAAACCTGTAAAAAACCTGTTATTTCCTCTGCACTCAATCCGGATTTTTTTCTTGCAATGTTTGAAAATTCACGCAAGTTCTGAAGCGCTACGAAATATTTGTCCTGCGATTTGACGGATTTAATCCACTTGTTTGCCTTTTCGTACTTGTGTTTTTCCGTTTTATCTATTATATACACAAGCAGATTGGTGTCAACAAGGGCATCATCTATCATATGCCTCTTCCCTTTTGAAAGACCCGATGCCCAAAACCCTGGCATTGTCAGAAAGCTCAGAAAGAGTTTTCAGCCCCTTTTCTTTTTTTAACTCATCCTCAACCAAGTCTATTCCACGGCGCACGATTTTCGACATTGCCCCCTTTTCTTTCCGGTAAACGCGCAAAGCAAGCTTTCTGAGCTTCTCTTCATGCTTGTCATCCAAAAACAAAACAACCTGGCCCATAATAATCTAATTAATTGACTAATTAGTTTTTTAAAACCTTGTCCTTCAAACCCTGTTTTGGCATCATGGCAAGGCACCGCTGGTGGGGCGGGAAACACAAAGCATTTGACAACATCCCAAAGGGTTTTCCAAAAGAACTGTGGAAAGACGTAAAACACGAATTGGAGCAGCTAATAAAAGAAGGGTTTGTAATAAAAAAACCAACAGGCCATGGATTACATATCTCCCTGAATGTGAGGATGAAAGCAGAAATCGAAAAAATAATCCTGCAAGAAAGCTGAGAAAAAAAGTCGAATATGTTGCGCGCAAAAGAACTGCTTGGTGGAAATCAGAAATGAAGCTTCCAAGAACCAGGCGTGTAGTCGAAGGAATACGCAAAAGAGCCAGGGAATGGAACAGACGCAGAAACCAAAGGAATGAACTGATATCCCAAAGCAGGTTTGAATTAGTAAACGCCTATGGTCAGGTAGCACATGTTGAAGAAGAAATCATGAGACACTTTGCAGTGTCGGAGACTGCCCTAAGGGGATCTCACTACATGAGTATCGCCCCGAAGGGCATTTTATACTTTCTTAAGTCTGGACTCCACCATTCAGCGCGGGCAAAGTTCTATGGGAAGGATTTACCCGAGAAAGCCTACTGGAAAGCCTATAATGACCACTTTGACAAACTATATCAAAAAAAACTGCATGAACTGTTTGGTTTATTCTCCCAATTGGAACGCGCGTGGGCATTTGTCGAGCAAACAGGGGAAAGAGCAAAAGAACTTGGCGTAAAGATAAAAGCACCGCGCACAAAAACAAGGCTTACAATCACGGGCCACTCGCCTTACGCGGGTTTCACATCGAAAGTTGATTACTGCAAGGCAATGCTTGATACAATTCAAGCTGAAATAAAAAACATAAATAAACCTGAAAAGCCATAACGTCAATCGCCGAACCCATTTTTGGCGGAAAAGAAAGCCTTTTTTAATGAATGAGCCACAATTTTTCTCGGAGATTCCCCCAATATGAAAAGTGGCATTGTAGGCTATGGCTTTTACGTCCCGCGCCTGCGGATAACGGTTGAGGAAATCGCGCGCGTGTGGGGCAAGGACGGAAAGCACGTTTCCAAAGGCATCGGCGTGACCGAAAAAGCGGTTGCAGCCTCCGACGAAGACTCAGCCACGATAAGCGTCGAGGCCGCAAGAATGGCCTTGGAACAGTCCAAAATTGACCCCCAGAAAATCGGGGCAATCTACGTCGGAAGCGAATCACACCCGTATGCAGTAAAACCAACCGCAACCATTGTGTGTGACGCAATCAACGCAGGGCCTGACCTGACCGCAGCCGATTTGGAGTTTGCGTGCAAGGCGGGAACCGCTGGAATCCAGATGTGTGCCGGCATGGTGGAGTCAGGAATGATTGAATACGGCCTTGCAATCGGCGCGGACACTGCACAGGGAAGGCCAAACGACGCACTCGAATTCACTGCAGGAAGCGGGGGAGCCGCGTTCATAATCGGGAAAAAGCCAAGCGAAATGCTTGCACGACTCGTTGACACTTACTCTTTCACAACCGATACCCCTGACTTTTGGAGAAGGCAGCACGCGGAATTCCCCAGACACGCCGGCAGGTTCACTGGCGAGCCCGCGTATTTCCGGCACCTGGTTTCAGCGGCGAAAAAAATAATGGAAAAAAACAAGCTTTCGCCAAAAGACATTGATTACTTTGTGCCGCACCAGCCGAACGGAAAATTCCCCGAACAGGCTGCAAAAACACTCGGAATAGAAAGGCACAAGCTCGAACAGGCCCTACTCACGCCGGTTATAGGGAACACTTATTCGGGCAGTTCAATGGTCGGGCTCGCGGCGGTCCTTGACGTTGCAAAGGCAGGCGACACGATACTCGTGGCAAGTTATGGCTCTGGTGCGGGAAGCGACGCATTCATCTTCAAAGCCACGCGCCACCTGGAAAAAAAACGCGCCAAGCCGCCAATACGCGAAATGATTAAAGAAAAAGAATACATCGACTACGCGAAATACGTCATACACAGGAAAAAAATCAAGGGACTGTAAAAATGCCTGCGTTAAAAATGCTGGAACCCCCGGTGGTAAGAAAAAAGCCTGAACGACAGGTTGCAGTTGAAAGAGCCATACTTGCCACTCCTGCAATAAAACCGCGATGGAAAATGCGCGGGCCAACTGGAAAACTATTGCAGGGTTTAGAACAACTCGAAGGCCAAGTTGCACACCTTGAAAGCGACAAGCGAAAAAGATTTGCCGTCTCGACTTTTTTGAGTGGCTCCGGAATGGCCGAGGCAGGTGTGATTCCATTGCTTTTGGGAGTAGTGAAAGGCGTTGAAAGTTTCCAAACACTGCAGAGATATCTGGATAAACACAAAAACCACCCGCGCGTAATGCTTTACCTTGCAGACCACGCAAAAAATCCTTTTCTTAAAAGAGAGTTTCAGCGGTTTGGCGAAGAGGAAATAATGCTGAGAAAAATAATCCGGTCGGGAGAACGAACACAGGCAAGATTGCAGCACAACATGATTGCAAGACAAATGACTGCTTCCAATGCAATAAGCGAAGCGCATGTCTGGGGCGTTTCAGAGAGCTTAATCAGGACACGAAAGGGGTCAAAATTATGAGAAGCGTTTCAATCATAGGCGTTGGCCGGACAAAATTCGGCGAGCACTGGGGACTGAGCCTGCGGGAACTGGTTACGGAAGCTGCATTAAAGTCTATTGAGGCTGCCAAGATAGATGGAAAGGAAATACAGGCAGTTTACGGCGGCTGCATGGCATCCGGACATTTCACAGGACAGGAGCACATCGGTGCCCTGATTGCCGACCAGCTTGGGTTGAACCCACTTCCAAGCACGCGCCTTGAAGCCGCGTGCGCTTCAGGCGGCGTGGCGCTAAGAAACGCTTACCTGTCCATATCCTCAGGGGAACACGATGTCGTGGCCGTAGGCGGCGTGGAAAAAATGACCGAAGTGGACGTTGGCCAGGCAGGCTTTGCTTTAGGTGGTGCGGGGGACCAGGAAACAGAATTGTTCCACGGGGCAACGTTTCCCGCATTATACGCACTGATGGCGCGAAAGCACATGGAAGAATACGGCACGACTGAAGAGCAAATGGCTGCAGTATCAGTCAAGAATCACCACAACGGAATGCTTAACCCCTATTCACAATTCCACAGGGAAATAACGATAGAAGACGTAATGAAATCAGGCTACGTTGCAAGCCCGTTGAAATTACTCGACTGTTCTCCGCTGACTGACGGGGCTGCGGCAGTCATTTTGTGCGAAACCGGCAAGGCAAAAAAATTGAGTGACAATGTAGTGGAAATAATCGCCTCCGCACAGGCATCAGACACACTGGCGCTGACAGGAAGAAAAAGCATCACCGAACTCATGGCGACAAAAGTCGCAGCGAAAAAAGCATTCGAACAGGCAAAATTAAAGCCAAGCGACATTGACCTTGTAGAAGCCCACGATTGCTTCAGCATTGCCGAGATAATGGCGATAGAAGACCTTGGTTTCTTCAAAAAAGGAGACGGCGGTAAAGCAACAGAAGAGGGAAAAACCGCTTTGGATGGGGAAATACCGATAAACCCATCAGGCGGCCTGAAAATGGGCCACCCCGTCGGAGCCACGGGAGTAAAACAAATCGTGGAACTTTTCTGGCAGCTAAGGGGAGAGGCAGGCCAAAGACAAGTCAAAGGAGCCGAAATAGGCCTTGCACACAACGTTGGCGGAAGCGGGGCAACGGCAGTCGTACACATACTGAGGAAGGCCTGATAATGGACTATAAAAAATTCTTCTGGGCGACAAAAGGAAAAACCCTGTTGACGCTTGGCTTTTTTTTAACCCTGAACCTTTTTTTGTTCATGCCCGCTTACGCAGCGCTTGCAGACTGCCCAAAAATCGTGGGTGCAACATGCGAATCCCCAAACATAACAATTTTAAAAATAGAAATAACGTTCCTCGGCTTCTCCTACCTTGCGGCATGCATTGTTTTCCACATGAAAAACAAGGGGGGCAAGTGAAATGGTTGACGCGGCAGTCCCAATGCACTGGAGGCGCTTTGACGAGAGGTACCGGCTTGCTGGAAGCCACTGCAAAAACTGCGGGGAATACTTCTTCCCAAAACGCCTGGTGTGCCCCAACTGCAGGAGAAAAGGAAAACTATCAGTGGTCGAAATGCCGCGCGAGGGAAAAATCGTTTCCTTCACGGAAGTGTTCGTCGGGCCAGCGGGCTTTGAAAGCGAAACACCCTACTTCCTTGCCCTAATCGAGCTTACAAACAAGGCAAAAATACTGGCACAAATAGTCGACTCCCCAACAGGAAAAATAAACACCGGGGCCAAGGTAAAAAAAGTTTTCCGCAAAATCGCGGACCACGACCTCGAAGGCGCGATAGCATACGGGTACAAGTTCAAGGTGGTTAATTGAACGTCAGACTTCCGGCGCTTGGGGTAATTCATTTTTTTGACTTTTATCTATTATTTTTGCAAGTAAACTAGCAAAAGCCAAGTATTCAATTGTTATATTTGGGTCTTTTTGTTCAATTCTTTCATGGCCTTTTGGGTTTCTTATACCAACTATTGCCCCCATAAAGAGAAATTGAAAACCTTCTTGTTCATCTAAATCAGAAGTTTTAGAG
>JACQJF010000036.1 GCA_016198165.1 Candidatus Iainarchaeum sp. | reverse complement strand
TTTTATAAGTGAGTACCATGCTAATTCCGAATGCAAAATTTTGTTTCTGTTTTCTTTAAAGTTTCTAATTTTTTTATAAAGTTCTTCAGAAGGCAGTTTTAATTGAAAGTCAGGTAAACTATGGTTTTTGGTAAATTTTAAAACGCCCAATCTGACAAGTCCCGAAAAAAACACATAATCGGTTTTCATTGAATATTCGATTGAATTTAACAAATCTTGACACTTTGAATCTTCATAAACTTGCCTAACTAACGAATTTAGTAAACTATCAAGATATGCGTCTAATCTTGCTACAACTTCTAAATAATAGCCTTCGTTCTTTGGTTTTGTAATCTCTTTTTCAAAATCTAAATAATTCCCGATATTACCTTCAGTGGTAAGTGTTACAGGCAATTATATCACGCTTTACTTTTTTTTGCCTTAAAAGAGACCCAGCCATAAGAAGTTTTAAAACGAACAAGTTTCATTTTTTTGTCAGGCATATTATATCTTGTGGTAAGTAAGTTTTTTATGCGTATTAATTTAGCGTTGTTCATCTTTTTGGGTTTCTTTTCACCATAGGCTTTAATTGGCTCATTTAACATTTTTTCACCAAACAAATTACAATGTTGAGAGCTGGCTTTTTTTGCAGGCCATCTAAACATCCGCTGGCTAAAGCCCGCGGGGTTGAGCCGGGGCAGCGGCTCGCGCTGCGTGAACCCCAGCATGGGTTCGAGTGAACGGGTTAGCGGAATAAAATCGGCCTAAAGGACGGGGGGTTAAACCTGCCAACGGGTTCAAAAAAGGGGGAAAGAAAAAATGGTCAGGCCGCGCGTTTGACCAAAAGGCCCAGTTTTCCGCGCGGAGTGACGTAGTCTCCTGGAAAAAACCTTATCAGGCTTGAACCGTACATTCAAAAATCACCTCGGAAACAGTTACCGCGCGGCTGGATATAACCGCTTTGGAACACGTGGCTGCCGGTGCCAGAATGAAGAATTTGTGGTTTTATTTGGCTAATTCCGCGTCAATGGCCTGCCTGAATTGAATGATTGGCATGTTCTGGTAGCGCGTGCCGTTTATATAAAAGGTAGGGGTACCGTTTACCCCTATGCGAAGGCCAAGGGATGCGTCAGAAGAGACACGGCCAGCCATTTTCGCGCTGTCAAGGCACGAATTGAAGGATTCTGCTTCAAGCCCGATTTCGGCTGCATAGTTTTTGAGATTGGAAACCGAGAGGCCTGTTTGGTTCTCGAACATCTTGTCGTGCATTTCCCAGAACTTGCCCTGTTCAAGGGCGCACTGGCCAGCTTCAGCAGCCTTTTGGGCATACGGGTGGATTTGGGTGAGTGGAAAGTCCTTGTAAACGAATTTTATGCGGTCGCTGTATTCCGGGAAAAGCGCTTTGAGGGTTTTATAGGCTTCTCCACATGCGGGGCACTGGAAGTCGGAGAACTCCACAATCGTGACCTTTGCATCCACAGGCCCCTTGAACGGGTCAGTGGGGTCAACGAGGTTCTCGCCGACACTACCACCTGAAGCAGGGCCAGCGGGGACGAAAAACAGCAGGTAAAGAAAACCCAGGACAAAGAGGCCCGCCACGCCTAGTATCACCATTGACCAGTCAAAGCCCTTTGGGGCTTGCTGCTGTTCTTTTTTCACTTCTTTGAGGCGGGACATTTTAAGGTAAATATGTGGTAAATGTTTTTTAAACTGCCTTTGCTCGTTTTTTTCTTGTTTTCGCATAACCATTTTCACTTAGCATGTGGAAAAAAGCCGTCCTTGTCTGCAACGGGAGCATTGACACCAAACACCTGCACGCGCATATCGGGAAAAACGATTTTTTGATAGCGGTTGACGGGGGTGCAAACAAGCTGGTAAAGACGCATTTCCAGCCGGCAGTCATAATCGGGGACATGGACTCGATTACAAAATCGGCTGGAAAAAAATTCAGGCACGCACAGTTCATCCGGTTTCCGAGAGAAAAAGACAAAGTTGACTTGGAGCTTGCACTTGATTACTGCGCGGAAAAAAAATTCAGGGAGATACTCATCCTTGGTGCCTTGGGGAGCAGGGCTGACATGACTCTTACGAATTTTTTCCTTTTAACGAGGATTCCGCAGAAAATCAGGGCAAGGATAATCCACGAGAACCAGGAAATTTACCTCGCTCCAAAAAAATCTATAATAAGCGGTGTGCCGGGAGAAAAAATCTCATTCTTCCCCATCAGGGGAGACGTGGGGGGCCTAACGCTTGAAGGGTTCAAATACGGGGTGAAAAACCAGGCGCTTGTTTTTGGCACGGGGCGCGGACTCAGCAACGAATTTAAAGGCAAAAAAGCGAAAATTACGTTCAAGAGCGGAATACTCTTGTGCGTGCATTTCAGGGCAGTGTTCTGATTTTTAAACAAAAGCTTGCCAAAAATTTTTTGGCGGTTTATTTGCACGGGAAAAAGTTTTTTGCGTTTTTATTGCTTGCAGCATTGTTCCTTGCGGGTTGCGCGTCCACAGGCAATAATCTGCAGGGCGGGGCTGAAGAAAAACCGGTCCTTCGCGTCTACACCTACGACTCGATGGTGTCCGAGTACGGCCTTGGGCCGAAAATCGTGCCGAAGTTCGAGGAAGAATGCGGGTGCAAAGTGGATATGGTCTCTGCCGGGGACGCGGGGCAGGTGCTTTCGCGGCTCATGCTTGAAAAAGACAACCCGAAAGCCGACGTGGTAATCGGCATTGACAACAACCTAAAGTCAAAGGCAATAGAGGCAGGCGTGCTTGAAAAATTCACACCGGAGAACATTGAAACCGTGCCAAGGGAACTCCGATTCGACGAAGAAAGCTACATAACACCTTTTGATTTTGGGTTCCTATCCTTCATCTACGACAAAAACAAAATCGACCCCGCACCCCAGGGCTTTGAAGACCTCCTTGATGAGCGGTTTCGGGACAAAATCGTCATCCAGAACCCGCGGACTTCCTCGCCTGGCCTGGCGCTCCTTCTTTGGACGGTCGCGGTTTATGGGGAAGAAGGTTACATCGACTACTGGGGGAAGCTTGAGCCAAACATCCTGGCCGTGACTTCCGGCTGGGACGAGTCTGCCGGAATGTTTGCGGCAGGGGAGACACCCGTGTATTTGAGTTATGCAACTTCGCCGCCGTATTACGCGGAATTCGAGGGAAAGGACAATTTTTTGGCTGCGCATTTTCCGGAAGGCCATTACATGCAGGTCGAAGGAATCGCAATCGTGAAGGGAGCGCAGGAAAGAAAGCTTGCTGAACAATTTATAGAGTTTGCATTGACGAAAGAATTCCAGGAGGAAATACCGCTTACACAGTTCATGTTCCCGGTAAACCCGGACACGGAACTGCCCGCGTCGTTTGAATTTGCATTGCGGCCTGAAAAAAAACTCGAACTTGACGGCAAACTGGTCGCGGAAAAACAAGGGGAATGGATTTCTGAATGGGAAAAAATATTCTCGTAAAAGCCATTGCTTTTCCCGCAGTGCTTTTTGCAGCCGTTTTTTTTGTTTACCCGGTTTTGCTGGTTTTCCTGCAGGCATTCTCAGAACCGCTTCCGGTCGTTTTGACGCGGGTTTTTGAGAACCACAGGCTTTTTGAAAACGCGTTTTTCCAGGCGCTTGTCTCAACGCTTGCGGCTTTTTTGATTGGCTTTCCGGCAGCCTACGCCGTTGCAAATTTTGACTTTCGGGGGAAAAAAATCCTCAAGGCAGTATCCCTTGTGCCGTTTGTCGTGCCGTCAATACTCGTGGCACTGTCTTTTGTCATAATACTTGGGTATAACGGTGTCGTGAACAGGATTCTCATGGCGGCACTCGGGTCAAGCGAACCACCGATAAGGATACTCTATGGCTTTTGGGGCATAATCCTTGCACACGCGTTCTACAATTTCCCCGTTTTCATGAGGATTGTGTCAGGCGCATGGGAAAGACTGCCGGGGCGATTTGAAGACGCGGCCAAAACGCTTGGGGCAACGCCAAGGCAGGTTTTCTTTCGCGTCACCATCCCGGGCCTCCTGCCTTCAATCCTTGCCTCGGCAGTGCTTGTTTTCATTTATTGTTTCACGAGCTTTTCAATCGTCCTCACCCTTGGCGGGGTGCGCTATTCAAACGTCGAGACGGGGATTTTTTATGCCCTGACAAGAAACCTCGACATTGGCCTTGTCGCGGGCCTCGCACTTGCACAGTTTGTCGTCCTCGTTTTCGGGGTTGTAGTGTCCGAGTGGTTTGCGAAAAAAACTTTTTTCCAGGCCCGGGAATTCGAGGAAAAGAAAAAAAAGCCACGCATTTCCACGGTACAGGGAGCGGTTGTGTATCTCGTGGTTTGCCTGGTTGGCCTAAGCATTGCCGCACCTTTCCTCGGGCTCGCTTTTTTTTCAGTTGCACAACCAACTGGTTTTTCGTTTGAAGCATTCGGAGAAATATTTTTTTCAAAAAAAACGGGCTTGACTGGCGCAACGCCCCTTTCAGGCATCTTCAACAGCCTGTTGTTTGCGTCAACCGCGACAATTGCATCCACCTTTATCGGGTTGTCGCTTGCAATTTATGGAAAGGAGAAGAAAACCGGTTTTCTTGGAACGCTTGCAACCGGGGTCCTCGCGGTTTCGGGTGTGACGCTTGGCACGGGTTACCTGCTTGGCTTTGGCACCGGGAACTGGCTGCTAGTTCCCGCAGCGCACGCGGTGATTTCGCTGCCGTTTTCGTTCAAAATAATTTCAAACGCCCTGCGGCGCCTGCCGGATGAAACGATTTTTGCCGCAAGGACACTTGGAGCGGCTTTTTGGCCGGTGATTGCAAAAATCGAAATCCCGGCAATAAGGAACGCGATAATCGCAAGCGCTGGCTTTTCTTTTGCGATTTCGCTTGGCGAACTGGGGCTTGCGTTATTGCTGACTGAGGGAAAATTCCCGACAATGCCGGTATACATTTACAGGTTCATCTCTACTTACAATGTCCCCGGTGCAGCCGCAATGGGAATCGTTTTAATTGTTTTCAGCGCGCTTTGTTTTTACGCGATAGAAAAAACGGAGCCGAAAACAAACCTGGTGTAAAAAAAAATGAGGCTTGAAGTCAGAAACCTGGAAGTAAACTTTCCTGGATGGAAAACGGGAAAAATCTCCTTCACCGCGCCAAGCGGCGGGTTCCTCACAATCCTCGGCCCTACCGGCAGCGGCAAAAGCACCATACTCAAGGCAATTGCAGGGATAGTCGAGCCAAGCGGTGGGAACATTCTCTTTGACGGGGCAAGCGTGAATGGCTTGCCTGCGGAAAAAAGAAACGTGGGAATGGTTTTCCAGAACAACGCCCTCTTCCCGCACCTCAACGTCCTTGAAAACGTTGCATTCGGGCTGAAAACCAGGAAGGAAAAAAAATGGCTGGAAAAAACAATGGCAATGCTGGAAATGCTTGGAGTTGAAAGGCTTGCAGAGCGGGGAGTGAAAAACCTCAGCGGCGGGGAGGAAAAACTGGTTGCAATTTGCCGCGCACTCGTGACTGACCCGGCTATAATGCTTTTTGACGAGCCGTTAAACGGGCTTGACGCTTTGTTGCGCGAAAAACTCAAAAAAACAATCAGGGAAACCCAGCAAGGGACGGGAAAAACAACTGTTTTTGTGACGCATGACGTGGACGAAGCGTTTTTCCTGTCGGACAGGATAATTGTCTTAAACAACGGCAGGATAGAACAGGTTGGGGCACCTGGGGAAATTTTTGAAAAACCCGCCACGAAGTTTGTCAGGGAATTCGTGGAAGGGTATTCCATTGTAAAAGCGCGCGTGGAAAAAGGCGTGCTAAGCGGAAAATTCGAGGTGCAGACCGGCCTTGGTGACGGAGAGGGTTTTTTGAACCTGAAGAAAAACAATTTCAGGAAAACCTGAAAGTTGAAAAAAAATGCCGGTGAAAAAAAACAAGCGCAGGTTTACAGTACTTTTCTTGCCGTGTCGAGAGCTTTTTGCGCTTCTCTTCTTGAAAGATTCAATGGCACCATGTTTTTTTCCAGCAGGTCAAAGTACTCGCTTACCGTCAGGCCAGCCAGTTTTGCCCCAAGCCCAAGGGACACTTTTTTTTGCCTGAATAATTCCACTGACTTTGCCTTGCGGCCTTCTACTATAAGCTCACGCAGGACACCGGATTTTTTTTCTTTCAGAACCTTTTGAAATGCGGTAACTGCCTCTGGCTCCTCCAATCTTACCGACGTTGTCTTCATTTTCCTACCTCCAAAATGTAAAAATCAAGCAATTTTTTTGAATATCTGCCATAAGAGTTCAATTCGTTGATTTTTTGAAGCGCCGCTTCTTTACTTAAAATATTTATTCGTTTCCAGGAGATATATAATCATGCCGGTGAAAAAAACAAGCGCGGGCCTGTTAATGTACCGCCTCAAAGACGGGGAGCTTGAAGTATTTTTGGCGCACCCAGGCGGCCCGTTTTATGTGCGCAAGGACGAGGGTTTTTGGACAATTCCGAAAGGCGAGGTGAATGAAAACGAGGAATTGCTTGCAGCAGCGCAGAGGGAGTTTGAAGAAGAAACAGGCGTAGTGCCAGAGGTGGAATTCATTCCGCTTGGGAGTGTGAGGCAGAAAAGCGGGAAAATCGTGCACGCGTGGGCGTTTGAGGGAAAAAAAGAGCCGCACATTCTTCCGAAAAGCAATTTTTTCGAAATGGAGTGGCCGCCCCACTCAGGAAAAACTGGAAGGTTCCCGGAAATAGACAAGGCCGAGTTCTTCGGCGCGAAAAAAGCAAGGGAAAAAATCCACCCCGCACAAGCAGAGTTCATTGAACGGCTTGAGGAAAAAATCGGTTTGAAAAAAGCTGTGCAGGAAAAAACAGGAGAATCCTGACGGGAAAGAAAAAAATAAATTATTCAAGGCTTTGCCGGTTTTTTTTCCTGTGAATGTAAACATAGTAACCTGCAAGGCCCAAAACGAGTGCGGATAGCAGGGCTATGAGCGGGAGAACAAGGCCGGACATGCCAGTATCCTTGGCTTCAACCGGTTTTTGGGGCTCGCTGCCAACAGGAGGGATACTTGGTGTTTGCATTGCCACGCATGCACCCTCTCTGCATTCAAGTTTTTCACCGCAGACCGCGCCTTCAGCTTTAGGTGAGGACTTGCATTCGCCTTTCTCGCAGTAATCGGTCGTGCACGCGTCATAATCATTGCAAAAAACCCCTAGGCAAGCGTCATTTTCAGACAAGAGAACCAGGACCAATGGGGGTTTAAATTCTTCAAACATTTTCTGTGAGGGAGAGCTCTGCATGTCAAACTCGTACACGATTCTTTTGGACTCGCCAGGTTCAAGGTCACCCATGGAAAACCTCACCAATGGGTCTTCTTCCAAAACCTCAAACGTTCCTTCGACTGGCTTGAGCAAAGACGCACTCTCCACCAAAGACTTGTCAATTTCCTCCACAACCTCGACCCCTTTAATAGGGTTCAAAGACCGGTTCCGCACTTCAAGGGCCATGACCACGTTGTAACCTTCAGCCCCGCCAAACACTTCATTTGCCAAGACAGACCGCCTCACTAAAACATCCTCGCCTGACGCAAAACGCTTCCGATTCTCCACGACATCCTTACCAGTCCTATCCAGAACAGGTAAACCCTCAGACAACAAATCCACAGAATACTCTTTGGAAAGCGAAAAAAGCTCCTTTCTTTCAGGAGGTTCCGGCGGCAACGGTTCTTCAGCAGGTTTGCATGTACCCACACAGCAAAACTTTGTGTCTATTGCGGCTCTTGCCCATTCTCCAAAACAGGTGTCAGTGGGTTCGCAGATATTCGCGCCCCTGTAAGAAGATTTACAATAAATAACGCCTCCTCCGCCCTGGTTACCGGGTGTAGAAACCGAAACAGTGACATTCACCGAAGCCGTGGAAGAATTGTTGTCCGCCCCATCTGTTGCAATCACGTAATAAGTGTGTGCTCCGTTAGCCTGATTCGTGAAGTTGTAACTCGTGCTTGTGGAATTATTTATCCAGGTCAACCCGTCGCTGGAAACCCAGTAAGTGGCTATGCCAGTGTTGGTGTCAGTAGCAGAATACTCAAGCGTGACTGTGGAAGTGGTTATCGTGGCGCCTTCGCTGGGTGAAGAGATTGTCAGGGATGGCCCGTTGTTGTCAACCAAAACATTCAAATCGGAAGAATTGTAGTCAGTGGAAACACCATCAGAAACGCTAATGTTCAGGTAATAGTTCCCGTCTCCCACGCCAATAACATTCCAGTCTATTGAGCATTGGGTGGAGTTCTGGAAGTTCGTGTCCAGACAGTTAAAAGCACCTGTAGTGTTTAACTTGGAAATGTTCAAATCATTCACAATCACAGTCCCTGTGCCCTCTGTTTTCGTGGACGAGTAGTTCAAATCCACCAACAAACCATTCGAGTCTGTGTCCATGACGTTGAAATCAATCGTCAAATTACCATCCTGGATATACGAGTAAACTGGCATTGGCCCGGTGTCCACGGTGCCCTCGATTCGTGTAACGTTTATGTCCGGCACCTTGACAACACTAAACGTGGAGTCTGAGGCATCCCTCATGGTGCCGTTGGAATCAGTGCCCCTGACAAGAATGTAATAATTTCCTGTCGCCACACTTGTAGTGTCCCAGGAATGGCTGCACACAAAATACGGATTCGCGGAAATCGAGCAAGTATAACTACTCAAAGCCTGTGACACGATAACCGTCCCACCAGTCGTCGTAGCAGAATAATTAACGTCAGTCGTAATTCCAGAAGCAGCGGAAAAACCGGACTCCACGTTAAAATCAATCGTGTAAACCCCAGACACGTTTTCACCACCATTAGGGCCAACAACGAGAACATAGGGCGCGTTCTGGTCATAATGATAACCAATATCAACAGTACCCCTATCCAACTGGTTGTTTGCTTGTGTCGTCCTCAAATTGAAAAAATTATTCACATCCACAGCATTCGAATCCACTCCACCCGCACCCACAAGTTTAGCCCCGCCACTCGAAGTCGTGTTCAGCACAAAATTCCTGTCACCACCAATAGCAATAAACGGGTCAGAGGTGAAACCAGTGTCACTGTTCTGGTCGCCAGAACGCTTGCCTGCAGGGCTGCCAATGGTTGTAACGTTGAAGTAAGCATTGTTTGAAGCTGAGCCTTCATCTGACATGCTAATTGCGCCACTCATGTTCGTAAATAGGTTGCGCTGCAGGTAACCGCTAAAGGTCGTGCCAGCAAGCACGACTGCTTCGTTACCGGTAAAGTTTGAAAAAGTGTTGTTGAGGATTTTGCCTGAAAACGGGCCTGATATATTATACAGCCCCCTTGTCGTTCCATTGAAGTCAGTCAAAAGATTGTTGTAAAAAAGGCCAGAGTAACCATTGGCGTTTAATGACAGTGCGCTGCCTGATGAGGAAAAATTGTCAAACCGGTTATTGTAAATGCTTCCGGAAAAAAGCGAGCTTCCGGCAGCAATGCCGGTACATTCAACTCCGGAAAAGCTTTCAAAAGTGTTGTTGTAAATGCTTGCACTCGAGTGGCCACTCATGGACATCCCAGTACAGTATTGTGGCCCCCGGAAATCCGAGAACCGGTTGCCATAAATCAAGCCGTTTACGTCTGCGCCAAACCGCAGCGCATAAGGCGTGGTTTGTACCGTAAAATTGTTGTCGTATATCCTTCCCGTGGAACCAAGCCCGCCTGCATCATAAAACGCGGCAGCCCCATTGTTCATGTCGTCAAAAACGTTCGAATAAAGATGGCCCTCAAAATTACTGCGTTCAAACACGGCTACTGCAAAACTGCCGTCAAACCGCCTGAAAATATTGTTGTATATCCTGCACGTGGACTTGCATATGGCAGCTATCCCCCCGGCTTCGTTTCCTGCGCTTGACTGGTTCCAGTCCTGGAAAATGTTTGAATAAATGTTGCCACGAAAAGACGTGCTCCCGGCAAAGTATACTCCGCTTGAGCGCTCATAAAAATCTGTAAATGTATTGTTATAGACGTTGACGTCCGTGTGGTCTGTGTAAAGCCCGATGCCGCCCCGGTTCTCGTTGCTATAACCATTGAAGTACCTGAAGTTAGAGTCATGCACGCTTCCAAGGTTCAGGTCGAGGCGTATGCCCATGTTTGCGTCGAATACTTTGAGGTATGAAAGTGAGTCTGATTTGGTCATGTTTGCGTCGCTTGCAATCCTTATTGCGGTTCCGTAAAAGTTTGGCGAGGGTCCGCCTGAACAGCCTGCTTCTGCTGAAGTGTCTTCTCCCGCCCACGCGTTCTGGTCTGTGCACGTGGTAAAAGTAATGTTTTTGTCAGCCGTGCCATTGGCGACAAGACGGGCATTAGTCTGGATTAGAATTGATGTGCCTGCCTTGTATTTCACTACTGCACCGGGTTCGATAGTGAGGGTTACCCCTGAGCCTGTGACAGTCACGTCCCCCGTGATAAGGTAAGTGTTTCCATCAATCCAAGTCTCGGAAGCGCTAATGGTCCCGGTTTTGGAGACAAAGCCAGCGACGCTTAAACAAAAAACAAGGACAAGAAAAAAGCCAAAGAGAAGCCATGACCGCAAAGAAAAAAGACACCACAGATAAGAATAATTATAAACTATAAAAATGTTTATATTGGATAAATCCTTTCAAAAAAATGAGAAAATTTGGCCAGGTTTTGTACTTTATGCACATTGGAAAAAAGCCGACACAATTGCTGGCTTTAACCGCGCTCGTTTTGTTTGTAGCCCTGTTTTTCTGGTTTTTCCCACAAAACACTTATTATGAACCCCCTACAGGCCTGTACGTCCTGGGACCGGATTTTTTCGAAGATGATTATTCGAACGCTAATGGAATCGCTGTACAAAATAATGTCGTGGTGGAGAATGGTTATGTGAGGCCGACTGGCGCTGGTGGCTCGGAAATAGACCCCAACGGCCCCTTGGGAACCGGTTTGATTGCGCTTTGGCATTTTAATGGAAATGCAAACGATTCCAAAGGTTCTCTGAATGGCACGCTCATAGGAAGTACTGTGTGCAATGTTTCAGGAAAATTCGGACAAGCCTGTAGTTTAGACGACACCGGAGGGGAAATCGCGTTTGGGCAAACAAATTTCGGTGAGGGTCTTTCAGCCATGACTTTTAGCGTGTGGTTCAAAAACACGCAAACAGGCGGCTTTCCCACGGGAAACGGTTTCATTGCCCTGAAAAGCTCAAACGTATTTCAAATGCAATGGGACACTGATACAAAATTGTACTTTGGGGCTTACAATTCAGGCGGGCAATCCGCGTTTGCATCAAGCAACGTGGGTTTTAATGACACGACAAACTGGCACCACTTGGCGGGAGTCTACAGTGGTTCAAACGTCCTGCTTTACCTTGATGGTGTGCTGCAAAATGCGCAAGGGTCAATTACAGGAAACACTTTCACAAGCGGGAACGGTTTTGACATTGGCCTGGGGTGGAAAGGCCTGTTAGATGAAATTGGCGTTTGGAATCGCGCCTTGTCGAGCCAGGAAATCCAGTCACTCTACACAGCGGGTGGAGGAATTTCCGGCAACTTTGAATCCATCAACATCAACCCGACTGGCAACCTTTATTCTTTGGGCGTGGATTGGAATGAGACTGGGGCCGGGACAAGCCTTGAAGTC
>JACQJF010000035.1 GCA_016198165.1 Candidatus Iainarchaeum sp. | reverse complement strand
ATATAAAAAAAAAAATTTTTTTGCCAATTAAAAAAAAACCTGATTCTCCGGGAAACAAGAATAGTTTTGCAAAAGGAGTTGAATAAAAAAATGGCAAAAACTTATGTTAACAACGTCAAATACATGGTGAAGATTTCTTTTGAAGTCCAGGGTGTCGTGGACAAGCCCGACATAGTCGGCGCGGTGTTCGGCCAAAGCGAAGGATTGCTTGGCGATGAAATGGACCTAAAGGAACTCCAGAAAAACGGTAAAATCGGGAGAATAGAAATCACGCACTCAAACGTGCTTGGAAAAACGCGCGGGGAAATATTTGTCCCAAGCAGCATGGACATGGTCCAGACGAGCCTTTTGGCCGCAACGGTCGAATCAGTCGACAAGGTCGGGCCCTATGACGCTTCATTCAAGATAGTGAGCGTTGACGACGTGCGCTCCGAAAAGAGGCAGGAGATAAAAACCAGGGCACAGCAGATACTTGAACAGTTCCGCTCGAAAATACCCGATGCAACGGAACTCACGGAATCGCTGCGCGAAGAATCGAGGTCAGCAGAGCTTGAGGCATTCGGGGCTGAAAAACTCCCCGCAGGGCCCGACATTGCAACAAATAACGAAATCATCGTAGTCGAGGGGCGCGCTGACGTCATAAACCTGCTTAGGAACAACATAAAAAACGTCATCGGAATGAACGGTTCACAGATACCAAAAGCAATCATTGACTTGAGCCGCGAAAAAGAGGTCACCGTATTCGTGGACGGGGACAGGGGCGGAACCCTGATTGCAAGGAACTTTGCACAGATTGCACGCGCGAGTTTTATCGCAAAAGCCCCCGACGGAAAGGAAGTCGAGGAACTTGCAAGAAAAGAAATCATCCAGTCACTGCACAAAAGGCTCCCTATAGGGGAATTCCTCAGGTACTCAAGCCACGGCCCCCCAATGATGGCTGAAACCGGTTTTCGCGGAGCGCGAAAAAGTTTCCCGCGAAGGCCAGGCATGAGAAGAGGGTTCCCCCCGCGGGGCCCAAGGCGAGACATGGAAATGCCCATGGAACGCAGGGAGCACAGGGAGTTCCAGCCCCGCGGCCCGCGAAGCCTGGAAAGCTTTTCATTCGGCCAGCCACAACAGGAAGCGTTCTCCGCGCCCGAAGTGGACGCGACCCCGACAAGCGATGAAAGCCAGAAATTCGCCCCGGCAATGACTGAATTGAAAAATTCGCTTAAGGCAAGGCTTTACGACAAGGACCTCAAAGTCATAAAAGAAGTCGAGACGAAAAAACTCGTGGATGAAATCTCGAAAACAACCGGGGTTTCGACAGTGGTCTTTGACGGGATAATCACGAAAAGGCTCATTGATGCCGCGGACAAAGCAGCCGTTGGAACAGTCGTGGGTTCAAAGAAGGGAAAAATTTCCGAGGGAAAAGCAAGGGCGATAGTAGTAAAACCCTGACAAATCGAAATATGTCAAACCACGAAAGTTTTTAGGCATATTGGCGTGGTTTGACAGATAACAAACCAGGAAAATTTGTCGAATTATTTTCTTGGCTTGTTATAAAATCGGGATTTTTCTTTTCGCCAGGGTTTTAAACAACCACCGGTCATAGACCGGTGGAATTCACGAAGAATGAGAAATAACACCGACGATAGTCTCAGACCACTGGTTAAAGACCAGTGGAATTATGGATTAAAGCCCTAATCCTTTTTTTTCCCCTACATTCCTTTTTCTGTCCGGGAAAATCTTTTCAACTTCTTCTATCGGAAGCACGAGGTCGCCTGTCCTGTAAACCATCCAGCCCAAGAACAGGACTGCGAGCCAGAACAAAACAGTGGCCATGGGGCCGAGGATAACGCTCCAGAACTGGCGAAGCGACAACTCTTCCTGGCCAAGGCTGACATACAGGCCAATGGACTTTTGCGCCGCTTCCTGGCAGAAGGCGCGGGAAAAATCGGGCGACGCAAGGCACTGGTTGACTTCCTTTATGTTGTCCCAGGAGTTAAACATCTGGGCTGAGGCCTGCACGAAAAAAAGTAGGGCGGAAAAAAGGATAAAAGCCCCGATTAATCGCGGCATGTGGACTTCCCTGCCGCCAAAGCGGAAAAACATGAGCTTTCTCAAATCAAATACCCCTCAAAAGAGAAGTGGTTAAACAGTATTTAAAGTTTTTCATGGACAAAAACAATTATTGAGAGGCCCCTTTTTTGCGATCGTGGTCTAGTGGCGATGATTCAACCTTGCCAAGGTTGGGGCCCGGGTCCGATTCCCGGCGGTCGCATGGGAACCCTTGCGCGGGTTCACAACGCGGATATGGCGCCATCCTGCAATGGCGCGGTAAGACACAATTGCACATACCATAGTGGAGCTTTGTTACCGGCCTTTCACAGAAAGGCCACATAGGCGGTGTGAACGGACGCAACCGTTCTGGGCTTGTAGTCTAACGGCCAGGATGCATCGTTTACATCGATGAGAAGGAGGTTCGATTCCTCCCAGGCCCACTTGCCAAAAGGCAGATAAAACAGATTGAAGCAATTTATTGTTGCATGAAAAAAACCATTCTCATTTTAGCCCTGTTTTTGGCGCTGAACGCATACGGGCTTGAGTTTCTGCCAAACACCGTTCAGGAAATGGATGCCACAATCACGCTCAAGGCAACAGGTGAACTTGCCGGCACCCTGACAAGCATGGATTCAATGGAGGTGCGTTTCCTCACTTTCCACCAAAATGACAGGCAGCAGGTGCTTGAAATAAGCGAGGAACTGGAAATCGACGGGAAAAAATTCCAGCCGGCCTATGAGTTTGAGGGGGAAAACAAGTACGCGATCTTTGAAGTGGATAACCTTGCAGAGTATGCAGACAACCCCGCGTTTACCGTGACTGTCATTGCGCGCCTGAAAAAAAGCGCGCAAATCGGGCTTGAAGAAAAACAAGCCGTGAAAAATGGCGAAGAATTCCTCAAAGAAACGAAATTCATTGAAGTCAACGACCAGGAACTGCAAAGCAAGGCAGACCTGGAATTCACTTCCGAAGACGACCTTGAAACACTGCGCGAAATAGCCAAGTGGGTGAAGACAAACATCACCTACGATTTTGAAAACTATTACAACGCGGTTTTCTCCGCAAAACAGACTTACAACTCAAGGGCGGGTGTTTGCGACGAGTTTGCAAACCTTTCAGCGGCATTCGCAAGGATAAAAGGAATCCCGGCAAAATATGTCACGGGCATAAGCTTTGACGGCGAGCTTTTTGCAAACCACGGATGGAACGAAGTCATGCTCAAGGATTACGGCTGGGTTGGCCTGGACTCCACTTTTGGCGAGGCGGGTTTTGTTGACGCGGCGCACTTTGAGCTTGCAAAAACCGCTGACGCAAGCGAGTCGGTGAACTTCACTGTAACCACTAGGACAGCAAACACCGTAAATGTCACGACTTCACTGGCACTCCCTGAAGTGGAAATAAATAAGGTAAAGTTTTTCCAGGGGGTGACAAGCGCTTTCGTGGAGGCCCCGCAAAGGGTCTACTCGGGCCAGGAATTCACGGTAAAGGCAAAGTTGAAAAACCTCCTGGAAAAAAAGGCAGTCATCCCGGTTGAAATCGCCCTGCACAAGGATTTTTCAATCCAGGAAAGGGAACGGCTCGAGATTTTCGGGCCGCTTGAGGAAAAGGAAATAACCTGGGTAGTCAGGGCACCAGTGCACCAGAATAAAAAAACATTCCTCCGCTACGGAATGTTTTTCCTTGCCCCTGACCAGAACGTTTCAAAAAACATTGAAGTGCATTTTTCAGAAGAAACATTCATGGAAGGCGCAAAAATAGTTTTTTCCGACATCAGCCCCCGCGTCAGCGGGGACACGCTCTTTATTGACGTGAAAATCGCAAACACATCCACGGAGAGCGGCACCGCAAAAATAACGGCAATAAGGGAGTCGCAAATAGCTGCAGGGACAGAAGTGGAACTGCCGGGGCTCTCCGAAAAAACCGAGACAATCAGTGTCGGGAATTTTTCTTTCGGCGAAATAGAACTCCGGCTTGAATCAGGAACGGAGGAAAAAACAGTGAGGATAAGCGTGCCAAAAGAAGAGGAAAAGCCAATCGAAGTGACTGAAGAACCGCAAAAACCAGCTGAAGAAAATGAGTTTGCCCCAGACGAAAAAAGCACGTGGCTTGTAACAGTGGCTCTTGGAGCGGTAATAACAATGATAGTAATTCTTGCCCTTGTGCAGGCTTCACGCGCTTTTCTCAAGAAATGAAAAAATCTTTTGGGCAACTTCCCCAAGCGGCCTGGAAGCATCAACCACGATTATTTTTTCGCCCGGGAAAAACTTTTCCATGGAAAGGAATTTTTTCCTCGCTTTTTTTAGGAAAACTTTTTTTTCAAAAAGCTCGGTTTTCCCGCGCTTTGACGAGGAAATCCTTTCAAGCGCAGTGCCCTCGTCAATGTCAAGGACAAACACAGCATCAGGCTTTAGCATGCCTGCATGCATTCTTGCAATCTTTTCCGGGTCTATTCCCTGCAGGGACTGGTAAACGAGAGTGGAGTACTTGTACCTGTCGCAAAGCACGATTTTTCCGTCAAAAAGCGCGGGGAGAATCACTGACTTTAAATGGTGGCGCCTGTCAAGGACATAGAGCTCCAAAAATTCCGCGGCATTGGATTTAATGCCTTTTTTCGAGGAGAGCAAGTGCCTTATTCTATGGCCAAAAGCACTGTCAGTCGGCTCTGCTGTAACCACGATTTTCGAGGCAGGAAAACCACCCCTTAAAAGCAGTTTTTTCACTTCCGCAATAACGCTGGTCTTGCCCGCGCCATCAAGCCCCTCTATAACGAAAAAACCACTGGCCATAACTGGAAAAGCACTGTTCAATTCTGAGTCAACAAATTTAAAAAAACCCCCCAATAAAACTCTTTAACGCAGCCGTAGCGTAGTGGTAGCGTTCAAGCCTTCCAAGAGCTGTTGCATCAGCTCGCACCGCGTATGTGGCGCCATCTTACGATGGCGCGGGAATACAAAACAGGCATCAATGCCGTGCCAGCAACTGACATGTTGGAGAAAGCTTGAGGCCCGGGTTCGAGTCCCGGCGGCTGCATTGAGCCCTTGCGTGGGCTCGCGACGCATATGTGTCCCTTCTCCGAAGGGACGGTAATACAAAGGCTCGAAGTGGGTGCTAACATCGCCCTTAATCTACCGGATTTTTTTGATCCATTTTTTTCAAAAACAACCATTTTATAAATTTTAACTTACATAGATATACATAGATACTATGGAAACTCCCAACAGATGTTCCTTTAGGCCTTCAATGCATGCAAAGGACAAAATGATTGAAACAGGCATCTCAAAAATTGAAATCCTTGAAGGGATTTTAAGGGGCGCAAAAAAGGTTTTCAGAGACAAAATAATTTCAACATTCCAAGGATTTGAAGTAGTTTACCGCCAGCTGCCCTGCAATTATTTTGTGATTACAGTTTATTGGAAAAACAGGTGAGTGAAAATGAACTGCCCGATTTGCGAGAAAAAAATGGAAAAAGCAAAAGAGCCATATAGCTACGGAAACGTAAAACTGGGAGATTTTGAAGCAGAAAAATGCAACAACTGCAATGAGGTTTTCTTTACTGAAGAATCTTCTGACAAAATTGACGAGAAAGCAAAACAATTAGGAATCTGGGGAATCGGGCAAAAAGCAAAAATCGGTTACTCCGGAAATTCGCTGATAATCAGGATACCAAAAAAAATAGCAGACTTTCTTCACCTAAAAAAAGGAGAGGAAATATTTGTCAGGCCGGAAGGAGAGCGCAAATTAGTGGTTGAAACATAAAAAAATTGATTAAACAATCACAGGTTATAGGCCAGTGAAATTCTGGATTAAATAATATTACCAGTTTCTCTAAGATGTCTCCTGTATTCCCTTGCTCTTTTTTCTTTTTCACTTTGAGGGTCGACTTTTGACACTACGCCAACAGGGTGCTTGCTGCTTGCAGTGCGAAAAAGTTGTTCAAGTGAATGCTTGCCCTTTTGTAGATACAACGCCCCCCCCCTTTGCAAAATCTTTTGCAGCAGCCGGGTTGTACCGTTTTACTATCCTGCTAATTTCCGCTCTTAAATCAGTATTTTTTCTTACAACCAGCAGGCCTTCTGCAACCATCCTGTTAATTATTGGAACCCACGACTTACCAATATACTGTTGCAGGACTAAACGATTTACAAGCGGGGGTAAACGCATTGGTTTTGGAGGACCCGGTCTTCTATGAGGGGTTATTTTTCTTGCTTTACTCCTCAAAGCCCTCACCTGCCCTTCAATCTGTTGTGCTTTATGCCTAAGTCTCCAACTTCCTGTTTTTAGAGAATCAAGACGCTTTTGCTTTCTAGCAGCTTTTTTTAACAATCTTTTCACTTGATTAGTAGCGCTCATTTGACTATAGCTTGGCGCCTTTAAAGTTCCCAGTAACCTTCCACGCCTAGGCACGGGGTTTTGAAAAAAAGACCTGCCTCTTGGTTTAGCAACATACTTGGGCAAATTTTAACAACTCCAAATATCTTATAAGAAAATTCAATCTACTATTTAAGCTAAACCACCAAAATCCTAGGTGCAGACTACAATGGCTGAAGGAAAATTCGTCGAAGTCGTTGACGAGAACGACCGCGTGATTGGAAGGATTGAAAGAGCCTTGGTGCATGACAAGCCTGTGCTTCATCGCTCGGTTCACGTGTGGGTGTTTAATTCACGCGGGGAATTGTTCCTGCAGAAGCGCCCAAAGACCATGCGGCAATGCCCCGGCGTGTGGGATTCGAGTTCGGGTGAGCACTGTGAAACCGGGGAAACGATTGAAGAGACCGCTCACAGGGGCTTGAAGGAAGAACTGGGAATCAGAGTAACTCAGTTGGAATATGCCGGTAGAAAGGCGATTCTTGACGGCACGTGCTTTGAGTTCATTCACCTTTTCAGGACGGTTTTTGACGGGAAAATAACTCCTGACAAGCGAGAGCTTGCGGGCGGAAAGTTCTTTTCGGTGAAAGAAGCCAGAGAGCTGGTTAAAAAAGGGGAAACAACGCCTTTTTTTGCACGACTATTCACGGAGTATATGTATGAATAAAAAAATCCAGGCACTCGCACTTGAAAGGATTTACCGCCTGTTTGAGCTTGCGGAGCTGAATTTGGAAAATCACCCAAAGCGGAGCAAGAGGTACATCCAATTGGCGCGTGCAATCGGGACGCGGACAAACACGCGCATTCCCGCCGAGTTGAAGCCCTGCTACTGCAAGAAATGCAACGCATTCCTGAAAGAAGGAATAAACGCGGGGCATGGAAAACAGGGCACGCTCCTGACTGTGAAATGCCTTGAATGCGGCGCGGAAAGAAAGACCGAGAAAAAACCCGCAAAAGGCCCTAATTGACGAAAAATCCGGGGTTTTTAAACTGTTTTCAGCTTTTTTTTGGTCATGGGCAGAATCCTTGGGTTCTTTCTTCCAAAAGAACCGCGCTTTTTTGAACTGTTCCAGAAACAAAGCCAAACCCTTTTGGATGCCTCAAGGGAGTTCCATTTTTTCCTCAAAAAATACAACTCCCTTGAAAACGGGAAAAAAACCCAGATAATCCGGAGGCTTGGGAAACTCGAGAGCCTTGGCGACACGCAAAGCAGGGAAATAATAGAACTGCTCCATGAAAGCCTTGTCACGCCGTATGACCGCGAAGATGTCCACACCCTGACGGTCCTCCTTGATGACATCCTTGACTCGATTGACGGCACGAGCAGGAAAATGGTGATGTACAGGATTCACAGAATCCCGAAAACGCTTTCAGGGCAGGCGGACACTTTCCTTGAAATGGCTGAAACAATCAATTCCGCAATCGCAAACCTCGAGTCACTGGAAGAGGCACAAAAAATGTGCACAAAAATTTATGCGCTCGAACACAAGGCAGACAAGCTCTACGAGGACTCAATCTCGCACCTCTTCAACGGCGGGTTCAAGGAAAAAGAAAAAGCGGTAATCGAAGTCATAAAGTTCAAGGACATTTACGAGGAAATGGAAAACGCTTTTGACAAGGGAAAAACGCTTGCAGACATTGTACAGACAATCGTGGTGAAGCATGGTTGACCCGCTTGGGTTAGTTGTCCTGGGAATATTAATTGCACTGCTTTTTGATTTTGGGAACGGGTTCAATGATGCCGCGAACTCCGTTTCAACAGTAGTCGCCACGGGAGTCCTGACCCTCCCACAGGCAGTTGTCTTGGCGGCCTTTGCAAACTTTGTCGCAGCATTCGTTTTCGGCGTTGCAGTGGCAAACACCGTGGGAAAAGGCATACTTGACGCCTCTGTAATCTCGCCGGTGGTCGTGATAGGGGCCCTGGCTGCAAGTGCATTCTGGGTTTTCCTGATGACGCACCTGGGTTTGCCGATTTCCGCAAGCCACTCACTCATCGGGGGGCTCATTGGCGCAGGCGTTGCAGCAAAAGGCATCTCAGTGCTCAACGTAGGGGGAATATTGAACGTGGTTGGATTCATTTTCCTCGCGCCATTCATAGGGCTTGTGACTGCGGTAGTGTTTTCAATAATAGTTATTTGGATTGCAAGAAAAACACGGCCATCAAAGGCAAACAAGTACTTCAAAAAACTCCAGCTTGTGTCAGTTTTTTCCTACAGCCTAAGCCACGGGACAAACGACGCGCAAAAAACAATGGGCGTGATTTCGCTGCTTCTTTTCAGTGCGGGTTTTCTTGGAAGCGAGTTTCACGTCCCATTTTGGGTAATCATCCTCTCACACCTGACCATTGCACTTGGAACGCTTGCAGGGGGCTGGAGAGTCGTGAAAACACTTGGAATGAGGCTTACAAACCTCAAGCCATTCCAGGGCTTTTGCGCGGAAAGCGCCGGAGCACTCACAATCACCTCTGCCTCAATCCTTGGAATCCCAGTCAGCACTACACATGTAATCGCAGGGTCAATTGCAGGCGTCGGAATAACAAAAAGAACCACCGCAGTCAGGTGGGGAATCGCAAGAAAAATACTCCTTGCATGGGTCACCACAATCCCCTCAAGCGCAGCAATCGGCGCAACCGCATACTTTGTCTTCTCGGCACTCCTTGGGGTTTAAAAGAAGCTAATTCTTAGAGTTTAGATAATTAAGCATAGACTTCAGACAAATATTAATTTGCGGGAGCGTAACAAATTTTGCTGATTCTCCTTCTCGTTTAATTTAGGTAAGCCTCCATTCTGGGCCCGAAATAAATGCTGAGTTGCTGTACGATTTGGCCCCAGTTGTCGATTGGCATTGTCCATTTT